>JAZUDJ010000001.1:0-5130 GCA_045639585.1 Bacteroidales bacterium
CTTAGAGCTACCGTCGGCACGGAAAGTAGCGCTCAACATGTAGCGGCCTTTGTAGTTGTAGTTAGCACGGCCGAAGAAAGAGAGAAGCTTATCGTCTGGGCTGTAGAAGTTGTTGATAGAGCTTGCAGTACCGAGAGCAGAGAGCTTCCAAGCCTCTTCAGCAGAGAACGAAGTAGGAAGACCCATGACGGTGTTGGTCATGTTCTTGCTCTTTGTGGTAAGATACTCCTGACCCAGAAGGACATTCAGGGAGTGATCCTTTGGAAGGAGCTTGCCGAAGTCGTAGTTAATAGTATTGGTATTGCGCAGGCGCTCGCGTGTGCCACGCTTCAGGATAGTACCAGGAGAAGGCTCACCAGCGTAACCGTTGTTCTTGATCCAGTAAGTGGTCATACCATAGAAGCGGTCGTTCTCGCTGCTGTAGTCATCATAGCCGAACTCTGACTTGAAGCGGAGGTTCTTGATGACCTCCCAAGCCAGGGCACCGTTGATGTTGAGCTGCTTCTTGAGCTGACGCTGATCGTTGTCGTAGGTAACGTCGAGAGGGTTGTACATGTTGAACTCAGGATCGGTATCCATTGCATCAGCATCAGTAAGACCCTCGATAGGGATGATAGGATAGATGGTAGCGTACTTCATACGAGACTCAGAGGTAGAGCCAGCATCGTTGATGGCGTTAGCACCAGCACCACGGACCTTGGTCTTGCTGTAGCGGGCAGTAAGGTCGAGTGTAACCGACTTGTTGAGCTTGCTCTGGAGCTTGAGGTTGAAGTTATCACGCTTGTAGTTTGAACCGAGCATGATAGCCTTATCATCCATCATAGAGTAAGAGAAGGTATACTTGATCTTCTCAGAACCACCGTTGATAGAAATGTTGTGGTTGAAAGCATGACCGGTACGGCCGAAAGTCTGATCCTGCCAGTCAATAGTCTCCACATTATTATAAAGATCAATATCATCCCAGTTACCGAAGAACTTGGTATAAGCTGATGGATTAGCCTCACCATTGCCACGGAGAGCAGCATGCTCGTATGCCCAGTGAGCATAGTCAGCAGCACCGAGTACATTGTACTTCTTAGCTACGTTCTTGATAGAAACATAAGCGTTATAAGCGACGTTGATCTTACCCTCCTTACCACTCTTGGTAGTTACGAGGATTACACCGTTAGCACCACGGCTACCATAGATAGCGGTAGAAGATGCATCCTTCAAGATGGTAATATCCTCGATATCGCTTGATGGGATATCGTTGATGTTATCTACAGGGAAGCCATCGACGATGTAGAGAGGCTCGTTCGACTGGGTGATAGAGCCACCACCACGGACGCGGATAGATACGCTTGCATCAGGAGAACCCTCGCTAGCAGTAATCTGTACACCGGCCATCTTACCCTGGAGGGCCTCAGCTGCATTTGCAACAGGGACAGCCTGCAGTTTCTCTGAACCTACAGTTGATACAGAACCGGTGAGGTCCTTCTTCTTCATTGTACCGTAACCGATGACTACGACGTCCTCAAGCATCTGGCTGTCCTCAGCCATCTTGACGTCGATCTTGGTCTGATCACCGATCTTGATCTCCTGGGAATTCATACCTACAAATGAGAACACCAGAATGTCATTTGCAGAGGCGCCGGTGATGGTATAGTTACCATCGATGTCAGTGATCGTACCATTGGTGGTACCCTTCACAGACACATTCACGCCGATCATAGGCTCGTCAAGGTCGTCGATGACGGTACCTGTGACGGTTTTTGTCTGGGCAAAAGCCATAGCTCCACTGATGACGATAGTCACCAACAGAGTCGCCAATTTGCCAAGCCAGTTCATTTTGCATGCACTGCTTTTCATGTCATAAGTGTTTTAATTATTATTATTGATTGTTTTTTGACGATGTGAGTGTCGATCTAGACAATTTCAGTATAAGATTTGCTATTTTGACGCTGCAATTTTAGTTATTTTATTTAACACTACCAAATTTTTTGCCACTAATTTGCATAATTTACCTCATTTTTTGTAGAAATCTACTCTTTTGTCATTAATTTATAGATTTTCAACGCTTTTTTTAGCGCATTTTTCCTCTCATTACTTACGCAATGCAATATGCGCAATATATTTCGCACCCTAATTTTACACAATAAATAAAAAAACAAGAGTCAAAATTTGTAAATCTCATCGGAAACACTTATTTTTGCACATCAATAAATAGAATAAAAAGCATCTTCACCTACACCATTTTTTATACTCATGCATAAATACCTATTAGGATTAATAGCCTTTATATCACTTCTTCTGACTGCTTGTGATCAGAAGAATGCAGCAAGCACCTATCGCATCGGTGTCTCCCAATGTAGTGATGACGCGTGGCGTACCAAGCTCAATGAGGAGATGCAGCGCGAGCTCCTCTTCCACCCCGAAATCTCACTCGAAGTACGTTCTGCCGATAACGACAATAACCGTCAGGCTGCAGATATCGACTATTTCATCGACCAGCACGTCGATCTGCTCATCGTCTCTCCTAACGAGGCTGCCAAGCTCACACCGGCAGTCTCCAAAGCGTTTGATGCAGGGATTCCTGTCATTGTGGCTGACCGTATGGTGACTGGCGAGAGATACACCGCCTTCATCGGTGGCGACAACCGCGCAGTCGGTCACCTCATGGCTCAGCACCTCATGATGATGATGCCAGAAGGCGGCAAGGTGCTCGAGATTCTGGGTCTTCCGGGATCTACCCCTGCCGAACTACGCCACGAAGGCTTCCTGGAGATGCTCGGTCCGAAAGCCGACCTCTATGAGATTCATCAGGGCGTGGCCAACTTCTTCAAAGAACGTGGCGAAGTCGTGGCCGATAGCCTGCTGCGCCTTTATCCTGACGTACAGATGATTCTGGCACAGAATGACCAGATGGCCATCGGTGCACGCCAGGCAGCCAACCGCCTGCAGCCGGGCAACGAAATCATCATCATCGGTGTCGATGGTCTGACCGGTCCTGGCAATGGCGTCGAGGCCATCATCAAGGGAGAGATAGAAGCCTCAGCCGTCTATGCCACAGGCGGCGACATCATCATACAGACAGCTGTCAAGATCCTCAATGGCGAGCCTTTCGAGCGAAACACTTCGCTCAAGACCTATATGGTCGATCCGCTCAACGCTCCACTGATGGACAATATCTATCAGGAGGTGATCCGTGAGGTAGATACCGTACAGATGCTCAAAGGTCGTATCGACTATTTCTGGCACCAGCATAACCTTGAGCAGGCGCTCCTTGCCGGCTTGCTGGTATTTGTCGGGTTCATCATCATCTTCATCGTCGTTCTTTATCGCCAGTATTACATTAAGCAAAGGCTTAACGAGAGACTTGAGGAGGCTACCAAGGCAAAATTGATGTTCTTTACCAACGTCTCACACGACTTCCGCACCCCTCTGACACTCATCTCCGCTCCTATCGAGAAGCTGCAGAGTGCCACGAACCTGACGGCCGAGCAGAGTCAGTTTGTACAATTAGCACAGAAGAACGTACAGGTACTCCTCCGCCTCGTCAACCAGATCCTCGACTTCCGCAAGTATGAGAGCGGCAAGCTCGAACTGAATCTGGAGGCCGTCGACCTGGCCGACTCCGTGACTGGCTGGTATCATTCCTTCGAAGGCCTTGCTTTCAAGAAGCATATCCATCTTAACTTGCAAATCAAGGACGAAGATACAGGAACTCCTGCCACCGGCTCTTCATACCTCACCATGGGAGACCTGCCGAAGCTGGAGCGTATCTTCTTCAACCTCATGGGCAACGCCTTCAAGTTCACGCCAGAGAATGGTCGCATTGAGGTCGGACTCTCTCGCACGCGCGATAATTTAATAATGAGTATCGGAGATACCGGTCCTGGCATCAACGTAGAGCATATCCAGAAGATCTTTGAGAACTTCTACCAGATTGACTCGGCTCACCACGAAGGCTCCGGCATCGGCCTGGCCTTGGTCAAGAACTTCGTCGAGCTGCATGGCGGCCAGATCCGTGTCGAGAACCGCAGCGAGGGCAAGGGAACCATCTTCACCGTCACCCTGCCAATCCGCGAAGTTGCCGAGAGCCTTGAGCAGCAGGAGAAGCGTCGCGCCGTGACGCTCAATGCCCAGCTGGTCGAGATGGAACTCGCAGAAAGTACTGAGCCTCAGGAACTCGCGGAGGACGATCCTAAGCCAGCCGTGCTGGTCATTGACGACAATACCGACATTCTGGCCCTGATGCGCACGCTGTTAGGTTCTACCTACCACGTCTTCACTGCGACCAACGGACAGGAAGGTATCCGCAAGGCCATGCGCCTCGTGCCAGACGCCATCCTCTGTGACGTGATGATGCCGGTGATGGACGGTTTGGAGACTTGTCGCCGACTCAAGGCGGAGGTCAACACCAGCCACATCCCAGTCATGATGCTCACCGCCTGCAACCTCGATGAGCAGCGCGTGCAGGGTCATCAGGAAGGTGCTGACGCTTACCTCTCTAAGCCTTTCAACAACGAGGTTCTCATGGCTCAGCTCGACGCTTTGGTCAAGAACCACGACCGAGTACGTGACTACTTCTCTGACTCGACCTACGCTCACACTACAGCAGATCGTGACGCAGCAGCAGCCTCTCCTTCAGCTTCAGCCGAGGCGGCTCCTGCCAAAGAAGTACATTACAGCACAATCTCAAGCATCGACGAGAAGTTCCTCAACAAGATGCGCACGCTCATCGAAGCTCACCTCAGCGACTCTGAGTTCGGCGTCGAGCTCCTCGGTGATGAGATTGGCATGAGCCGTGCTCAGCTCTATCGCAAGTGCAAGGCCCTGACCAACTACTCCCCTGTCGAACTCATCCGCAATACCCGACTGAAGCGTGCACAGCAACTCCTCGCTCAGGGTGACGACACCATTGCACAGGTAGCCTATGCCGTCGGCTTCACCGCACCAAGCTATTTCACCAAATGCTATAAGGAATATTTCGGAGAAAATCCAAATGAGCTCGTAAAGCGCAAAGGATAATCGGGTAATACCTTCAAGAATCATGGCATCCCTTACACGGTACAGTGTAGAGGATGCCATCACTTTTTCATCTCCTCCACGGTACCGTGTAAGGGATGCCACGACCTCCGAGTCTAACAC
>JAZUDJ010000002.1:0-14738 GCA_045639585.1 Bacteroidales bacterium
CTCCCAGAGGGTACCGATTACTCACAGGCAGCACAGGGTGCATACGTTGTAGCTGGTTCAGATGAGGATTACGACGTTATCCTCCTCGCTTCTGGTTCTGAGGTTGCTACCCTCGTTGCAGGTGCAGAGATGCTCCGTGAGGATGGCATCAAGTGCCGCATCGTAAGCGTTCCTTCTGAGGGTCTCTTCCGTCGTCAGACAAAGGCTTATCAGCAGAAGGTTCTCCCTGCAGGCAAGCCAAAGTTCGGTATGACTGCTGGTCTCCCTGTAACTCTCGAAGGCCTCGTAGGTGGCGATGGTGAGGTTTGGGGTCTCTCAAGCTTCGGCTTCTCTGCTCCTTACAAGGTGCTCGACGAGAAGCTCGGCTTCACTGGTGAGAATGTATACAACCAGGTTAAGAAGATGCTGAAGAAGTAAGAAACCCACCCCTGACCCCTCCCGTAAAAGGAGGGGAATGGTTACCAAGGTTTCTACAATATAAAAAAGAACATAAGAACATGAAATTGTCTTGGGGGCAATTACCTTTTGTTCTTATGTTCTTTTTCAATAAAAAAACACCTAACAAAAATGATCGAAGTTAAGAATTTTATTGGCTTAGCAAGTGATCACGCTGCATTTCCTTTGAAGCAGTTCGTGAAGAAATATCTCGATGAGAAAGGTATTGCATGGAAGGACTATGGTACCTTGACCGAAGAGTCTTGCAACTATGCTACCTACGGCCATGCATTGGCTAATGCAGTAGAGGCTGGTGAGTGCTATCCTGGTATCGCTATGTGTGGTTCTGGTGAAGGTATCTCAATGACCTTGAATAAGCATCAGGGGATCCGTGCAGGCTTGGTATGGCAGCCAGAGATCGCTCACTTGATCCGTGAGCATAACAACGCTAATGTCATTGTCTTCCCTGGCCGTTTCATCAGCGAGGAGACTTGCCGTCAGTGTCTGGATGAATTCCTCAACACTGAGTTTGCTGGTGGTCGTCATCAGCAGAGAATTGAGGATATTCCAGTTAAAGGATAATAGATTAGAGTGCAAAGATTAGAGTTTAGACTACTCTAAACTCTAATCTCTAAACCCTAAACTTATTTCACCAAGCAGAAATCCAGCTCCTTCTTGATCGCCTCCTTATCGAGGTTCTGACCAATGAAGACGATTTTCTGCATACGGTCGCCATACTGGTCATCCCAGTCGCGACGGAGGTTAGCGTCACGCTCCTTCATGATCTCAAGGTCACGCGCTGGCATGGTAGCGAACCACTGACCGGCCTGACGAACTGAGACCTGCTTGCCGGCCTGCTCGAAGAGGTAGCACATATCATTCTCGCCTTCGAAGTAGCAGATACCCTTGGCGCGTATGATGTTCTTAGGCCACTTACGAGCCACGAAGTCATCAAAGCGTCCGAGATACATTGGTTCGCGGCGATAGTAGACGTAGGTGCCAATGCCATACTCCTCCGCCTCACCTTCGTCATGGTGATGGTGGTGATGATGATGGTGACCGTGATGATGACCTTCCTCTTCGTGGTCATGGTGATGATGATGCTCGTGTTCATCGTCGTCGTCATCGTCATGATGGTGGTGGCAATGCTCATCGCAGACATGATCCTCATCCTCCTCATCGTGGTCATGATGATGGTGATGATGCTCATGCTCGTCCTCATCCTCATCGTCGTCCTCGTCTTCATGCTCATGCGGATCCCCCTCAATCTCCTGAATCCAAGCCGCAGAGGTAGCCACCTTATCGAAGTCGAACATATCGGTATTGATGAGCTTATCGAGATCCACATTGCCATAATCGCACTCGATGATCTCGGCCTTAGGCTGCAAGGTACGGATAATCTGCTTGACGCAACCGAGCTCCTCAGGAGAGACCTCTGACGCCTTATTAAGCAGGATGATGTTACAGAACTCAATCTGCTGGATCACGAGATTCTCGATGTCCTCCTCGCCGATCGTTGGCTTCATCAGGTCATTGCCATTGGCAAACTCATCGCGCATACGAAGCGCATCCACCACGGTGACGATACAGTCAAGGTGCATGTAAGTATCAGTATCCATGACATCGGCACCCATATCCGGAATCTGCACAATGGTCTGTGCGATAGGACCTGGCTCGCAGATACCACTGGCCTCAATGACGATATAGTCGAAGCGGCGCATACGTGCAATGTCGCGCAACTGCTCCACCAAGTCCATCTTGAGCGTGCAGCAGATACAGCCGTTCTGCAGCGCCACCAGGCTGTCGTCCTTCTGGCCTACGATGCCACCTTTCTCAATAAGGTCAGCATCGATATTCACCTCACCGATATCGTTGACAATCACGGCGAATTTGATTCCCTTTTTGTTGCTCAGGATTCGGTTGAGCAAAGTCGTCTTACCGCTACCGAGGTAGCCTGTAAGCAAAAGTATTGGAAGATCTTGATATTCCATATTTATTTCTTTTATTTGACTATTTGAACAAAGCAAGAAAAAAGACATTGCTTTTTCAGCGGCAAAGATACACATTTATTCTCCCAAAAGCAAATTCTCAGGCCATTTTTTGACAAAATGAGTCACAACGATACACATAACACTCCGCTCGAGACTATGAGCATCGGCGAACACCTGGAAGCCTTGCGCCAATCCATCTTCCGTATTGCCGGTGTGGTACTGGTTTGCGCCATCGGTGTGTTCTGCTTCAAGGAACCTACTTTCCGCCTGCTGTTAGCGCCTAAGGAGTGCGACTTCATCACCTTCCGCGCCATCGAGCAGATAGCCGCCTGGTTCGCGTCACTGCAAGGCGAGACGGAGAGTTTCCACTTCGAACCTTACGACATCCAGCTCATCAGCACCGAGCTCTCAGCACAGTTTATGATGCACGTCAGCGCGTCGGTCACCTTAGGCGTATTGCTGGCTTCTCCTTATATATTATATGAGATACTGCGATACATCAGTCCGGCGCTCTACGACAACGAGAAGCAGTATTCCGTCCTCGTCACCTCGTGCATCTATGTCCTTTTCATGATCGGCGTACTGATGAATTATTTCGTCCTCTTCCCGATCTCCTTCCGTTTCCTGGGTACCTATCAGGTCGACGCCTCCGTGCAGAATATCATCACGCTCGATAGCTACATCTCCACCTTCACCTCGCTGACGTTCACCATGGGACTCGTCTTCCAGCTCCCGGTCATCAGCTGGATCCTGGCCAAGATGGGGTTACTCAAAGCCACCTTCATGACACGCTACCGCCGCCACGCCTTCTTCGGCATCATGGTACTGGCAGCGATCATCACGCCACCTGATATCTTCACGCTGATACTCGTCTCAATACCTTTATACCTGCTGTATGAGGTATGTATACATATTGTGAAGAAGGTAGAGAAGTAGACAGATGTCTTGATAATAGGACAAAATAGGAAAATTCATTCCTTTTCAGCGCATTTTATCAAGAATTACGGACTAATATTTGGTTTCAATGCAGAAATCATCTATCTTTGCACCAACAAAAGCTTGAATTATGGCAAAGAATGATTATGTAATGGTTTCACCTCAGGTGACACATTATCCAGATTGGGAAAAAGGACAGATTATCGAAGTTGAAGATAATCCGTGGCGCGGCACCGTCATTGTTGTCCGAATGGAAAATGGTGACGTGTTTTGGGACGTAGAAGACTATTTCGAGAAGGTCGCATAATATGAACGGATACGCCCTTAGCTTCGACATGGACATAAAACTGCTTAAGCAGTACTATGGCGAGCCTTACAACCCAGCTTACCTTGAAATCAAGAAGACCCTTGAAAAATGTGGCTTCTACTGGTTTCAGGGCAGCACGTATATGTCTGGAACCTCAGATTTAACTGCGCTTTTTAATGCCATGATGACGCTCAAGAAAATCGATTGGTTCTGCAAATCTGTTCGAGACATAAGGGGTTACAAAGTAGAAGATTGGTCAGATTTCACTGCTTTGATTAAAGAACCGTAACCATCTGTTTTCACATTCAATATTAATGTAAAAATAGAAAAGGCCTCCACAATCCTTAGCGGAAGTGGAGGCTTTTGTTGATTTATTAGTTATACCAAAGCGAAAGACATTTCGGTTATTATTGTAGTCTGAATGTAATAGGAATAGTGATTTTTCCGTCAATAGCTTCGCGCGTATTTTCCCTAAGCAACCACTTAGGCATATTGTTTATCAAGCGTATAGCCTCAGCGTCTAAAGAAGGGTCTATTCCATGAAGCACCTCAACAACCTTCGGGGAACCATCCAAATCAGCTTCGACAAGAAGTGTAACGCGCCCCTGTATTCCTTTTTCTTCAGCAGAAACTGGATATCGAAGATTCTTGTTGATATATTCATTCAAAGCTTTGCGTACTTCGTCACTAGACATAGGCGAAGTCAAAGCATTACTAGCTTCACCCTCAGACTTAGGCGAGAGTCTCTCTGTCTTCTCTGCAACCGTCACTGGTTTTAAGTTAACCGCAAAACTCTTTGAGTACCATGTCATCTCTGCAGTTCCGGCTCTTCCCATTCTCTCTACATCTAGAAGGATATGTTTTTGTAGGTATTCATCTATGATCGAAAAATCAGTTTGGGAGACACTACCAGTACGCACATCTGACTTAAAAGATTTTTTACATTCATCGTTTTCGAACATAAAGACATACTTATCTTTACCTATGTAAAGGTGCTCCCATTTGCCTTGTTTGCGACCTTCTTCATCAAACTGCCCCGTGATATAGGTATCCGTACCACTTTTGTATTGATATTCACCAACGAGACCATTATCCTTAAATGTGGCATATATAGATTTCAACAACCGATTTGACTTATCCCTTTCTTCATATTTGAACGGGCCGTTCAACATGCCGTTTTTATATTCCTCTGTCACAATAACACGTGGAGTACTGTCCAGACTTTTGGTGTAAGTCCATTTACCATCCTTCACATTGTTCTTGTATCTGCCCGTTGCCTTATCTGTACCCAGCAAATGGATGTTATATGTAAAGTTTCCATCATAGATTCGTTGCCCCATCTCATCCTCATAATAGGTATAAGTGGCTTCCCCTTCCCAGCTTTGACTGCGATTGTCGGGATAAACGCCAGAGTAGGTTTTATGAGTCTGGGCATGTCCTATGCTAACAATAGATAGAAAGAGAACAACCAGCAGAACAAATTTAGTTATATGTATTCTCATAATCATTGTATTTTTCAATGGTTCTACATCATTAAAGATCCCAATCTCTTACCTCATTCGTAAGTCCGCCAAGTGTTGTTATATCTTCTTCTTCAAGTTCCTCGTCATAGATGACCGACAGAACATGTACAGAGTGGTTGTCGTAAATAATTTTCATCAGGAATTCACGACCTAAGTCTGTCGTTCCCGAGTAGATTCCCGTATCACCATAACTTGTTACGGTTGCAATCTGCTCTACGGATCCGACAACATGGCCGGCATCCGGATATACAACAGTTGCCCAACTACCCAACTCCCAGTAGCATACTTCCATATTATACGTTGACCAAACGGCTCCTTCTACGATGTCAATATCTGGACACTCTTGTCGCTGGAAGTCAGATGGAATACGGAAACCGTAACCTGTATTCATCCAAGAAGACTTATCAACTGAATCGGTTGAAGACACTCGGGCTTGCATTGCGGCAATTTCATCTTCATCTCCAAATCCATTCTTTACATTCTCTACATACAAACTCTGCGACACAAAAAACATGATAAGAATAAGTACAGCGAGAACGATAAGCGAGATAGTATCTTTGGTCGTAAGTTTTGCTTTTGGATCAACTGCTTTGCCTTTCTGGCAGAGGAACACCAGCAGGATAATATTCACAACAGGGATAAAGCCCAGTATTGACAACCAGCCACTCTTTCCAATATCGTGAAGTCGGCGTATTACCATGCAAGTGCATGTATAAGTGACTAATAAAAGTATTATACAGCTAACAAATGTCGTTACTTTATGAGAAGCAAGCGCACTCTCTCCTGCACCTATATAAATATAGAATTCTACCAAAGCAGAGAACATATTCATTACAAAAAGCAGTGTCAGGCCCGTAATCAACGCAAACTTCCAATACTCTCCTCTTGAGATACTTCCTTCGCTTTTGAAACGATACAATTTCCAGATACGTTCGCTATAGAAAGGGATGAATCCGCGATCAAAATACGCACGATCTTCTTCCGTCATCTCTGCTTGAGGTTCTACCTCAGTCACATTTACCAGTTCCTTCAATGTACTAGTAGTAGGTTCTTTCTCCAGCCATTCACCACAATGCTTACATTTCTTAGCAACTGCGAGAATCTCCTCCCCGCAATAAGGACAAGTTTTCATTTCTTCCATAATTTTGATGTATTATTATAGTTTAATATAATTGTATTTTACAACATAATAATCATAAAATTTTGTTATACGCACAAAAAAAGAGGGCATGAACTTTCTTCTTATGCGTTTAGCTAAGAGGCGTGCCTAGGAATGGAACCTCTACTACTGATAAGAATACAAGCCCATACCCCCGAAGGGATAAAAGCTAACTAATTATATCAGTAGTAGAAGATACCACCTCCATTAAAAGGCAGAATCCTCATTACAGTATTACTTCTGTTATTTATTCCAAAGTTGTTTCCTAGGCACCTTTGCTAAACGCGAAATAATAGCTTTGCTTCAATATGATATTATGTAGTGTTTCTGTTTTGTAATAGTTAGTTTTTAGAATTGTTGTTCTATCAGAAGGTGTATCTACCTTCAAAAAATTGTTCGGCTGCAAATATAAGGAATATTTTGATAGATTGGTCTTTTTATGTAATGATTTAACACAAGTAGTGTGTATTTCTTTGATAGATAGACAAAAAAACAGCGAAATATTCACAACAAAGCATTTTATTGATGTTGAAATTCACAAAATAAACGAAAGGGATTCTCGTTTTGAGAACCCCTTTCGTTTATTTCAAATAGTTAGCAATAAACTCCTGACGTGGCTTCAGATAATCCTTCTCCCATATCGGACGCCAGTAGCCTTCTGGCCAGGCGTGAGTGCGATAAGGTACACACTTGACGGTCTTCTTGCCTTTGGCTGCATTGAGCGAAGACCAGACAGCAGAAGGAGGACAGGTGGTGTCGATGAGACCGATCTCGCAGAAGATCTCTGCATTAGAGTGAGCCAGAAGCAACGAGCCATCGAAGTATGGCAGCGAAGCGTCAAGCATCTCCTGGCTGAGATCCTGATGATTCTCGATAGGATGTGGCCAACCGCCACGGCGACCAGCACGCGTACCGCCAAGGTCCTGCATCGCTGGCACATTGAGCGTCACAGCCGAGACACGCGGATCAAGGCCTGCAGCAGCCACCGCCTGTCCACCACCCTGGCTCTCACCGATCACGAGGATACGCTTGCCATCCCACTCCGGCTGTTGAGTCATATACTCGATGGCACGGAGCAGACGCAGATACATACCCTTGAAATAATAAGTCTCACGGTCGTAGGCGTTATACTCGAAGTAATCCTTCAGCATACCGTCCTCCAGCATCTGGTAGTACTCCTCCGACTGGCCATTCAGATAGCCATGTGCATTCAGGTCGAGGCTCAACGCGCCATTACCGAGCGCTGCATTACCTACACACTCGCCTACCTGACAGCGGCACCAGTTACCCTTGTCGCCAGCTGCACGACACATGATGATGATAGGCAACGACTTCGGCTTAGCCTCCAGCGGCTTCGACACATAAGCGCGTACAGGCGCCGGACCGAGACAGTTGATCTCCAGATCCTGGCAGTCATACTTCCCCTTGGCCCACTCTGGCACCTCGAGCGCGGTCGTCTTCACCTGCATAGGCAAAGCCTTGAGCAACGCCTTCTGATTGTCCCAATACGCCATCAGGTCAGCCGGCTCCGCATAGCCACCCCTGAAGCCTTCAGGAGCCACTACAAAGCCAGCGCCGCTCATCTTGCCATCAGCCTGTACAATCTCCACCATCACGGCGCAAGTCTGGTCATACGCCTTGGCATACACCTGGTAGTCGGTCGTCTTAGGCAGGATGCGAGTCTCGCTCACCACATGGTTATTCTCAGAGATACGCAACGTCAGCGAGTCAGTCAGCGCCTTGTCTGCATGCATCGTGACTACGGCCTTCTCGCCTTTCTGATAGATACCAGACTCCTTATTGATCGTCACATGGTAGTCCTGTGCAGAGACAACGCCAACGATCGTCAACGCTGCCAATGCAGAAAAACAGAATCTTTTCATATTGCCAGAACCTAGAGATTAGAAGTAGTTGTTTCTGATCTCCTTAGCAATGTAACGACCCATCAGCTGCTGGCCTGGCTGGTCAGGATGCAGGCCGTCACGCAGGTAGCGATGACCCTCGCCGTCCTCCAGTTTCTCGGTGATACCACACTCCGAGTAGCAGTCGATCATCTGTACCGACAGCGCCTGGCAGATCTTCTTCAGGATCTCGATCTTCTTCAAGTTTCCTTCGTTATGTTCTGGACGCGAAGCCTGGATAGGTGTACATACAAACACGCGGCAGTCAGGGAAACGCTCTATGATGGTCTGTATGGCCCAACGAGCGCCACCGGCCATGGTAGTCACATCCACCTCATCGAGGCTCTTACCTTTCAGCGCCTCCTCAGCCGAACCGTACTTGCTGTCGTTGGTACCCATAGAGAACACGAATACATCCGGTGCAGGATACTCACCCGACTCCACCTCAGCGAGGAACTTCTGGATATGCACCTTCGACGTATTGTTATGGCGCATCTGCATCTCGTGTGCATCGTCTGTTGGCTCCCAGCCTGCAGAGATACCTGCAAAGCCTTCCGAACCATAATCCTGAGTATCTGCATGGCAGGCCCAGGTAGCCGAACCTACAGCCACATTATGATGAGTAGCGAAGCCGAGCTTCTCCACCACCGTAGCCGACCACTGGTTACCAGCCGTGATGCTATTGCCATCGCAGCCAAAGTTCATCTTCGAGAAATCAGCAAAACCCTGCGCCTGCATACTCATTGCGAATGCAGAAGCCAAAAGGGCAACAAAGAGTTTTTTCATATCGTATACGTTTATAAATGTGTTTTGATGGTGCAAAGATACTGACAAAATCAATACGCTGTATCATCATTCTTTGCTTTTTCCTATACTTTTATTCCCTTTGGTCAAGAATATACTCACATTGGGCAACAAAGTACAAGCGGTCACTCCACCACAATACGTATCTGATCACGTCCCAGACGCTCCTGGAGCCACTGTGTGAGGCGTTCCTTGTCGGTCTTAGGGAGTGCAGCCTTAGCGGTGATCAATGCGAGGACCTGCGTCTGCAAGGTGTCCGTCTGAGCCACCGAACCTTGTGCCAGCGCCACGCTGTTGACCTGCGGGAAGAGTACCTGCACCTCATGCAAGATCTGTGGTGCGAGCTCACCCAATCCGGTATAGGCCTGCAGCTGTTGCTCCAGCTCGGTCACATGAGCCTGTTGCTGTGCGATGATCGCCTCAGCGTGGTGCAGCTCCTTGCTGTCGCTGGCCAGGATCTCGCGGAACGACTCATTGTCGGCGCTCTGTGACCCCTGGAAGACTCTCATCTCCACTCCATCGAGCTTATACAGTGGCAGGCGCTCCTGTGCGATGTTGAGCGTCGCCGAATCCACCTCATTGCCGATCAGCATCACGTCAAACGACTGTGTGTCATAGTTGGCATGATGGTTGATGACCTGTGTCATCGGGAAGTGCAGCTCGTGCTTGATGAAGTTATTGACACGCTGTTCGAAGTACGTCTCGTGCACCATACCGATGGTGAGCAATACCGCCGGTATCATGGTGATGACGGCGATGGCGTAGATAGCTCGCTTGACGCGCGTCTCCTTGGTACGATCCATATACGCCTTCTTGCTGAACTTCATGATAAACATGGCGCCAATGAGCGTAGAGAAGGCGATGAAGATCGTATTGATCACAAAGAGATAGAGCGCTCCTGCAGCATAGGCCCAGTTGGCCGTAGCGATACCGAAGCCGACGGTACACAGCGGTGGCATCAACGCGGTGGCGATGGCCACACCCGGTATGACATTACCCGTACGCTGGCTCTTGCTACTCAGCGCGATGATACCAGCCAGACCGCCACTCAGTGCAATGAGGACGTCGTAGATGGTAGGCGACGTACGTGCCAGCAACTCACTCTGAGCCACCGAGATCGGCGTGATGAGGAAGTATACGGTAGCCGTGAGGACGCTGAAGATCGTAGCCACGATATAGTTACGCCAGCTACGTCGCAGCAGGTCGAAGTCATAGATACCCACACCCAGTCCCATACCAATGATCGGACCCATCAGTGGCGAGATAAGCATGGCACCGATGATCACTGCAGCCGAGTTGGTATTCAGTCCTAATGAAGCCACAAACACGGCGATGATGAGGATCCAGAGCTTGGCGCCACGGAAGTTGACGCCTTTCTCGATACCCTCGATGACCTCCTGTTCGCTGGCGGAGTCTTCCTCGAAAAGGAAGAGGTGTCTGATTCTTTCTATCATGATTAAGGGCTTTTGAGCTATTAGGGATATCACTTATTTACAATCACAAATCCATCATTATTAGCGAGGCTGATATTCACCAGGCCTTTCTTATCCGCCTTCACGGCCTTGGCTGTTGGTGCATCGCCTCCGCTGTAGAGCGTCATAGCCGTACCGGCTGGCAGCCACGAGAGGTCGAGAGAGAGCTTGAGCGGCTTCTCATCGGCCGAGACCCCAGCTACGTACCAGGTATCACCGCTACGGCGAGCCAGGATCATATAACGGCCAGGATAGCCGTCGACGAAGCGTACCTCGTCCCAAGTAGTTGGTACCTGGCGCATGAAGTCCAGGCTGACCTGAGGCGTGTCCTCGAGGTTATTAGGAGCCAGCGCGAAGTTCTGGATCGGGTTCTGATAGAGGATCGCCGTAGCGAGGCTGAACGTAGAGGTGGTGCGACGTACCGTACCATGTCCAGGCTCATTCTGGCGGTTCATGTAGCGGTTCTGGAACGAGCCGCCAAACTCCATACATCCTACCGTGTTGCGGCATACAGGATGCAGCGTAGCGTTCTTGGCCTCGATGTCGCAGTGGTTCTGGCCGAAGATCAGGTTCTCCGACGCCAGTACAGCCTCCGAACCCGCATAGTTCGGATACATACGCTCCCAGCCACGTGGCAGCGTACAGCCGTGGAAGATGACCATCAGGCCATACTCCGCTGCATCGGCCAGGATATCCTCATACAGGCGCAATGTCTCCTGCTTGTCACCGCCGAAGAAGTCCACCTTGATACCCTTGATACCCAGGCTCTGCATCCACTTCATCTCCTGCTTGCGTACGATACTGTTGCTCATCTTCGAAGTCGGTCCCTGCACGATGTCATTCCAGTAGCCGCTCGAGCTGTACCACAGCCACACGTCCACGTTCTTCGAGTGTGCATATTCGATGAGATCCTCTATGGATTCTCCTTTTTCACTTATCCCTTTTCCCTCTTCCCTCTTCGGAAGGTTGGTGTCCCACCAGTTATCCACCAGCACGTACTCATACCCCATGGCGCTGGCCAGGTCGGCGTATTTCTTGAGGTCGGTCAGGTTGATCGACTCATCCTGCCACAGTATCCAGCTCCACGTGCCACGACCTGCACGGAACGGTGTCTGCGCCTCATACAACTGCTCCACGTTGTCCCAAGGCGCCGTAGTCTCAGCAATCGGCTTGAGCGTCTTGCCTACGGTGATCGTACGCCAAGGCGTAGCACCTGGCAGCTGTATGGCTGCATCGGTCGTGCCAATGCCATTGTTCTCCTCGGCCATCGGATAGGCGATGGTGTAGGTATTGCCGAAGCGTACGTCGCTCAGATGGCTGCCACAGTAATGGCTGTCTACACCCGTCTCGCTGACGAGTACCCACAGCTCGTTGTCGCTCCTGCCGTTGGCCAATACCGTCTGGCCATCGACATGGAAGAGCGCCGGGAAGGTATATCCGTGACCGTAGTCCGACGCCTGGTTCATCGGCGCGTCCCAGCAGTAAGGCTCCTCGTAGCTTGGCTTGGTACGTTTCCAGCCGATCATGGCGTCACTCTGTGGCGTCAGGAAGGTCGTAGTACCGTCAGGGAAGGCAAACGACGTCGTCTCCGAGGTGATACGTACACTACCCGTCTCCCCCTGTTTTGGCAGCAGATAGCGCATGGCGATGTCATTGTCCGACACACGCCACTCCACCTGCAGCTGATCGCCGGCCTGGTTCTGCAGCGTGCAGAGCAACGTATTGGCGTCATAATGCACCTGGCTCTTCTTGCTGCGGGTCAATGCATAGTCCTGCGAGATATGATCAGCCTTCGTCTCAGCGATCTTCATGCCACGCGAGAGATCTCCTTCATTGGTCACCAATCCGATAGCCGACGGACGTAGCGCCGTCACACCATCATACTTCACGCTATAAGTCACACCGCCGAAACGGTCATTCAGCGACACCTCAAGCTTTCCATCCGGACTCTTGACGGTAATTGGTTCTGCATGGAGCGCCGAAGCCACAGCCAGCGCAGAAAGGACAACTATATAGTTTTTCATCAATCAGAATTATCAATTATCAATTATCAATTTACCTACTTCCCCCTCTTAGTAAACACCAGTATCGCCCCATTAGCTCCCTGCGACCCATAGATCGACGCGTCCTTGAGCACCTCCACATGCTCCACGTCATAGACGGTGATGAAGTCCAGCGAGCTCACGATCACGCCATCGATCACATAGAGCGGATCGGTCGAGAGATTGAGCGAGTTGATGCCACGGATCGTAGCCTTACCACCCACGATGGTCAGGCCAGGGACGAGGCCTTCGAGGCTCGCCAGCACGTTGGTACGGCCGGTTCTGATCAGCACCTCACCCGGGATACCGCTACTTGGCATCGAGTTCTCACGACGCTTCACCCAGCCATAGCCATAAGCTACGAGCTCCTCGTCTTCCTGCGCCTCCATCTGGTCACCCAGGCGGATACGTGCACTCTTACGGCCCTCTACAGGCAGGTCGTACTGCACCTTCTGGTACACCACGTGGATGGTATCGGTCGGCAGGACGTTGGTCAGTCCGAACTGGCCTTTCTTGTTGGTCCTTGAGAAGTACTTACTGCTGACGACAAAGACCTTGGCACCCTTGATCGGATTGCCAGAGAGGTCGGTGATGATGCCATTGAACGGCTCCTCCTTTGATGAGTCCTGAGCCGAGGCCTCCTGTGGCAGGAAGCTGGCCAGGATCAATGCTATGAATAAGATAAAATAACGTGTCATACGATAAAGTATTTAGTTAGGTATTCGTGTCGGATAACAATCCGCTGCAAATATAGACGTTTTTGTTGATGAAAGCAAATTTTTACCCTACAAAGCAGCAAAAACTCCCTATTATTTTGTTTTATTCGAAAAAAATAATCATCTTTGCACACGTAAAGACCTCGTCGCGCGCGAATCTATATACATTACCAAAATAATTATCACTCATGAAGAAACAGAACTTTCTTACTCTTGCCGCCGCCATGCTCCTCGCTGGCAGCGTGCAGGCTCAGAATCCTTACCTCCCATTGTGGGAACATGTACCTGATGGCGAACCTCGCGTCTTCGAAGATCCAGACAATCCTGGCAAGCTCCGCGCTTACATCATCGGTTCGCACGACGTGAAGAACACCGACTACTGTGGCCCGGATATCCGCATGTGGTCAGCACCTGTCGAAGACCTCTCGCAGTGGCGCGACGAAGGCGCCATCTTCACCCATTACGTCGATGGCCAGTGGGACACCATGTTCGCTCCTGACCTCGTAGAGGTGATGGAGAACGGCAAGAAGGTCTACTACCTCTACCCTCACTCTCGTGGCTGGCGCCGTGTGCCAATGGTAGCCAAAGGCGATCGTCCTAACGGCCCATTCACCCCTATCAACCTCACCGCCGACGGCCGTCAGTGTGTCGAAGGTTCGATGATCGACTTCGACCCATCGGTCTTCATCGAGCCAGTGACCAATAAGAAAGACAAGGACTACCAGAAAGGCTTCCGCGCCTACGTCTTCTACGGCTTCCAGCACTCTACCGCCGCCGAGCTCGATCAGGAGACCATGTACTCGGTACGTCCTGGCACCGACATCCACGACTATTTCATCCCGGCTTCTGCACGCTACGGCGTGGTACGCGATCCTGAGGGGACCGAGTATCCAGCGCTCTACAAAGGCCAGAATCCTGGCGAATTCAACTTCTTCGAGGCTTCGTCTATCCGTCAGGTCGGCAATAAGTACGTGATGGTCTTCTCAGGTTATTCTGGTCCTGACTACGGCCTCGGCTCTACCAACTCTGCACTCCGCTACGCTTACGGCGATACTCCGCTCGGTCCTTGGCGCTCGGGTGGCGTCCTCGTCGACTCACGCGGCGTCGTCCTCAACGAGGATGGCAGCAAGCTGGCTACCACCAACTTTGCACACAACACCCACGGCTCACTTCAGGAGATCAACGGCCAGTGGTATGTCTTCTATCACCGTCCACCACGCGGCTTCGGCAACGCTCGTCAGGCCATGGTGGCTCCTGTCAAGATCGAGTGGGACAAGAAGCCAGTAGCCAAGGGTGGTCAGGTGCGCATCACCGGTTATGATCCATACGCTGCTGACAATGAATGGACCGCTCAGGCCTCAAATGGCGATCACTACACTGGAGCTGAGGTCACTTCTGAGGGTTTCCAGATCTTCGGCCTCGACCCATATAAGTTCTACTCAGCCGGCTACG
>JAZUDJ010000003.1:0-4079 GCA_045639585.1 Bacteroidales bacterium
CACGCAGCAAGAAGGCTGAGGCTGCTCCTGCAGCAGAGGCTCCAGTAGCAGAGGCTCCAGCAGCTGAGTAATTCTGGTCATCAGAATAAATAGAGACAAAAGATAAATAAGTCTTGTCTCGACTTTAAATAACAATATCACCGTCCGAGCCACAATTCGTTGTTGCAAGGATGGTGATTTTCATTTAATATATTTCCCATGTTCGACGTTCAAGCTGTCCGTAAGGATTTTCCTATACTTGATAGCCAGGTCTATGGTAAGCCACTTGTTTACCTCGACAATGGTGCTACGACGCAGAAACCGCTTTGTGTGATCGAGAAGATCTCTGAAGGCTATCTGCATCACAATGCCAACGTGCATCGTGGTGTTCACTTCCTGAGTCAGGATGCTACTGATCTTCACGAGGCCTCACGCCAGCGTGTGCAGAAGTTCATCAATGCACGTGAGTCTGCTGAGATCATCTTTACGCGTGGTACCACAGAGAGTATCAATCTTGTGGCGTCTTCTTTCGGAGAGGCCTTCTTAAAGGAAGGCGATGAGGTGATTGTCTCGGACATGGAGCATCATAGCAACATTGTCTCATGGCAGTTGCTTCAGGCTCGTAAGCATATCGTCATCCAGCACGTCAGGCTCAATGACAAGCAGGAACTCGATATGGATCACTTCCGCAGCCTTTTCTCTGAGCGTACCAAACTCGTCAGCATTGCACATGTTTCGAACGTCTTAGGTACGGTCAATCCTGTGAAGGAGATCGTTGCTTATGCACACGCCAAGAACGTCCCTGTATTGATCGACGGAGCTCAATCTACACCTCACCTCAAGGTTGACGTACAGGACCTTGACTGTGACTTCCTCGTCTTCTCCGCGCATAAGATCTACGGTCCTACAGGCGTAGGTGTACTCTATGGCAAACGTGAGTGGCTCGACAAGATGCCACCTTATCAAGGAGGCGGCGAGATGATCCAGAATGTATCGTTTGAGAAGACGACGTTCAATGTCCTTCCGTATAAGTTCGAAGCAGGAACGCCAGATTTCATCAATACCGTGGCTTTTGCTACCGCGCTTGATTACATCGAGAGCCTTGGCATGGACAATATTGCAGCGTATGAGCACCAGTTGCTCGACTATTGCACCGAGGAATTCAAGAAACTCCCTGGCATGCGCATCTTCGGCAACGCCGATCATAAGTCTGCCGTCATGAGTTTCCTTGTGGCCGATATTCATCATTATGACATGGGGATGTTGCTCGATAAACTCGGTATCGCCGTCCGCACTGGGCATCATTGCGCCGAGCCGCTCATGCATAGCCTTGGCATCCAGGGTACGGTCAGAGCTTCGTTCTCATTCTATAATACCGAAGAAGAAATAGACAAACTCGTGGCTGGCATCAAGCGAGTCAGTCAGATGTTTGGAATCAAATAAAAAACATGCATTATTCCAGCGTTAGGGATTCTGCGGACACTTTCTCCACATGACCAATGAAGTTGGCTGCATGGCTGTTGAAAATCTTCACATCGCCAGTTGTATAGAAATGTGTCATGCCGCCCTTGATAAGACGTGAGTCCATTTCCGGATGGCGACGCAGATAGTCCTGCAAGCCGTATGCCACCGGCTTACCTTGTGGCATGAGGATGATCTCCGGATGATCGAGCTCCTGAAGCACCGTCTGGATCAGGCTCGTCACGAGAGGGTAGTGGGTGCAGCCGAGGATGATTGTATCGATGAGCGGATCCTTGTCGAGCAATTGCTTGAGATCATCATAAACAGCGTCGTGCATCTCATCCGTATCCTGTAGACCTGCTTCGATCATCGGTACCCAGGTAGGACAGGCCTGACTGTTGACCACGAGAGGCTTGAAATCGAGACGGATGGAGGTAGGGATCTTCTCGATCTCCATATCGTATGACTGAGATGAGATCGTAGCACGTGTAGCAATGACTCCGATATGGCCAGAGTAGGTAAACTCAGCTACACGCTCCACCGTCGGACGGATCACGCCGAGCACGCGACGAGAAGGATCTTCGGTGTAAGGCAGGACGCGCTGCTGAATGTTGCGGAGCGCCTTGGCCGAGGCCGTGTTGCAGGCGAGGATCACGAGCGGACAGCCCATGCTGAAGAGCTTGTCGACCGCCTGTCGCGTGAAGGCGTTGACCTCCTCAAAAGAGCGGTCTCCATAGGGCGCGCGCTGATTGTCACCTAAGAAAATATAGTCATATTGAGGGAGGAGACGATGGATCTCCCTATAGATGGAAAGACCTCCAAAACCACTGTCAAAAATGCCGATAGGTCCCATTGTTTCGATGAAATTTTAAGGATTGAAAAACTGCTTTTTAGTGCTGCAAAGATACGGATTTTGCGACCAAAAAACAAAACTTAGCCTTTAAATTTGTTTAATATACCTTTAAAACACCGCGTATCTTACTATATAATGTTATTTTATAAGCTTGAAAAATACCAGCGTAGCAATATTTTGATTAAATTTGCCGCGCTATTATGTACGTATGTGCAGTAATGGCCGATGGAAATCTATTGAAAAATAGTAACTAAAAAATATAAAGCATTATGATGAAGCAATACAAATTGCTCAACAATCTCTTCGGATGGATCGCCTTCGTCGTAGCGGCATTCACCTACCTCTCGACGGTAGAGCCGACCGCGTCGTTCTGGGATTGTCCTGAGTTTATCACCTGTGCCGCTAAAGGCGAGGTGGGTCACCCACCAGGAAACACCTTCTTCAACCTCACTGGCCGTTTCTTCGTCAACTTCGCAGGAGGCGATATGGCTCTGGCAGGCATCTGGGTCAACCGTATGTCGGCGCTGTTCTCAGCTGGTACGATCCTGTTCCTCTTCTGGACCATCACCGCATTGACCAAGAAGGTCGTATGTCGCAAGAATGAGTCAGAAAACGATATGACCTGGAGTCAGGCCATTACCATCCTGGCCTCAGGCATGGTGGGTTCGTTGGTCTATACCTGGTCAGATACCTTCTGGTTCTCGGCCGTCGAGGCGGAGGTTTACGCCTTCTCAAGCTTCATGACCGCGCTGGTATTCTGGCTGATTCTCAAGTGGGAGAACAATGCGAGGGGAGTAGAGGGTGACCGATATATCATCCTGTTGGCCTATATCATCGGCCTCTCGATCGGTGTGCACCTGCTCAACTTGCTGTGTATCCCTGCCATCGTACTCGTCTATTACTTCAAGAAGCAGCCTAATGCCAACCTCAAGGGTACGCTTGGCGCCTTGCTGTTGTCTGTCCTGATGATCGCCTTCATCCTTTACGGTCTGATTCCTGGCTTCATCAAGATTGCCAGCGAAGTAGAGCTCTTTGCGGTCAATACCCTCGGCTTCTCATTCAATACCGGTACTGGCTTCTATTTCTTCTTCGTCCTTGCCTTGCTTGCTTTCGGCGTATGGAAGAGCTATCAGAAGGAGACTACCGACCAGACCCTGCGCATCCTGCTCGCAGCAGGTATTGTGCTGAGTGGTATGCCATTCGTTGGTGAGAGCTGGATCCTTGGCATCCTCGTGGCACTTGCTTTCGTGGCAGGCATCTTCTTCTGGAAGAAGCTCAATGCACGTCTCTGTAGCAACATCCTGCTCTGCTTGCTCACCATTCTCATCGGTTACTCGACCTTCGCGCAGATCATCATCCGTTCGTCGGCTCAGTTGCCAATGGATCAGAACTCTCCAGATGAGATCTTCTCGTTCTCGAAGTACCTCAACCGTGAGCAGTATGGTGAGAGCCCACTCTTCTTCGGTCAGACCTTTGCGAGCGACATCAAGCGTGATGCCAGTGGTCGTGCAGACGTCAAGGAGGGAGCTCCTATCTACACCAAAGTCGTAAAGACCAATCCAGATGATCCGGATCGCTACTTCCTGAGCGGACACAAGGAGAAGTACGAGTATAACTATACCGTCCTCTTCCCACGAATGTACTCAAAGCAAGGCAACCACGTCCAGGGTTACAAGGAGTGGAGCGATTTCAAGGGTACGAAGAAGAACGTCGACGGCAAGGTCATCACCGTGCCAACCTTCGGCGAGAACCTGACCTATTTCTTCCGCTATCAGGTCAACTTCAT
>JAZUDJ010000004.1:0-30291 GCA_045639585.1 Bacteroidales bacterium
ACATCTGTTCTTCCTCCGAAAACTTTGATTTGGGTCCTCTAATGACGCTGCGCGAAAGAGAGACGATTTCTTCCCTCAGCGTGATCTTTTGTTCGCTCATTTTGGTTGATTTTTATTCAACCTTTTCTGGGGCAAGACAAGTATAAATTTGGTGAAGCGGCAGAAATTTATTATCTTTGCCACATGAGAACCGCAGAGGATGGGTTCTGTCGCTCACCACATAACATGTAAGTATATGAATGATTGGACTTTACAAATCATAATTGAGCACTTCGATGATGTGGTGAAGGGCATTGACTTCGGTCAGCTTCCTGACTGGAAGAGTGAAGAATATCGCCAACTGGTGCTCCAGACGGGCAATGACCAGATATTTTCGAAGGGAAGATACTCGGAAATTACGGAGTGGGTGCTCGAAATCTTTGACGAGAAAGAGGTCAGAGAGCTGGTAAGTGACGACACGGAGCTCAGCCAGCTCAGCGAGGATGAGCAGCAGCGCCTCAGCTTCTATCTGGACGTGGAGAAGGTGTGCTATCCGCTGTTCCGCGGCGAGAAGATCGATTGGTCAGCGTGGCCGTGGCTGCTCGAAGACGGCAGCAGCAGCCTCGACAATAAACCGCTCTACGAGCTGATTACCAACGAGAAGAGGCCTTATCTCGGAGCAGCGATGCTCTACGCCTTGAAGCAGCGTATGTGGCAGGGTGACGACGGATTCTTCTCAAGTGTGGCGCTACAGGATGCATCGGTCGCCTTTGACCGCTCTGTGGCTCGCCACTGGAAGGGAGATCTCTCGGCAGAAGAACTGAAGCTGCTGGTGATGGAGGTCTGGAAGTGTGCTGCTGATCTGTTGATCATCGAGAACCACATCCAGATAGGACGACTGATGGGTCTCGACCCGCTGGCACAGTCGGTGTATGATGCTATGGATACATACATCAGTGAGGACTATTACGCCAAGCAGGTGCTTTGCGCCAAGGAACTGGCAGCATGGATCAGGGAGCATCTGACCATCGGCGAGCGTCATCCTGCCCCTGAGAAGACCGAGGCGCTCCGCACTAAGATGGACGAGCTGATGGATAAGTATCATGTGGTAAGCCCTGACCGTGATTTTACCTGGGATATCATCACGCTGGATGTGATGGGGTACGGGATGGAGAACTGATCTATAATTGAGAATTCATAATTGATAATTGATAATTAAATAGATGATCTGGATTGAAGGCGAAGGCTTTGAACTAAAAGAGAAACGAACAGTAGGCCGCCCACTGGAGAGCCCTTTCCGCACGAAAGAGAGTGAGGAGGATTTTATCCGCCGTGGCAAAGCCATGCTCGAACTTTACTACCGCCCCGGGGGTGATAGCAAGACAAGAAAAGACTTTGTCTTCAATGCAGGTTACGCCATGAGCAAGACAAGCTTCTGGTCGTTCATCTATCTGTATTATCGGTTAGAGCATCAGATGCATGACAACCTGCAAGGCTTCCTCAGCGTCATCCGACTGAACTTCGGCGAGAAGGTCTCAAGTGACCGTACCACACTCTTGAAATGTGTGAAAATGCTCGACGAGCACGCGGCACAATACAAGAACAGCTGTGAGAAAGAATCGAAAGCCGAGAAGGATGTGCAGGATACCCTGCGAAGCCATTACCAGTATGTGGTGAAACGCTGGAAGGATTGCCTCGATGCTCTGCAAAAAGAAAATAAATAATGGTAAAAAACAAACACCCATACCTCCCGGTAGTCACCTTTCAGCAGGTACTAGATTATACTCCCGGTCAGGCCGAAACCTATACCTCCTCTCCTATCGTCAACGCCTTGGCCGAGACGCTGCACACGACGCTACTCATTGAGAGCCAGGAAGTAGCAGATTATCTCGCCGTGGATCGCCACAAGCTCGGAGGCGCCATCCTGCTCGATCTGGGCATGCGACTGATAGACGTCATCCAGCAGTTCCGCCTGCACCAGATTCAGCAGTACCGTGACGCTCATCCTGACGAACCGCTCGACTCCGTAGCTCACGCCTGCGGCTATGCCAGCGACGGCTCCCTCTGGCGCTTCGTGCAGCGCAAACTCGGCACGACGGCCAAGGGTAAGAAAAGCATGGCGGGGCCGGAATTTTATAATGAGATGAGGAGGGAGAGTCGGAGAAGATAAAACAATTCTGATTGAATCAATCCTCTATAATTTGATATATGAGGGGAAGGATGTCAAGAAAAAGATTATGGTGCACTATAGAAAAAAATTCTTTCATAGTGCGCCATAATTTATTTCTTAAGATTCTGCGAATTTATTGTAACACAATGATTATCAGCATATAGATATATCATAATAGAACAGAAGTGAAGAATAGAAACAAAAAACCAGATAATGAAAGAAAATAATAGAATGCAAATTAAAGGTTACAAAATATGAGACCGAAAAGAGCAAAGTCAATAGTTTTGTAAATATCCTTCCATAATTATTTGTGTTGTTAAATAATATATCTATCTTTGCTCATTAAAAATACAAGTTTCTATGGCAAAGAAGGTCACAAATATAGAAGTCAAGGACACGGTCATTCGTACCTTGCAACAGGATGGCATCGACTATGTGTGCATCACAGACATCGCTCGTCAAAAGAATGCTGAGGAGCCAAAGGATGTGGTGAAGAATTGGATGCGCCTGAAGAATACCATCGAGTATATGGGGCTCTGGGAAAAGCTCAACAACCCACAATTTAAAGGGGTCGGATTCGACCCCCTTTTCCAAGAGGCGGGAAGCAATGCTTTTACCCTTAGTCCTACTAAATGGATAGAACAGACAAATGCCATAGGAATCGTATGCACGACAGGACGCAACGGTGGAACCTATGCCCAAAAGGATATTGCTTTCAAGTTTGCTAACTGGGTTTCTGTTGAATTTGAATTGTATCTCGTCAAAGAATTCCAGCGCCTAAAGGAAGAGGAGCAGAAGCAAATCGGTTGGTCAGTCAAGCGAGAGCTCTCAAAGATCAACTATCGTATTCATACCGATGCCATCAAGCAGAACATTGTGCCAGGAGAGATTGATGCCTACCATAAGTCGCTCATCTATGCAGAGGAAGCCGATGTACTCAATGTGGCAATGTTCGGCATGACGGCCAAAGAATGGCGTGATGCTAATCCAGACAAGAAGGGAAACATCCGCGACTATGCCACCATCAATGAACTCATCTGCTTCTCGAATATGGAGAACCTCAATGCCGTGTTCATCAACGATGGGTTGCCACAATCGGAACGTCTCATCAAGCTCAACCAGATAGCCATCCAGCAAATGAGGGTGCTTGAGGAGTCTAAGAATAGACAATTGTTGAAATAGTAAGAGGTACTGACCCTCTATGATAACTGCGGTGTATAATTGGTAAGCGAGATTCTTTTAGTGTTGGGTATTTTCCATATAGGCATTTCAATGCTTTATGCAATTATATTTATGGGGAATACCAATTAGAAATCTATTTGTTCTGTTTTCTATGAGTAAAATGAATACTAAAATAAAAAAAATTGTTTTTTTTGTTTTTCTTGCTCTTCTTGCATCATGCTCGACTGATAAATCGAATAAGCTTGTCGAGACGGCTTTATTTCCGGCAAATGTTGCAAGCAGATGGGGTTATATCGATAAACAAGGGAAGTTCGTCATCAATCCACAGTTTGATGGAGTAGCGCTTTTTTCTGAAGGTCTGGCTCGTGTTCGGATTGGGGATGATGAGACAGGTAAATACGGCTATATTGATAAGCAGGGGAAGTTCGTCATTAATCCGCAGTTTGATGGAGCAGATTCTTTTTCTGAAGGTCTGGCTCGTGTTCGGATTGGGGATGATGAGACAGGCAAATACGGCTATATCGATAAGCAGGGAACGTTCGTCATTAATCCGCAATTTGATGTAGATATCTTTCTACAATATGATGGAGCAATTTCTTTTTCTGAAGGGTTGGCTCGTGTTCAGATTGGGGATGATGAGACAGGCAAATGGGGTTATATCGATAAGCAGGGAAAGTTTGTCATTAATCCGCAGTTTGATGAAGCAGATTCTTTTTCTGAAGGGCTGGCTTGTGTTTGTAGCAGAGATTATAAGACAGGCAAATACGGCTATATCGATAGGCAAGGAACGTTCGTCATTATTCCGCAGTTCGATCAAGCATATTCTTTTTCCGAAGGGTTGGCTTGTGTTCGCATCGGGAATTATAAGACTGGCAAATACGGCTATATCGATAAGCAGGGAAAGTTCGTCATTAATCCGCAGTTCGATGAAGCATATTCTTTTTCTGAAGGGCTGGCTTGTGTTCGCATCGGAGATTATGGGACAGGCAAATGGGGTTATATCGATCAGCAGGGAACAATTGTCATTAATCCGCAGTTCGATGATACATATTCTTTTTCCGAAGGGTTGGCTCGTGTTCGGATTGGGGATTATGAGACTGGCAAATACGGCTATATTGATAAGCAGGGGAAGTTCGTCATTAATCCGCAGTTTGATGGAGCAGATTCTTTTTCTGAAGGTCTGGCTTATGTTGAAATCGGGGATGATAAGACAGGCAAATGGGGTTATATCGATAAGCAGGGAAATATAATATTTATGCAGCCTTGATTATTCTGTCCCTTGATCCACTTTTTTGTTAGAAGTCAAGCTTTACTCCAAACTCGATAGTAAACGGACGAATGAAAGTACCTGCCATAAGGAAATTCTGGTAATTGCAAACATTTCGATTACCTTAAAGGAAATCAACAAAAAAATCAAATAATCATCTATTCAAGATTTACCCCGACGAATGATACCCTACTGACTTTCAGTAGAAATAGCATTTATCAGATGGTGAATTGGTCCCAATTTGCTCCATTTGCAAAAATTCTATGGTACCAACTTGCTCGAAATTGCGCGTAGTACGGAGAGTCAGAATTTCGGCTGGCGATGAATTGCTTATTTCTCAATAGTTCTTATTCTCCCATAATTATGTTAATGATTGCACAAAACAAGATAGAAATGATGCACGATCTTGGGGGTTGCTAAACCTTTACGAGGCAGATGAGCGCAAGTTTCCCACATCTCGCGTAGTACGAGTGTGGGAAACTGTTTTTTAATTAGTGTTTTCTTAAATTTTATCGGAACAAGTACCCTCGCAATGAGAGATTTGACTCAAGCGAATCGTTCCAAATCTTACGGATTTCCAGTTCTGATACGCTGAGTACCCCCTTACCATTCAGCTCTGGAAGCAGGCAAGGAGAGATGGAGTCAGTGGATGGTAATTGCTCCACATCAATCATGAAAGTAAGGGTATCATCCACCGTAATGTGCCATTGGGTCGAATCATTCTTATTGACTTTTTCGTAAGCATATAGATCCCGGAACTCACGATATCCTTCGGGAACAGTCATAAAACCTGACTGCTCATAAATATAATCGGAAGAAACCACATCTACCTTTGCGGTAAACGATCTCCACAAATTTACCTCCTTGTCAACGAATCTGGCAATAGTCTTTGTATTATAAAGAGAACGAATATATTGAAGATCTTCTCGCAGACTTTCAGCATCCTCCGAAGGAAGACTCTCCATATAAGCAGTATAGCTATCTTCTGTCATTGGCAATGCAGGACGGTCGTGCGATGACAAGAAATTCTCAATCCTATTCTCAATCGTTTGAAGCGTGATACTGCAGAAATTAACTGGCAGTGCCGATGTAAGCAGGAACAGCGCACCGAAAGACAATGTCACCCAATGGATTCGACGAGCACACGTGAGGAACAAGCCGATGCAGACGGCATAGAACCACAGGTTGAGCGTGAGGACATACAAGCGGTCGACGGTAATACCATAGTCAGAGATACGACGGCCGATAGCTACCGACATCAGAACTAACAACGGAAGGATGATGATAGGTAGCCAGCGCACCAGCCATTGCTCAAAGGTATGTGACTTACCGCCCTCGATCTCAGCTTTACGCTGCAGTGGGTACAGCAGGTATTCGATGCCCAGACATCCGATCATCAGCACGATAATCAGCCGACACACACCACCTTTCGGCAACTCCATGGCAAAGAGAATCTTTGCGCCATAGACATAAAGCACCACCAGATAACCCAGCACCAGAGGCAAAAACAGATAGCGCACCAACCCCGTCAGGAACTTCGAGGTCAGCGCAGCGCGAAAGAACTTCTCCTCCCCTTTTGGCAGCCTTGACATCCACATACATCCAGCTACGGTCAACATCAGGATCGCAGTCAGCGTGCCATACCAATGGTCGTTGATCTTAATGCCAAAGAGCCAGTCGAAGGAATGGAGCAACAGTGAGAGACCTCCTGCCACAATGCCGCAAGAAATAGGACAGACAAAGGCATAAGCGGTCATGCGGAGTGTCAGATTCCACGAAGAGAGATCATCGCGTTCGCGGAAAAATGGGAGGAATATACCTGCAATGATCAATGCCGTGATGAAGGCTCCGTGTGCCAGCAGCAGCTCCGTGCAGAAACTCCCCTCAGGACGAAACCACAGAAAGCAGGCGTCTGCAATCAGGAACAGATGCGACAGAACATTGGCTATCCTGACCGCACGCTGATTACTGACTTCCTCACCCCAGAATTTCAGCACAATACTCAGCACCGTAGCAATACTCAGGTAGTAGAAGATCGTTCCATCCTGAATATCTATAAGTTTGAACCATACTCCTGGTTCCGGCTTAAGATATTCGCTGTAAGTATATACTTTATCCCAGACATGCAGGATCATCCATAAGGTCAGCAGCGACAAGAAGGCCAGCGCCGCAGGGAAGCGATTCACCAGTTCCTGGCACGACCGCTTAATCTCTTCAAGGCTAATTCTTTTGATCATAGTTCTATAGTTTACTTTTGGTCCTTATTTGCAATTATCTGCGCGCAAAGATAACGATTATTTTTGATAATCCCAATTCTATCGTCTCTTTTTACAGATTGCGAGCCGCAATCTATAATTGAAAAAAGGCTGAAACTTAATTAGTAATCGAAACCTGAGGTGAGCAGGATCTTGTCGCTTGAATTTCCTACCTTTACTTCAAACGCGCCTTTTTCTGACATCCAGGTTTTCTTTTCTGGATGGTAGAATGAGAGGTCGTCCTGGTCGATCAGAAGCGTTACCTCCTTGGTCTCTCCTGGCTGCAGGAATACCTTCTTGAAGCCTTTCAGCTCCTTCTCTGGGCGCTCCACGCTGGCCTCCTTGTCTGTGAGGTACATCTGCACAGTTTCGCTGCCGGCCACCTTGCCGGTGTTCTTCACCTTCAGTCGCACAACATATTTCACCTCTTTGCGGGTAGAAGCATTCTCGACGGTCAGATCGGAGAAATCGAAAGTGGTGTACGACAAGCCATGACCGAAGGCGAAGGCTGGAGCGATGTCCTTCTTATCGAACCAGCGGTAACCGATCATCACACCTTCTTTATATACTACGGTGTAAGGCTTCTGATCGAAAGGAATCTCGCGTTCCCACTGAGGGTAGAACGTCTCACCTTCAGGCATATAGCCATCGGCAGGCGTGTCGCTGAAATTCTTCTCCATAGAGAAAGGCAACTTGCCCGATGGATTGATTTCGCCAGTCAGGACCTTGGCCACAGCATGGTTGCCATTCTGACCAGGGTAATAGGCCATGACCAAACCGCGGACCTCATCGAGCCACGGCATCATATTCACACCACCACCCTGATTGAGCACCACCACCACATTCTTGTTGTGCTTGGTGATACGCTTCAGCAGCTTTACTTCTTCCTCTGGCAAGTCGAACGGACGGTCGCCGCCTTCGGTTTCGAAGATTCCTGTATTGAAGATAACCACGTCGGCCTGACGGATGTCATCGTCCGAAGGTGAGCGGCGATACTTCACTCCTTTACCCATCTCTTCGGTCAAAGCCTCGAAGAGCGACACGAAGTCATAACCCTTCACCTCTGCAGCTCCGCGACCTGAGACAAATTCTGTAGCATTGCAACCGGTCAGCAGCACCTTCTTGCCGGTCATCTTGCCCAATGGAAGAATCTGCTGATCGTTCTTGAGCAAGGTGATTGACTGAGCTGCGATGTCGTAAGCCAGTTGCTCGTGAGCCTTATAATCAACATCCACAGGAAGTTGGGCGATGTCTCGCTTATCGAAACCCATCATGAACTGCGCCGTGAGGGTATGCTTCACCATGGCGTCAATGTTCGATACAGGGATGCGGCCATCCTCCAGATAGGCAGGAACGTCGCGTGTCAGGTATGTGGTAGGTTCACGGGCACCTGCACCTGGCATCTCGATATCGAGGCCTGAAGAGGTGGCCAACATTGGGTCGTATACTGACCACCAGTCGCTCATCACCAGGCCCTGGAAGCCGAGCTCGCCGCGCAATAGGCCGTTGACTGCATAGTTGTTTTCTGCCAGATAGACGCCATTCAGCTTGTTATAGGAGGTCATCACGCCTAAAGCTCCTGCGTCTACACCCGCTTTGAATGCAGGCAGGTAGATCTCATGGATGGTTCGCTCGTCTACCTCAGCGTTCATGATGCGGCGGTTATGCTCGTTGTTGTTGCATAAGTAGTGTTTCAAGGTAGCCATCACACCCTGGTTCTGGAGGCCGACTACGTAGTTCTCGATCATACGCGATGCGAGGTAGGGATCTTCGCCGAAGTACTCAAAGTTACGGCCACACTGCGAGACGCGATAGATATTCATACCTGGTCCTAACAGTACCGAGATACCTGCCGCATTGCACTCCTCGCCTATCTTTTCGGCCATCTGGTAAGCCAGGGTCTGATCCCACGTAGCCGCCACAGCCACAGGAGCAGGATAAGCGACACTCTTCTTAATCCTGTCCTTACGTCCGGCGCTCATATTGACACCGCCCGTAGCATCAGACATGGTTACAGATGGCATACCCAGTCGCTCAACACCATAAAGTGTAAAGCCGCTTCCGCCAGAGATCATACGCAGCTTCTCTTCGAGCGTCATCTTCTTAAGGATCTCTGTCGCCTTCTTCTGCGCCTGCTTGTAGGACATGGCCGGTGTGAACTTCGGATGATTCTCTTCGGCCGCAAAAACACTCGTACCCATTACCAGACAGATGGCAAGGGCCGTAAGGTTAGTTTTTCTCATTGCATTATGTTTTATTAATGTATCGATGGTTATTTCAGGTTGATCACTCTTTCGTTGCTGTGTCTGCACCCTAAATTGTGTGCGCAAAGATAATACTTTTCTTGATATCCTCCAATGATTATCAGCAAAAACTAAGGGTCAATAGATAGTTTTTCGCTCATCATTTGGAACTTAGTATAAAATAATCTATCTTTGCGAACGAAATTTAACTCATACTGCGATGCGTTTATTCTCACTCCTACTCTTATTGGCACTCATTGTTTTGCCTACACATGCCCAGTCATTTGACCAGTATTTCGAAGACAACACACTCCGCCTGGATTATATCTTTGCGGGCAATGATAGTGTGCAGGGTATTTACCTCGAACATCTGTACAAGCAGCCACAATGGGCAGGACGAAAGGCTCGTCTTGCTGAGAAATTTCTGCAAGGTAACGGACAGCTCACCGTCCGTGATCAGGCCACACAGGAGGTGATCTATGTCTGGACATTCTCAACGCTCTTCCAGGAGTGGCTCAACGAGAATGAGGCCAAGCAGGTGAACCGTGCTTTTGAGTGCAGCTATAACATACCTTATCCGAAAGCTCCGGTCGATATTACCATCACGCTCACCGATAAGCACCAGCGGGTTTGCACCAGCATGACACACAGCGTCGACCCTAAGGACATCCTCATCCGCCCTATCGGTGAAAATGGCATTCCTTACCGCTACGTCTGGAGAGGTATGCAAGGATCGGGCAAGGACAGCGTCAATCTGGAAGACTGCATTGACCTGGCTATTCTGGCCGAAGGTTATACGGCCGATGAGATGGATAAGTTCTATAAAGACTGTGAGAGATCGGTAGAAGCGCTGTTCGAGAATGAGCCTTTCCGCAGCCTCAAAGACAGGTTCAACGTAGTAGGTGTCGCAGCTCCAAGTCCCGAATCAGGCACCTCTGTGCCAAACCGGGGAGTATGGAAGACCACGCCTTCGCAGACACACTACGATACCTTCTATTCTGACCGCTATCTCACCTCTCAGGATATGCATCGCATCTACGATCTCCTTTCTGGCGTTCCTTTCGAGCATATCATGGTGCTCATCAATTCCGAGAAATATGGCGGTGGTGGCATCTACAATCAGGTGACTTTCTCTTCGAGCGATCATCCTACGTTCAAGGAGGTCTTCGTGCATGAGTTCGGTCATTCATACGGAGGTTTAGGCGATGAGTATGCCTACGACGATATGGACACCGAATGGTATCCTTCCGATACTGAACCTTGGGAGCCGAATATCACCACGCTGCATGATTTCGAGTCAAAATGGGCCGATATGATGCCTGCAGGGACAGCCATTCCTACGCCGCTCGACCCGAATGTCCCGGACTTCCGCACCTGCAAAGGTGACGAAGAGAAGTTGGCCAAGCTCAATGCGAGTACCCAGGTCGTTGGCGTGTTCGAAGGCGCTGGCTACCAGTCGAAAGGATGTTTCCGTCCGGCACAAGAATGTCGCATGAAGATCAATGAAGTACGCGATTTCTGCCCTGTCTGTGCACGTGCCATCCGACGGATCACGGATTTCTATACGGGGAAATAAAAGAATTTACCACACATCGCACTGCTGACGCTCCTTGTCTTGCGGCAACGCTTCCAGGAGTTTCTGACCATTCACCACACAGTTGATGAAACAGCTGCGAGAGCAGACAAACTGATGATTACTTTTCGGTTCATGCTATTAAAAAACTTTATACAGTGTGTGTTATTCGATGTTTATTTCTTCGTTTATGACATAGCTATCTGGTAGATCTCCATGGTAGCAGCAGCATCGAGGTCCATATAACCATGGAGCACCTCACCCTTGAGGCGATGCAGACGGGTGTTAAGGAGTTCAAGGTCAGGATTAGGGATACCGAGCTGAGCGAAGGTGACAGGCATCTGGAGCACGTCGTGCAGCCAGGTCTTCAAGGCCAAAGCTCCCTGCATAGCATCCTGCTCCATGTTGCCAGAGTCGGTAATACCCAGTACGCGATGAGCCAGCTGAGCCACCTTGTGCGGATTGTGCTTCGAGGCATACTGCAAGAAAGCCGGGAAGATGACGGCAAGGCCAGCGCCGTGAGTCACGTCATACTCGGCCGAGATCTCGTGTTCCATGGCATGGCTGAACCAGTCTTCCTGACGGCCCAGCGAACAGGTATCGTTATGTGCGATGGTGCCGCTCCACATGATGTTGGCACGAGCTTCGTAATCCATCGGATCCTTCATCACACGCTCAGCCATCTCCATGATGGCAAGGAGCATACCCTCGGCCAGACGGTCACCGATCTGTACGTCAGGCGTATTGCTGATATAACGCTCCAGAATATGAGCCATCATATCGCTGATGCCGCTGGCGGTCTGCCATGCTGGCAAAGTCTTGGTCAACTCAGGGTTCATGAGCGCGAACTTAGGGCGCAGCAACATCGGCATGCGCAGACCATTCTTGACCTTGGTCTCGGTATTGGTGATGACGGTATTGCCACTACCCTCACTACCGGCAGCAGGGATGGTGAGCACCACACCCAATGGCAGCGCCTTCGTTGGCTTGGCCTTACCGATATAGAAATCCCAGAAGTCACCTTCGTAATAATAGCCGACGGCAATGGCCTTGGCCGTATCAATGACCGAGCCACCTCCTACAGGGAGCAGGAAGTCCGGCTGGAAGTCCTTGGCCAATACCAGGCCTTCGCGCACCTTGGAGTCAATAGGATTAGGCTGAACGCCAGAAAGCACACAGCTCTCCATGTTAACAGCTGCGAGCGCTGACTTGACTCGCTCCAACAAGCCAGAACGCACCACGCTACCGCCACCATAGACGATCATGACGCGTTTTGCACCATAGCGAGCGCAGAGCTCGCCTACCTGATTCTCGACGCCCTTGCCAAGAACGAACTCGGTAGGACTATAAAAAGTAAAGTTATTCATCGTTGTATTATCTATTGCGTATAAAATTCTTTATGGCGCAAAGATAATACATTTTTATATATAACGGGCAAAAATACAGGAAAAAGTTATTCCCGACGCTTATTATGCTTCCAGATCTGCCATGAATTGACAATATTCTGCCACAAGAGACAGACGCCAGGGCCAATCGCAGCAGTTGGCGAAAGGAAGGTCATGGCTATCCAGATGGAGAGGACGGTGTTCTTCTGCGCAAGGCCCTGTCCTGCAGCGATACGATCATGGTAATGCGAACCGATCTGCTTACCGACATAGAACTGCATCATAACCACCACGCCGATGACCCCCACGATGCTCCACAAGATGTTCATGCTACCCTCCGAACTGACAATACATCGGATAATCTGCGCCGTGTTGACCATCGTACAGACGGCCCATAGATAGAATGACTTGTCTTTGGCCTCACGACACACCCACTGATGCACCTTTGGGACAAACGAGCGAAGTATCAAGGCGAGGAAGAGCGGGAAGATAATCGTAGGGAAGACACGCGAGAGGATGCGGAAGAAGAGCTCGAAGAACGTGACTCCGATGCCTGGCTCGACGAGCGGATAGACCGTCGGAACGATCAGAGCGGTGAAGAGTGACGAGATAACCGTATAAGTCGTAGCCGTGGCAGGATTGCCACCGATCTTCTGTGTCACCACTGCACCAACAGCAGCCATCGGAGCCACAAAGACAGCCAGTAAGGATTCGGCCAACGGCAACCACTCACTGTCTCGATGGCAGATGCACCACCAGGCGGCAAGTACGGTTTCGACCAACTGGATGAGGATCAGCACCAAATGCCAACGGCGCGGACGTAGTTCCTTCGGATCGATCTTGCAATAAGCCAGGAACAGCATCAGGAAGATGAGCGTCGGCAACAGATAAGGAATGCCTCTGACGATGAGAGGTTTGGTGGGCATTGCCCACTCACAATGTGTAAAAATGACATAGCAGACGCTACCCACCAGCATGGAGATGGGTAGCGTCCAGTCTTTTAGAAGATTTGCTAAACGAGATATCATTAATAAATTATGGTAGTAATAAGCAGTGCGACGAGCGTTGAGACAACGACACTGACCATACCCGGCATCATGAATGAGTGATTGAGCAGGTACTTACCGATGACGGTGGTGCCAGAGCGGTCGAAGTTGACCGTCGCAATATCCGATGGATAGTTAGGGATGAAGAAGTAACCATAGACGCTTGGCAATACGCCGAGGAGGATCGGACCAGGAATACCCAGTGAGTATGCCAGTGGAAGCATGGCCACGACGACAGCTCCCTGTGAATTGATCAGCACTGACACGGCAAAGAAAGCAAAGGCAATGGCCCAAGGATATTCCTTCACGATGTCGGCCAAGCCACTCTGCATAACGTCCATGTAGTTAGCGAAGTAGGTATCGGCCAGCCAGGCAATGCCATAAATGGCAACGACTGCCACCATACCTGACTGCCATACGGCACCAGCCACAGCCTTCTTTGGTGAAGCCTTGCAGAAAAGAATCATCAGCGCAGCAGCGGCAATCATGATGATCTGGATGACGATATTCATCTTCAGTGTCGAGGTCTTAACGACGGTCTCGCCATTGACCACGCTGGTGGTCTCATAGGTTGGCAGGAGGTTCTGGAAGGTAGCGTAGATGACGATGATGGCCAACGCTGCCAGGAAGATATAGACAGCACGCTTGGCAGAAACTGGGATCTCCTTGTCGAGCGAGGTAGAGCTGCTACCATACATATACTGATAAGTCTCAGGATCCTGCAGACGCGCCTGGAACTTAGGATCCTTATCGAGATCCAAACCTCGCTTGTATGAACAGGCAGCAGCAGCCATCAGGCCACAGAGGCAGGCAGGGATGGTAACCATCAGGACCTGTGGAATGGTGATCTCAAAGCCATTGGTAGCCGAGATGGTGGTGAACGCTACTACAGCGGCAGCAATCGGAGAACAAGTGATACCTACCTGTGAAGCAATGCTGGCCACACCACAAGGACGCTCAGGACGGATACCTTTCTTCAATGCAATGTCGCAGATAATTGGCATGAGCGTGTAAACCACATGACCAGTACCGACCAGTACGGTGAGGAAGAAAGTGCAGAGAGGTGCATAGAAGGTGATGTGATCAGGATGTTTGCGCAACAGGCGCTCGGCAATCTGGATCAACCAATCCATACCACCAGAAGCGTGCATCATACCAGCACACGTCACGGCTGCAATAATAATGTAGATAACATCAGTTGGAGGTGTGCCAGGCTTCATGCCGAAGCAGAGTACGAGGATGGCAAGGCCGATGCCAGAGATGGCGCCAAGGGCCAAACTACCATAACGAGAGCCCACATAGAGGGCAAGCAGAACTATGATAAGTTCCAGGATCATCATGAATGTCATAATGGATTAAGTAATTAGATGTGTTGTTTTTAAGGTTTTATATCGGCTGCAAAGATAGTGATAAATTGCCAGAATAGCTTTTTTTTCTTCAAAAATGTGTTCAAAAGCTTCAAATCCGAAGATTATAAGTCTCTTTTTATGCAATTCTGCCTTTTTTTGCTATTACTTTCCCTAATAGTCACTCCGCACTCGGCATCACTTTGAACTGCTTTCTTGCCTTATAGAGCTGATAAGAATTGACGGTGTTGTGCCAGACGCTGTAGAAACCGCCGACGACCGAGGTGACAGGATCGAGGAAGACCAAGCCGAGCCAGATGACGAAAACGGTGTTCTTTTGACCGAAGGCCTGACCGGCAGTGATACGCGTCTCACGATCATAGCATGAGCCGACGCGCTTGCCAAGGACGAACTGGATGACACAGCAGACGCCAGAGATCACAGCCAGGCCTACCATATACCACACGCTGACGGTGGAGTGCATGATGCTGCGGACGGTGACGGTGATGGCCAATGCCAGGGCGACGCTCCAGACATAGAACGAAAGGTCAGGATACTGAAGCAACCAGCGGTGCAGGCGCGGCAAGCCATAACGGACGGCCCAGGCGGTGAGCAATGGGAAGATCAGCAACGGGAAGACCTTGCCGAGGATCATCAGGAACGAGGTCATGAAGTCAAGGCCGATGCCAGGTTCGACGAGTGGCAAGAGAGCCGGTGCAAGGACGGAGACCATCAGGTTGCACAGCATGATGTAGGTGACGATGCCGGAGATGCTACCTTTGAGCTTGCCAACGATGACGGCCGAGGCGGTGGCTGTAGGACAGATGAAGGCCAGCATCGCACCTTCGCACAGGATCTTGACGCCATGATCGGCATCGAACCACATGGCCAGTAACGAACAGGCGGTGAAGAGACCTGCCTGCATCAGTAGTACCCAGAGGTGCCAACGACGCGGACGCATCTCGCGTGGTCGGACCTTGATGAAATTGAGAAAGAGCATCGAGAAGAGCAGCACCGGCTGCAGGTATCCCGAGATGAAGGCGTAGGTCTGATCCTGGGTCTCAATACTCAGTGGCATGGCAGCGAAAGCAAAGTAGAGCAAGGCTCCGCTGATCATGGCTATGGGAAGCGTCCAGTTGCGGACGAAATCTTTCACTTTCGACATAAAATAAGACGAATTAATAAAGGTATCGGCCACATGTGGCGTCAAAAACCGTGCAAAGTTACTTAATTTTGGAGTGGAGTGGACAAAATATGTCGCGTTTTTTGAGGAATCGATAAAAAAGTTGTATCTTTGCCACGTCCAATAGATATATAATGAAAGCTTTATCCCCCCTTTTCCTGTTCCTAGCCCTCTATCTGGGGGTGAGTATCGTAGCAGGCGATTTCTATAAGGTACCGGTGACGGTGGCCTTCCTGGTCAGTTCGATCTATGCCATTGCCATTAGCAAAGGTAAGATCAGTGAGCGCGTAGACAACTTCTCACGCGGCGCTGGCAGTAGCACCGTGTTGCTCATGGTGTGGATCTATATCTTGGCCGGAGCCTTTGCCACCAGTGCGAAGGCCATGGGTGCGGTAGATGCGACGGTCAACCTCACGCTCGAACTCCTACCAGCGAGCCTCCTCCTGCCGGGTATCTTCCTCGCCTCCTGCTTCATCAGTTTGGCCATCGGTACCAGTGTAGGAACCATTGCCGCGCTGACACCTGTAGCCGTAGGTGTGGCGCAACAGAGCGACGTGAACATGGCGCTGATGGTGGCCATCGTGGTGGGTGGCGCTTTCTTTGGCGATAACCTCTCTTTTATCAGCGATACGACGATCTCGGCCACGCAGACGCAAGGGTGCCAGATGAAGGATAAGTTCCGCACCAACCTGCGTATCGTGCTTCCTATTGCGCTGATCATGCTGGCGGTATACTACTGGCTCGGTCGCGGCATCTCCGTGCCACAGGACTTGCCTGAGGTATCCTGGTGGAAGGTTATCCCTTACGTGGCGGTCATCGCTACAGCCGTGGCTGGTCTCAACGTGATGCTGGTGCTGCTCCTCGGCCTGGTGCTGACGGGTGTCATCGGCCTAATCGATGGCAGCTATGATGCTTACGGCTGGATGGGTGCCATGGGCGACGGTATGAACAGCATGGGTGAGCTCATCATCATGGCCATGCTGGCTGCCGGTATGCTCGAGATGATCCGTCTGGCTGGCGGTATCGACTACCTGATCAATAAGCTGACGCGTGGCATCGAGGGTCGTCGTGGTGCAGAAGGTGCCATCGCGCTGCTGGTGTCATTGGTCAATATCTGCACGGCCAATAACACAGTGAGTATCATTACGACAGGTCCGATTGCCAAGCGCATCGCCAAGCAGTATGGAGTGGATCCGCGCAGGTCGGCATCGTTGCTCGACACAGCGTCCTGCTTCACACAGGGACTCCTCCCGTACAGTGCTCAGATGCTCGTCGCTGCAGGATTGGTGGAAGCTACGGCTGGATTGGAGCTCAATCCGGTGGCTATCATGCCGTATCTGTTCTATCCGATGGGATTGGGTGTGGCTGTGATTATGTCGATTATCATCGGACGCAAACAGTAAGTTTTAATAGCCAATACTATCGTCCCTTTCACTCCCTTTTCTACCCTTTTACTACCTTTTTACTACCCTTTTAAAAATGAAAGATTTTATCTATAAGCTTGAGATGAAGACTCGTGACTACGAGTGCGACATCCAGGGCGTGGTCAACAACGCCAACTATCAGCATTATCTTGAGGTGACCCGTCATGAGTTCATCCAGAGCGTCGGCGTCAGCTTCGAAGGCTGGCATAACGCAGGTATCGATGTCATGGTATCGAAGGTTACTATCTCTTATAAGACCTCTCTGCGCGGTGGCGAGGAGTTTATCTCTTGCCTCAACTTGCACCGTCAGGGTGTACGCTATGTATTCGAGCAGGAGATCTATCGCAAGTCAGACGAGAAACTCTGCATCAAGGCGCAGGTGGAGTGTGTCTGCGTGGTCAATGGTGCGCTGACGCGCGGCGACGAGATCGCAGACGACTTCAAGGCTTATCTCAGCTAAGGAATATTCCTAATTCCTCACTTCTCACTCCTCACTCACATGGACTCCCTCCTCACCCTCCTGTCCATCCGTGGTATCGGATCGATTCGAGCACGTCACCTGATCGAAGCCTTTGGCAGCGCTCAGGCTGTTCTTGATGCGCCCAAAGACCAATTACTCCAACTCGGCAATATCGGTCAGTTAATCCTTGAAAGAGTATCCGATCCGAAGACCGAAAAGCGTATTGAGGACGAACTGGCATTCATCGAGAAGAGCCACATCCGCCCGCTCATCTATGGAGAGGAAGGCTATCCGAAGCGTTTGCTCGAATGTGAAGATGCTCCTGCCCTGCTCTTCCAATTGGGCGACACACCTCTTGATGAGACTCGTATTGTCAGTATCGTCGGCACACGTAACTGCACACAATACGGACGAGAACTCGTCCATCGCTTTGTCAGCGAACTGCACGAAGCTTTCCCTAACGTTATCATCGTCAGTGGCTTGGCCTTAGGTATCGACGTCGAGTCGCACAAAGCCGCGCTTAATTGTGGAGCCAGAACCGTGGGTGTCGTCGCTCATGGTTTGGATCGCATTTATCCGTCTCAGCATCGCTCCGTGGCTAAGGAGATGCTTCTCAATCAGGGTAGTCTTATCACGGAGTATATGACGGGTACGGAGCCCGAGAGGTCGCATTTTGCTAATTTTCAACACTTTGCATTTGCCCACGCAAAAAAATGTGCCTAAATACCAATATTCTTAACTATCACGAATTTACCTTTTCTAAAGCACCGAAAAAACGCATTTGTTAAAATTTGCAAATGTTTTCATAGTTTTTCACTATTTTGCATGTTTGGGCCCTTTTTGTGCCCATTTGGCAGTGCCCGAAAGTTTGCCAAGTCGAAAACTTAGACATATCTTTGCACCACGTTACAGCGCTTAGGCGGTTTGTAAGGTGGTGCTTTTTTCATCCATACAACACTCTAAGCCGTAATGAACCTTTAGTAACATTAACAATAATCATTATGGCAACAATTAGCAAAACACTTTCCAAAGACGAGGTAAATGGAAAGAAGCAGATCCTGATCAGGGTCTATCTGTCAAAACAACAGAGACCAAGACTCAAAAGCAATGTCTTCATCAACCCTTACTATTTCAAGAACGGAGAGATTATTATCCCAAGAAAGAGCAAACGGTCACCAGAAGAAGACCAAGAAGCAATCCTCGCTAAACAAGAACTGGAGAACTATATCGAGAAAGTCTTTGCAATAATATCATGTGCTGAGAGGAACTTCCAAGAAGCAAACGGTTCCTGGATCAAGGAAGCAATAGAAGCAGAATCTTTAGGCTATGTAAAGGTCAAGAACGGGAAATGCAGTTTGAAAGACCTTCATAATGTCATGCTTCCTCCTTCAATAACAACAATAAATGCAAAAGGGAAACAGGCTAGATACGGACAGAAGAAGACTCTCTATTCTTATTTTGAACATTATTGTACTGCCAGAAACATATCCCTCAAACGAAAGTCTTCCTATCTACTGTTAGGTCGTGCAATATTCAGATACGAGCAATACATGAAGATTGTAGAGAAGATTGATAATTACTTCTTCAACTTTGATACTGTAACAATAAATGAGATCAACGAATTTAAGGAGTTCTTCAGAAATGAACATGTAATCAAACAAAAGTTCCCTGATGCCTACGCTCAAATCGAGCAGAACCAAAAGGAATGCTTCCCGATGAGACATACTCATTCTACAGACTATAACTACGCTATCCGCAGCGAAAACTACATTGTGAACATCCTTAAAAAGATGAGAGCAGTTTTTCGCTGGTTGAATGAAGACCTTAGAATAACTAAGAATGATCCATTCAAAGGAATGAGCATAGGCGTAGAGAAAGAAACCGCGCATCCAGTCTTTATCACCATCGAGGAAAGAAACAAGCTCGCAGACCTGGAGATTGAGGACAAGGAACTTGGAATACAACGAGACATTTTCATCTTTCAGTGCCTGATCGGATGTCGTTTTAGCGATCTCATTACTCTGACTCCTGATAATATCTTTAATGGAGTACTGGAATACCTGCCTGGGAAGACACGACATCAAGTCCGACCACCACAACCACGAATACCTTTGGGAAAACGTGCCCTGGAGCTGGTTAAGAAATATGAGAATGTCGATACTAAGGGCAGACTTTTCCCATTCCGAAGCATTGGCACATATAACTCCGCAATCAAGGAAGCCTTCAAGCTTGCAGGGATTACCAGAAAAGTATTCGTTCTTGATCCAAAAATCGGTGAGGAAGTTCTCGTTCCAATAAATGAGGTTGCTTCTTCTCATATGGCAAGACGCACATTCGTAGGCAATGCCTATAAGATAGTAAAGGATCCGAGTATCATATCAAGCATGTCTGGACATGCACCATACAGCAGGTCATTCGCCAGATACAGAGACATCGATGATGATATGCGAAAAGAAATCATTGACAAAATCAACTAATCCCCTCTCTTCTGATGATAACCATTACTAAAGGTATTTCCGAAACAACTATAGACGGACTTCATGAGTTATATGTATGTCCGAAGTCCGTCAAACCTCTTCCTGAGAAAGTTCACAGCGGCATTCTCATTGACCAACGATTCTTCCGATCTGGTGACATTTTCATAACACACAAGTTCAAGGACAGAACAGAAGATGACTTTACTCGTGCCTTAGAGACAAGAAGCGAGTTCGAGCATTTCTGCAACAGAGTAATCAATATAATCCGAGTACTCGAAGACATTGTCCCCGAGATAACAGAAAAAATGATACTGACTGTTATCGAAAAGGACAGACAAGGAATTATCAGAAAGGTTGGGGACTGGCTCCCAGCAAAATCAGTTCTTGAAGCCCTCTCCTTTCCTTCTGATAATATACCTCGCCTATATAAGAATCACAGAAAGCTATACGACTATGGACTGGAGTACCTCATGAGCAAAAGCAGATGCAGACATTCCTTCAAGCTGATGGATGTCCAGCTACGCCAACTCCTTCGGGTTGAATGCTTTGAACAGATTCGTCATCCTAAGAAAGGATTCAGCCTCTGCCTGGAAGAGCTGACCACAGAGCATCTCGATACAATACGCGACTTTGTATCTCATGAATACGAAATCTGTAAGAAATATCCCAAACAGATGGAAAAGGCAAATGCAATTGTGGATAAGCTAATGCCTCGCATCACCCATCCAGTAGCAAGGAAGCACGTAAAAGACAGCTCACGAACTACAATGGATGTGGTAATGAACATGCTACATTGGCTCACAGAGACAAGAAAGGAGAATACCAACCTATCTTTCAGACATTATGAAATAGGAAGTGTTGTCAAACATGGTGATATTGCCGCTATAGAACCATCCGATGTTAAGAGACTTTCAGAGTTTGAGCTGTCTGAAGCACCATTCTACGAGATGATGAGAGACATCTTTCTGTTCCAATGCTATACTGGTTGCAGATATAGGGATCTTAAAAAATTGACCCATGACAACCTGCAAGGCTCTTATCTGGACTATGAGCCAGAAAGACTAATGCTCAGAAAATTCACACCAATAACTCATCTATGGCTCAATGACAATTGTAAGGCTATCATCAAAAAGCATTACAGCAGAACTGCGGATAATCGGCTTTTCTACTGTCCTCACCAAATAGAATACGAAAGGATTCTTAGGGACATATTTGCGAAAGCCGGACTGACTCACAATGTCAGCCTCAAGACCAAAGGACAAAATTCAATTTCGTTAATTCCACTTAGTGAATGCGTGACATCGGAATCAGCAGAACAATACTTCCATTGCCAGCGAACGCCAAAGGATTTACAGCATCAGCTAAAGAATAACGATTCCAAAGTCAAGGAAGACTCTGCCAGAGCTGCACTCATGAGTCTACTCGATTCATAATTCACATTATATAATATATAGGTATGATAACAATAAGCAAAAGACTATCCGAAAATATCAGAGAAGATGGGATGGCGGAAGTTCTGGTCACCCCCATCGCAGCCACCCCATTCCCTTCTGATATTCATACCAACATATTCGTACATCCTACATACTTCCGACACGGTAGCATCTACCCTACTAAGAGAATACGGAACAGCGACAAGAGTCAGGCAGAACACGCAAGGTCAGCAAGGACTGAACTCAACAAGTTCTGTAGAGTACTTTACAACATTGTCCGCGTGACTGAGGATAAGGTAACATCAATAAGTGAAGATATGATCATCAGGATCATAAAGGCAAGGGAGGAAGGTATTATCACAGGGAAGGGAGGTTGGCTTGATACCACGTCAGTTCTCTCCTGCCTCTCCCTCTCCTCTGATAATACATCTTACTCTCATCACAGAAAGATTTATGACTTCTTCATTGAGTACGGCATGACAGCAGAAGCAGCAGAGCATGACTACGAGGTCTTTGACATATACACACGCCGACTGATCCGTTTTGAACTTTACATGCAACAGGTTGAAGGTGTCAAAGACTATGGTCTTTGCATAGACAGCATGAAGGATGAAGACGTAAAGAAGCTTCAGTATTATGCGAAACACGAATATGAAATATTCCAGGAGCACGCTGAATTGATGGCGCACATCAATGACACTGTGGATCAGATTCTGCCAAGGATGGTAAAGTCAAAAATCTGTAAGCCTTCAGGACAAAGTGATATTACCATGTTGTCGAAGATGAACACTATCTTCAACTGGCTCATCAACGTCAAGCATGAGATCAGAGTAAATCCTTTTCATGGTATTGAGATAGGTAAGCATGTAGTACAGAAGAAAATGATAATTCTCAACCCTAAAGAAATAGATATACTATTGAACTGCGACCTTTCTGACAAGCCCGGACTTGCGTCTCTGAGAGACATATTCGTATTCCAATGCAAGACTGGAATAAGACTTCGCGACATTGTCTCTCTGACCTGGCTTAGCATTTCCAGCCAAGGAAAGCTAAAGTACACAGCAAAGCCAGTACAGAACGAAATCTATCCTGCACCAGACAATGTCATCCTCGATGATGTATGTATGGATATTATCAGAAGGAACAGAGGTATCAGCATGACAAGCCCGATATTTTCACCTGTTTCCTATGAGAGTCATGCACCTTTGCTGAAGAAGGTATTCTTGTATAGCGGCTTGGTCAGGGGTGTACAGATACGAATGCCTCACAGCAAAAGGTACAAGTGGGTGCCTCTATGCAACTGTGCTTGTACCGAACTGGCGATCCGAACACATTACTTCCACACCCATCCAAAACTCATACCGTCAGACATACAGGATGGCGAAATTAGACACAAGCGATCTACTTCCTCTGATAATAAAAAGACAAAATGAGCAAGGTTAACTACGAACTATCAGATAAGACCAGGAACGGCATGAGCCAGATCATGGTCAGAATATGTATATCTCGCACTCAGCGTTACAGGTTACAGAGTCATATCTTTGTCCCTCGGAAACGATTTGTCAACGGCAAGATAATAATACCGAGAAATTATCTGAGTGACTACAAGGATGCTGTCAAGGCTCAGCAAGCATTGCAAGAACTGTCCGAGAAACTGGACATGTTGATTTCGTCACCCATAAAAGAGCAGCTTACCAAGGAGAAAATAAAAAAAATCCTCGATGCCTCATACGAAGAAGATAGCGACATCTTTTCTTCTCCTCTGATAATGGATGCTACTATCAAGAGCATGACAGAGACGAGCGATGAGACAACTATCTATTCATTTATAGATAGGTACTGTGTTGCAAAAGATCTTGCGAAGAGCAGATATGAATTGAACGTCTCACTGAAGAGACATATTGCCAGATTTGAGAAATTCAGGGACATTTTCAAATTGGAACTGAAAGGGCTGACTTATCCTTCCCAAACCACTCAGGATGACATTGCTGCCTTCAAAGCGTTTTTTTTGGAAGAGGAAAACCTGGCAAAGAAATATCCATCTATACATAAGCAATGTGTTGACTATTCCCTGAGTCTCTTTCCGTATGCGAGAAAAGGGAAAAAGTTCAAGACAACACATAGGACTTTTAACTACTTGCCAAGTGTAATGAAGATGCTTTCTGCCGTATATAACTGGATCATCAAGAACTCACTTGTTCCAATAGATGTGAGTATCAAAAATGAATGTAGGACATACAAGAGAATCTACACGGATGCATTCTACCTCACCAAAGAAGAGCGAAACTGCATAGACACTTTTGACCTGTCCGGCTATCCAAAACTCGAAATACAAAGAGACATATTTATATTCAACTGCCTGACGGGTTGCAGATACTGCGATCTGGTCACTTTGACGGAAGAGAACATCAAAGACAATATACTCCAGTACCGTCCGCTAAAGACAAGAAAGCAGACCAACCCAGTCATCCCAAAGGTTCCATTGCTTCCTCGTGCCATGCAGCTGATAGAGAAATATCGTGGTGTAGATAAGAATGGCAGACTGTTTCCATTCAAAAATCTCACCACATATAATGAATCAATTAAGGAAATATTCAGAATAGTAGGCATAACCCGATATGTCTATGGCTCAGCAGACCCGACATCCGACCACTTCTACAATCAGTTCTGTGACATGGCTACGTCATACACTGCCAGAAAAACTTTCATAGGCAGTGCATACAAAGTCTTAAAATCACCTGAGATCATCAGTACAATGTCAGGCCATGCACCTGGATCAACGAGTTTCTGCCGTTACAGAACCATTGACGATGAAGACAGAAAAGAGGTTATTGATCTGCTTGACGGATAAACTTCGAGATGCGATAGACGTGCAGTTTTGCAACTGCAAGCACAATAAATTGTAAAACTCATATACTTGTTTTTCTGCAATTTACGGTTAAATTGACATGCACTTATATTGACATGCACTATAGTTAAACTATGCTAACTTTTCATCCTTTTTCATAGTATTTCAACTTCTTTCCATACCTTTGCAGGCGTAATCCGGAGCATTCTGGGTTGCGCCTTTCTTTTTATTACAACCAAAACAACTATAGTATGAACATCCCCGTAAAACCCGAAGCCACAACAGCTCGCAGAATGATTCTGATCAGTGAAGAAGAGTACGAACAAGTAATCAAAAGCAACTCTGGTGATCCAGATGCTTTTGGTTCATCTTCCTCTCAACCGAAGAAAGAAGCACGATGGCTTAACCAGGAACAGGCCGAAGCTCTGCTTGGAAGAAACACTACTTCTCTATGGCGATATGTCAAAACAGGTTTAGTGCATGTCAGAAAGCGTATGGGCAGAAACTACTACGACAGAAATGAACTCAAAACACTGCTGCCAGAACTATCTGAAGAGCAATAACAAGCCATTCTATGAAAAAGAACAGCAAAAAACAAGATATACCCGAAAGCGAATCTGAAGTATATATCGATCCCGATTATCAGGAAATGGAAGACTATCAGGAGGAGCCGGAAGATGAAGGTGACTACGCCGATGATTACTTTGTCCTTCAATCTGCTAATGATGCTCTCGAAGAAGGCAAGAATATGCCTGAGCCTCGTAATCTATGGAAGCAAATCTGGTTTGAGAACGAGATACTTTGTCTTTTCTCAGACTCAAACCTTGGCAAGTCAATCCTTGCTGTGCAGATAGCTGAGGACGTGGCCAAAACGGAAAAAGTGCTCTACTTTGATTTCGAGCTTAACGTCAAGCAGTTCCAACGCAGATATACCGATGACCAGGGAAACCTCCATCGTTTTCCAGAAAACCTAGTGCGAGTAAGAAAGCAGATGAAGAGCCGTACCTGGGAGCGTTTCGACAGCAATGTAATCATGGCCATCGAACAGGCTCTGCTAAAAAGTGGCGTAAGAATAGCAATCATCGACAACATCACCTTCATCAGCGACAAGCTGGAAGATGGCGATGCTGCAATGACTCTGATGAGAAGATTCATCTTCCTGAAGGAGAAATACAACTTCTCCTTTCTGATAGTTGCCCATACACCTAAGCACTTTCCCTACTCTCCTATCACAGAGAACGACCTTTCCGGTAGCAAAAAGCTCTACAACAGCTTCGACTCAGTTATGGCTATCGGCAGAAGCATCCTGGGCAGAGGAAAGCGTTATCTGAAGACCCTGAAGCAACGCAGCGACGAAGTCTGCTATGACGAACATAGCGTACTGTGCTGCCATATCGTAAAGAAAGGAGCCTTCCTCTATTTCGAGTTCGATGGTGTTTCTCCAGAACGTGAGCATCTGTCAAAGCCTTCACGCAACAACCAGCAATACGTGGATGATGTGATGAAGCTCTACAGCGAAGGCCATTCTACACGAGAAATAGGGGAACTGCTCAACTCCAACAAGAGCACAGTCAACCGAGTGATCAACGAGCATAAGAACGACCCGAAGCCACAAAGGTCAGATGAGAACGAGGCAACAATAAATGAATGATTATATGAGCAAAAGAGATGACAAGCACATCTTCCAGCTGCAAAGACATGGAAGAAACAACACCAAGGCAACGAAGCATAAGTGCCCGAATTGCGGAAGAAGATCCTTTACTCGTTATGTATATTTCGAGAACGGAAAAGAAATAGAGATTGATGAGACATGCGGAATGTGCGACCATCAGTCAGGATGCGGCTACCATCTGCCCCCGAGAGAGTTCTACCGCCTTCATCCGGAAAAGCGTATCGACCTGATCAGTGAACAGGGTCAGGTGAACCACAAGCCAGTGTACAAACCAGGAAATAGTAAGGTGGACTACATTGACAACTGCAATATGATCAGATTCGACAGTCTGAGCAACAACCTCGCTCTGTATTTCTACACACTTCCGCAGATAGACAGAATAGAGCTGCTTCGCGTTCTCAGAGACTACAAGATCGGATCGACATACAAGAACGAGACTGTCTATTGGCAGATAGACATCGAGGGCAAGATACGTACAGGCAAGATCATACCATACGACAAGGATACTGGCCACCGCATACATAGTCAGTACCCAGTGGATTGGGTTCACGCCAGACTTGCTCGTTCATACAAGCGACGCAATGGCGAAAGCCTGCCAGACTTCAACCTGAGTCAATGCCTGTTCGGAGAACACCTGCTTCCACGAAGACCTGCCGATCCAATCGGATTAGTAGAGTCCGAGAAGACAGCCCTGCTATGCGCTCTGATATGGCCCGAATACATCTGGCTTGCTACTGGAGGCATGAACAACATGAGTCCAGGATTACTAAACGTACTCAACGGACGTACCGTTGTGGTGATACCCGATGTTGATGCATACAAGAACTGGAAAGGAAACCTTGGGATGTTTCCTGATTGTAAAGTTTGCCTGTATGACAGACTGGAAAACAGAGCCTCAGAAAAGGATCGAGAGGATAAAATCGACATCGGAGATATAATCATCCGATACCTATATGGCAAAAAGACTGATCTAAACAGACTGAAAAGGATCAACTTCCGAGAACAAAACAAATAATACTAACCCTTTAACACCTATGAGAATCTACAAGACAGCTATCTACTACAATGAAAAAGACCTGAAGGTCCAGACAACTTCACTTTTGAATTTCGGCACCTTCTCCAATCCAGGAGAGGGCTTTGAGACCATTGCCGTAACCAACAGTATCGAAGCTACACTCTTCTCCAACTTGCTCTGTGCCAAGATCAGCAACGGACTCCATCCGTCGGTAGCCGATGTACTACGAGAATGGAGATACTTCAGCTTTCTGATGACAAGCAGTAAGTTCCTGTTCAACACACATCCTCAGATCAATGACCGTCCAGACTACAACATGGTCAAAGAAGCAGGTATGCGGATCAACGCACCTGCCTACATGACTGACCCCGACATCATTCACAAGGACATGATCATAGCGTGATCATACGACCGGCACCTCACAGTGTCGGTCTTTTTTTTATGCCCCTGTCCCATTTTTCTATGCCGTAGCCAACAGCAACGATATAGACAAAATCAAAGATTGAGGCAGATGAGACACCTGGGACACAAGAGACAAAAAAGATACCTTGGACACGAGGTTCGCGAATTACGCCTAACCTACAGTCCAAGGTATCCTGTCTCTATATATGACTTTATCAGCTCTGGGCAACTTCCTCCTCAAAGGTTGCTGCTGGCTTGAAGGTAACAGCCTTATGAGCTGGCACGATCACCGTGGTATTCTTGGTGATATTACGTGCAACCTTCTCCTTACGCACTTTCACGCCGAAGGTTCCAAAACCTCTAAGTGTGACCTCCTCGCCATTGAGGATAGACTCCTTGATTGATGCCATGGAAGCCTCCAGGGCATCCAATGCCATTTCCCTGCTCATGCCAGTTCTGGCACAGATGCTGGTAACTAATTCTGCTTTTGTCATTGTGATAGATTGTTATTATTGGTTTTCTTGTGTCTCTTCTGTCTTTGGTGCAGCATGTTTTGTCCTCGACGTAACATGTCGCTGTACATAGATTCCAGCCTCACGAAGAATCTTGTAGATAGTATTGTTTGATCGGACACCTACCTTAAGCATGATAGATTCGATTGGAACCTTAGCCTCGTACAGCTTGACGATCTGAGCATTTCGCTCTTCTCGGGTCTCATCCTTGATCTTTGCTTTCTTTCTATGGCCACCGTTACGGATTCGGTTCTCTCGTTTCATGAAATCATCCCTATCCATCGGAAGGGTTCCCCAACGGTATAGGATTCTGGCCTGCTCTGGAATGGAAGTATCTATCATATCCCTGATGGACACAATACGGAACTTGGTCTTGACACAGAAATCGAACAGCATGGAAAACTCACGTAGTCCGAAACCTGTCTCACTCATCCCTATGATATAAAGCTCGTCACCCTCACGGATAACATCCATAAGCTTCAGCCATTTCGGTCTGTAGTCCCTTATATCATATACCCGTTCAACGAAAAGCTGACCATCAGCACCGATCGATTTCTCAATCAGCTGACGATCATCATCCATCTCCAACTGTGCAGCACGTTCTAATATGTAGCCGTATTTCATATATAAGCTCAGTGTTAGTAATTATGGGCGCAAAGGTACACCAATAATCCACACAAACCAAATTTGAGACCCATTTTTTAATGCTTTTTAGGCAAAAACAACCTATATAGGCAAGTTTATCATTTATTGAATCAAAAAAAGGGGAAAAACAGAACGATTTTGGTCTTTCTGGTTGTCTGAAATCAACTAAACTATTTGAAATTTTTCGAGATGCACTAACTATCCATTTTAACATTTTGCTAATTTTGCAAAATATTTGCATTGTATCATTCTATATACCTATAAATCATAATACTTTTTCCAGTTATAGCCGTATTATCGACATGCAATGTGCGATTATAAGCGCACATGCACTTTATTAACATTTATTAAATAATCGCATCTAATTTTTGCGGTTGGGAAAATCCCTATACCTTTGCACAATCTTTCACCCCAACAGGGCGATTTTTACCAATAATTATCGTTACAAAACTTCTTTTTTAGTCGAATGATTCAACCTATGCGAAATCAGTGCATGAAACCGATTACCATATGTGTCGGCATGTTTGGCAAGCATCTGATCAGGCTTATTGCTTTTCTCATCTGCCTGATGGTTTCATCCACCTCATGCACGAACCATCAGTCCCAGAAACCTCTGGAGAAATGTCTGAACGACTACAGACATTTTGCCGAGAGTATCTGCGATCAGGAAGACCTGAAGGTGGCAGACTTTCCTTCTGTTATCCAGTTCTGGCACTCCTATGAGGATTCGATCTTCACCCTCATAGAAGACTCTGCAAGCCAGATTCAGATGCAGACCCTTTCTGAGGTGGCTGGCTGCAGCCATTCCATTCTGGAGAAGCTGAACTCCGTAATCGATACACGCCTGCACGCATATACCGATGTACTGATGCTCCAGAATGCTCTGGCAAGATATGACTTCGACGCAGACATAGATGAATATGCCTACCTCGCTCAGTCATTCTTCTCTTCACTGGACACCATCAGCGTGACCCCTACCACGCCCATGCTGTCAGAGAGGCACTACCTACAGTTCCTTTCCGACTATCTCAACCGAGACTTCGCCTCATGGTACGATGTCCTGGAGTACATGACCGAGGAGGACTATCTGTACCGACAGTACCTCGATGACTACCTCTCCCATTCGGTGATGACATCACAGCAGATAGTTGCCGATACGGAAGAGATAGTCGGTCAGATGATGGACGGCTCCCATAACGGTTCTTTCTCAGACAAGGAACTCGTGATCTTCATGGCTTCAAGAACCAACCGCCGCATCATCCAACAGGCAGACACCTGCCTCACCTCCATCGAGACTGGAAAGATCAACGATGCCCAGAGCGGAACCAAGGCGATACTCTCAGCCCTTACACCATTCACTTCCTTCAATGCTCTTCTGATAGTTGTCCGAACCGATGAGCAACGCTCGAAGCTCAATGACATAGGAAGACGCATTCCCAGAGCCATGCGCAAGCTGGAGGAACAGCACATAGAGTTTCCTGAACCTCTCGACAGCCTGCCCAATCAGCTCCTGAAGGAATACGTCAACTTCATAATCAATCAGTAGCATGAAGAAGATCATAGGAATAGACCTCGGAACCACGACATCCTGCGTAGCGGTTTGCGAATGCGGATCAGCATCCGTGATAAGCACCCACAGCGGCAGTGGTTCCAGCAAGGTTATGCCCTCTATCGTGGCATATACTGACCACGGCTTGAAGGTCGGCGAGATGGCACGACGTCAGGCCGTACTCTATCCGACACAGACCATCAGCAGCATCAAGCGCTTCATGGG
>JAZUDJ010000005.1:0-48285 GCA_045639585.1 Bacteroidales bacterium
GTCATTGCATCAGGACCCACATTGCGGGTGTCAGGTACCTGCTTGGCAAGTACGATGATGTTTAATGCCATAATTTAATAATGTATATATTAATTTTTTGTTGTCTATCTGTCTCTATGTCTTCAAAAAGACGTAGTATCACGCTGCAAAGGTACGCAAAAATATCGACTCCACAAAACAACCTGCACGAAAATCAGTAACTTACAATTAGAAAATAATCAAAAAACAGCAAAATGGCACATATGACTTGCACAAAATTATTAAAGATGTGCACCATTTAATACAAGAATGGACGTCTTGCTTGCAAGACATCCGTTCCTAAAGGAAAGAAAGGACACCATGCTTGCAAGACGTCCTTTCCGACTAGAAAGAAGGGACGCCGCGCTTGCAAGATGTCCATTCCGACTAGAAAGAAGGTATCGCACGAGTTCGTGCGATACCTTCCTACATGCGGGAAGGGCTCGCAGGAATCCCGGCGAGCCCTTCCACGATCGAGAAATGTGTTTCTTACTTCAAAGTCAAAGTAACCACGCTATGTGCAGGGATGGTGACGGTGAGCTTGCCGTCCTTACCAACCTTAGCACCGTTGAATGCAACGGTCTTGACATCTGTAGGATGTGAGAAGTCGTTGTAAGCGTGTACGTCCTTGGCGGTGATGATCTCGCCTTCTGCACCCTTGACCTTCATGCCATCGACATTGACGCTGATGACGTGCTGGTTGTTGACATCCATATTGGTAAGCGATACGTGGATCACGCCATTCTGATCCTTCGAAGCGGTGTAGCTGACGGTTGGCACCTGCTCCTTGGCATTGACACTGATGTAGTTACAGGTCAGGTCGCCAGGGATGTGAGTTGCCTCCTTGTGCACGTTGTACATCTTGAAGACGTGGTAGGTTGGAGTCAGGACACAAGGGTTCATAGGTTTCTTCTCGTCGGTGAGAATCATTGACTGAAGCACGTTGACTACCTGTGCAATGTTGGCCATCTTGACACGATCGGTGTACTTGTGGAAGATGTTGAGCGAAGAAGCTGCAACGACAGCGTCGCGCATGGTCGACTGCTGATAGAGCCAGCCAGGGTTGGTGCCAGGCTCGACGTTGAACCAGGTACCCCACTCGTCGAACATAATAGCGACTTTCTTCTCAGGATCATAGCGATCCATCACAGCTGCATGAGCCTGGATGATATCCTCAAGTTCGAGTGACTTTGAGACGATCTCGTAGTAATCCTGCTCGGTAAAGTTAAGCGCCGAACCCTTCTTGCCCATAGGAATACCGGTGATTGGATCATCCTCAGAACCCCAGTCACGAACCGAGTAGAAGTGAACTGAGATACCATCCATATTGAAGCGGCACTCGCGCATAGCCACGTCCATCCAGTGAGTATCACCGCCGTTGGCACCCGAAGCGATACGGAAGAGGCGGTTGTCGCCGTAGTTGCGAGCATAGGTGTTATAGCGCTTGTACTCATTGACATAGTACTCGATGGTCATGTTGCCACCGCAACCCCACGACTCATTGCCGACGCCAAAGTACTTGACGTTCCAAGGCTTCTCGCGGCCATTCTTACGACGGAGTTCAGCCATGGTCGAATTGGTGTCAGAGTTCATATACTCTACCCACTTAGCCATCTCTTCGACGGTACCAGATCCCACATTACCAGAGATATAAGGCTCACAATTGAGAAGCTCGCAGAGGTTGAGGAACTCGTGTGTACCGAAGGAATTATCCTCTACGGTGCCACCCCAGTTGGTGTTGACCATGCGAGGACGATTCTCCTGAGGTCCGATACCATCCATCCAGTGATACTCATCGGCGAAACAGCCGCCTGGCCAGCGCATGACTGGGACCTGAAGCTCCTTCAGAGCCTCAAAGACGTCCTTACGATAGCCTTCGACATTAGGAATATTGCTGTCCTTGCCGACCCAGATACCGCCATAGATACAGCGGCCGAGGTGCTCAGCAAACTGGCCATAGATCTCCTTAGGAATCACGTTGTCGGCCTGTGCAGGATGCAGGGTAAGCTGCACGTCCTGAGCAAAAGCTGTCATTGGCAATGCAGCGCCAAGAGCCATGGTTGTGAAGATTTTTTTCATAAATAGTAATAGGTGTTTATGATATAAATAATGTATTGCAGGGGGCAAATATACTACAAAATATCCGGTTTTGCAAGTATTGACGACATTTTTACGATTCCGGCTGCGAGTTTTCTGCCTCAGCGGTCTCATCGTCCGGTTTCACGCCTTTTTCGAGCTGCATAGCCTTCCACTGAAGCGGAGGATAGCCATAGAGTTCCTTGAAGGCTGACGAGAAGTTGTTGGCACGTGAGAAGCCTACGGCCTCAGCAATCTCATTGATCGAATAAGCGTCGCGCAACAGGAGGCGCTCCGCCTGCTTGAGACGGATGTTGCGGATGAAGTCACGCGGACTCTGGTTAGTAAGTTCCTTGAGCTTGCGATAAAGGTGCACGCGGCTGATGCCAACATCCTGACAAAGCTCATCGATCGAGTAATCCGCATTCTGGATGTTCCGATTGACGCTACGCATGATACGATCCATGAGCTTGTCATTGGCCGAGCGCATCTCGATGTTCTCGAGTTTGTCTTCCTGTACCTGCTTGCCGTTGAAAGAGTTCTTGAGCTGAGTACGAGTGCGAACAAGATTAAGCGCCATGCGACGCAGGATCTCAATATAGAATGGCTTAGCCAGATAAGCGTCAGCGCCACTCTCCAGACCCTCGATGTTCGATTCCTGATCGGCCTTGGCCGTGAGGAGGATGACTGGGATGTGATTGAGCGAGATATTCTGCTTGATACGCTGGCAGAGCGTGAAGCCATCGACCGTCGGCATCATGACGTCGGAGATAACCAGATCAGGTTTCTGCTTGAAGATCTGTTGCAAGGCCTCCTGGCCGTCACTGCACTCCTGGACATGGAAATCAGCAGATAGCTCGCGACTCAGGTAGCTACGGATCTCGTCATCATCATCGACCACGAGGAGACGATACTTGGTGCGAGAAGACGTACGGTTCTCCTCCTCCTGAGCAGGAGCCTCCGGCAATGGAGCGGTAAGCGAATCTTCAGCTACGACTTCGGTAGGAACCACCGTAGCAATCTCTTCCTGACGCAAGTGATCCTTACCCATCGGCAGCAATACCGTGAAGGTAGTTCCCTGTCCCTCAGGATTATTCTCGGCCTTGATGATACCATGATGCAGCGTCACGAGCGAACGTGTCAGGTGAAGGCCGATACCGTTACCATCTGCAGAGAGATGAGCCGACTTGGTGCGATAGAAACGCTCGAAGATATGCTCCATGTCCTCAGGTGGAATACCTACGCCATCGTCACTCACTGCAATCTGTACATATTCTACATTCTGCTGAACCAGCTTCGAGACAGAGAGAGCCACGTGACCATGGTCGTGAGTATACTTGAAGGCGTTGCTCAACAGATTGACTACAATCTTATTGAAATAGCCAGGATCGACCCACAGGCGACACTCGTCCAGTCCCTCATGATCGTAGTAGAAATCGATGTGCTTGTTCTCAGCAATCGGAATGAAGAAGTCACGGAGCTCCTTCAGTTGTGCCAGGATATCGGTCTCACAGAAGACAAGCTTCATCTGCTTGTTATCGATCTTTCGGATATCGAGCAACTGGTTGGCTAACTGCAAAAGCATGCGAGCGTTGCGGTGCATGGTCTTGTAGGCCGACTGACGTGCAGGATCACTATCCGTAGACATGAGTTTCTGCAACGGGCTCATGATGAGCGTCATAGGTGTACGGATCTCATGCGTGATATTGGTAAAGAAACGAAGCTTCGCCTCATCGATCTCATGTGCATGCTGCTGCAGGAGCATATCGCGACGCACCTTATGCTGACGATAGAAGAAGTATGCGACAGATGAGATGATCAGAAGCGCCAGCAGGACGTATGCAAGACGAGCCAGTGGAGACTCCCACCAATCCGGACGTATGACGATGAGCACCTCCTCCGGGAGCGACTCACTCTGTCCATCGGTTACCTTATACGAGAAATGATAGCTACCCGGCTGCAGGTCGCTGAACGAAACAAGGTGACTACCCTGTGGCAAGGACATCCAAGCCGAGCCATTCATCGAGTACTGATAGCGGACGACATCCGGATCGGAGAACTCCACGGTTGCGAGCTCAATAGAGAAACTGTTGTTGGCATGAGCCAACTGGAACTCTCGTGCTAAGTGCAGAGGACCCGTCACGATAGGCTTTCCGCCAGAAAGCGTATTCGCACTAACTGCCTGATTGTTGATGTAGAAGCCAGTGATTCGAGCATGGCGCTGAGCTACGAGATCTCGCACCTGATCAGGAGCGAAGTACGTAATTCCATAGGCGCCACCGAACCAGAGACGGCCATTCTGGTCAAAGCAACAGACATTCTTTGAGAACTCATTACCCTGCAGGCCATCGGCATCAGAGTAGTTCTTGAAAGTCCTGGTGTCTGGCAGGAAGTGCGAGAGGCCACGGTTGGTACCGATCCAGAGGGTTCGGCTGTCATCACCAAGAATGCTATAAGCCGTATTGCCGACCAAGCCATCATTGTCTGTATACTGGATGAGTTCGGTCGAATCGAGGCTGAAATTGACCAATCCCGTCGAGCAACCTGCCCACAGACGATGCTGCTGGTCTTCATAAAGCGCGAAGACGATGCTTCGGTCAAAGATGTGACGAGGCGAAGGCTGCGCCTGGTTCAAGTCGAGCTCATAGACACCGTCATACGTACCGATGAGCAGATGATTATTGCTGGTAATCAGTAAGGAAGTCTCCCAGAGATTGACGCCATCGGCAAAAGAGAGCTCTGGCAAAACGCGCTTTGTCTTCAGGTCAAAACAGAAGAGGCCATGGCCGAGAGAAGCAATCCACAGACGGTGCTGACGGTCTTCCTCAAAAGCATAGATACGTGTGGCTGGAGCATCCTTACGACGGAAAAAGTGATTGTAAGACGAGAAAGTACCGGTGCGAGGATTGATCACACCACAACCTTCATTATAGCTACCCACCCAAAGAGTCCCCTCCGAGTCCTCAAAGAGACTCTGCACGATGGCCGGCATGGTGCCGCCATCGGTCGTCGTGGCATAATGGTTAGACGAGGACAGATCCTGCGACAAGCGATAGAGACCCTGTCCATCAGTACCTACCCACATCTGACCTTTACTGTCGGAAAGCAAAGAACTGACACTGCTACTGCCAATCAGATCGGAGACAGCCGACTGAGAACCGACATAGCTGAAACTACTCTCCTGCATCGGTATGCGAGCCACACCTTTGAGGAAGAGAGCCATCCAAAGGTCTCCGTCGCGGTCGCGCATAATCTGATGAACCTTCAGGTAACGCGACGACAGAGCTGGCAGGTCGATGACATAGTCAGATACCTGACCCGTGATCTCATCGATCATCTTGAGACCATTGCCATCCGTACCTATTAATATATGTGTACGGTCGTAGCGGAAAATGCACTTGAGGTTGGCATAGGAGATACGAGTAGCATTGAGTTTATGCCAGGAACGATTCTCTGGATTGAGCTTGTAGAGATCATTGGCCGTCGTCTGGATATAGATGTCGCCTTCGGTGTCACGCAGCACATACATGGCCTCCTTGAACGGAGTGACATCAGCATAGCGCTCTACCTTATGACCGTCTGGCAGCACACGATAGACGGCGTCATTCATCTTCATGCACCAGAGGCTACCATCCTTGGCCAGACGCAGCTCACCGGTCATACTTGGCGGGAATCCCTCCCATTCGGGGGTCAGGAAAACAGGGACATCGTCCTGTACAGTGACCTGGCAGGACAGATTGCCCGAAACATAGATTTCTCCAGAAGGCGTCTGTGTAATATAGCTTGGCGAAGAAAGCAACGGCTGGCCATCAGCGAACTTGCCGAGGACGGAAAAGTCATCCGACTCACGACGATAGAGCTGAAGACCCATGTAGTTACCGACGAAGAAGTGACCTTCTGCGTCTTCGAACATGTAGCGGACATAGTTGTGAGCCAGGGAGTGTTCATTCCCTTCTTCATGCTTATAAATGGTCACCTTAGTACCGTCGTAACGGTTGAGTCCGTTCTCGGTCGAGATCCAGATCATACCGTCCCGATCCTGATAGATGCTATTGACCAGGCTACTCGAGAGATTCTTGTCCGACAGCATGAAATTATACGGTCGGGCAAGAACGCTCAAAGTGCATGAAAAGAGGCTTAATAATATCAGTAATGTGAACCTCATAGAGTGTGTAGTCATTATGTATAGATGGTGCAAAGATATAAAAAAAGAGCAAAAAAAAGAAAGAATCCTCAAAAAAAATATGGAATGGTACCATTTTGGAACAGCAAATAGAGGGAAATGGTACAAATCAAGAGAAAATAAACTTGAAATGTATGAATATTTTTTTGATACTTATTTTTTTGTCCGCATACAGAATATATCTTATCTTTGCGCCGGATTTTTACCGTGTGACACGACACATTACCGGAAAGAAAATACAATCACATTATTAATTAATATTAACAACATCATGCAAAGTACCATTTCGAAAATGAAATCCCTGTGGATTCTTTTCGCGTTATGCCTCTTCCCAGTATGGGCATTCGCACAGAACTTTACAGCAACTGGTACCGTCATTGACAACACAGGCGAACCTGTTCCAGGCGCCAGCGTAGTTGCCAAGGGCACCACTACCGGTGTAATGACAGACATTGACGGCAACTTCGAGTTGAAGGTCAATCAGGGTGCCACTCTCGTTATCTCATACATCGGTTATGAGACTCAGGAGGTCAAGGCTGCCTCTAAGATGAAGATCACCCTCCGTGAGGACAACAAGCTCCTTGAGGACGTTGTAGTTATCGGTTACGGTACACAGCGCAAGGAGGCCGTTACTGGTTCAGTAGCTTCTGTCAACGGTGGCAAACTGATGGAGAATCCTTCATCAAACATCACCCAGGCTCTCCAGAACCGTGTAGCTGGTGTAGACATGCAGCAGACCAATACTCAGCCAGGTGCTGAGATGCGTATCCGCATCCGTGGTCAGCGTTCTCTTTCTGCATCTAACGACCCATTGATCGTACTCGACGGTATCCCATTCATGGGCAAGCTTTCTGATATCAATCCATCGGACATCAAGTCTATGGACATCTTGAAGGATGCTTCTTCTACCGCTATCTATGGTTCACGTGGTGCTAACGGTGTCATCATGATCACCACCAACAAGGGTGCTATGGGCACTCCAGCTAAGGTTACCTACAACGGTTATGTCGGCATCAAGACTCTCTTCAATGAGTTCCCAATGATGAATGGTGAGGAGCTCGGCAAGATGCGTGATCTCGCTGGCAAGTATGGCGACGGCGTTGATGAGCATCGTGGCAACAACACCAACTGGCAGGATCTCTTCTACCAGACCGGTATCTCACAGAGCCATGACGTCACCGTAGCTGGTGGCACCCAGGGCGGCAGCTACTCATTCGGTGCTGGTTATATGCATGACGAGGGCGTTGTTCCTACCCAGGCTTTCGACCGTCTCTCTGTTCGCGCTAACATCGACCAGAAGGTTGGCAAGTACTTCCGCTTCGGTCTCTCTACCACCAACACCTATAACACTACCGATGGTACTCACCTCGGCATGTACGGTGTCCTCCAGATGTCTCCACTCGTTGATCCAGACAACCTCCAGGATCCTACCGGCCGCGTAGCACACATGGGTTCTGACGACGTTTGGTTCCTCACCAAGGATCGTCTTGAGGAAGTTGGCGAGCGTTGGGTCAATGAGACCAAGACTCTCGGTACTTACAACACCCTCTTCGGTGAGGTTGAGATGCCATGGGTTAAGGGTCTTAAGTATCGCTTGAACCTCGGTTTGAACTACCGTTCTTCAAAGAATGGCGGTTTCACCGGCAAGGGTGTCAACACCGTTAATGCCAACGAGCCTTCTAACGCGTCTATCCAGCACAGCGAGAACTTGAACTGGGCAGTCGAGAACGTACTCTCTTACGACCGCACCTTCGCTGACAAGCATCAGGTCAACGCCGTAGCAATGTACTCTGCAGAGCAGACCACCTATACTCAGTCACACATGAGTGGCAAGAACATTCCTGCTGACTACTTCCAGTACTACAACATCGGTCAGGCAACTGAGGGTACCATCGTTAACCCTGGTTACCAGAACTACTGGCAGGCAGGTCTCGTCTCTTGGATGGGTCGTGTAATGTACTCTTATGACAGCAAGTACATGGCTTCTGTAGCTGTTCGTTCAGATGCTTCTTCACGCCTTGCTAAGGGTCATCAGTGGCACACCTATCCTGCAGTTTCTCTTGGTTGGAACATCGGCAAGGAGAACTTCATGGAGAGCGTAGAGTGGGTAGACAACCTCAAGCTCCGCGTTGGTTATGGTCAGACTGCTAACCAGTCAATCAACCCATACACCACCCTCGGTAGCCTCGGCACCACTCCTTACAACTTCGGTACCGATCCTTCTGGTTATATGACCGGTTACTACACCAGCAAGCTTGCTAACGATGAGCTCGGTTGGGAGTACTCTGAGACCTACAACTACGGTCTTGACTTCTCTCTCTTTGGTGGTCGTTTGAGCGGTACTGCTGAGTACTATGTAATGAACACCAAGGACATCCTCCTCAACGTATCGCTTCCTGGTTCTGCAGGTGTAAGCAGCTATACTGCTAACATCGGTGAGACACAGAACAAGGGCTTCGAGCTCACTCTCAACGGCACCATCCTTGACAACTACAACGGTTGGACATGGGAGGCTGGTTTCAACGTATCAGCTAACCGCAATAAGCTCGTCAAGCTCACCGGCAGCAACGAGATCGACCCACAGACCGGCAAGCGTAAGCCAGGTCGTGATGAGGGCAACGGTTGGTTCGAGGGTTATCCTATCGACGTTATCTACGATTATGAGTACGACGGCCTCTGGAATGCAGGCGATACTGACTATGACCTTCTCCAGACTCTTGAGCCAGGTGGTAACGAGGGTATGATCAAGGTTAAGTATGAGAAGCGCTACAATGACAAGGGCGAGCTCCAGGCTATCGGTCCAGACGATCGTCAGATCATCAGCCTTGAGCCAGACTTCGTTGGTGGTTTCAATACTCGCGTAGCTTATAAGGGCTTCGACCTCAACATCATCGGCGCTTACCAGGTTGGCGGCAAGCTCGTCTCTACCCTCTACGGCGCAAGCGGCTACCTCAACATGCTCACCGGTCGTCGTGGCAACGTTAAGGTTGACTACTGGACTCCAGAGAACAAGAACGCTAAGTATCCAAAGCCAGGCGGTATCCAGTCAGGTGATAACCAGAAGTATGGTTCTACCCTCGGTCTCTTCGACGGTGGCTACTGCAAGATCCGCAACATCACCCTCGGTTACAACTTCAAGGGCGACTGGATGAAGAAGGCTGGTCTCAGCTCTCTCCGCGTTTACGCTACTGTCCAGAACCCATTCATCATCTCTTCTGACTACTATGACGAGAGCGGTCTCGATCCAGAGCCAAACTCAATGTCTAACCAGGGTCAGTTCCACGCAACACAGCTCGGTGGCCACGCTATCCCAGTCGTTGGTACCAACGCTCCTTGCACCCGCAACTACCTCTTCGGTCTTAACGTGACATTCTAAGGGTCTACAACATTATAACAGACAATAAGATATGTACAAAAATACTTTCCGTATCTTCGGTTTGGCAATGCTCTCAACCATCGCTCTGTCTTCTTGCCAGGACGTCCTCGACGAGCAGCCACGAAGCAGCTACGATCCATCCTTCTTCAAGACAGAGGAAGGCGTTAAGGGTGGTCTGACTGCACTCTATGCACACCTCCGTAACCTCTACGGCCAAGCATATTACTTCACCTCTTGCGAGGCTGGTACAGATGAGTATACCTATGGTCACTCAGCTGATGGTAACCAGAAGGATATCGATATGACCGGCGTTGGTGCTATCAACTCTAACTCTGTACGTTCTGACGCTCTCTGGGGCCAGGCCTTCAGCGACATCAACACCGCTTCTGCAGTTATCGAGAATGCTACTGAGGTAGGCGTATCTCCTTTGCTCGTTGCCGAGGCTAAGTTCTTCCGCGGCTTCTACTACTTCAAGCTGGTTCAGACCTTCGGTGGCGTACCACTCGATCTCGGTGGCGGCGAGCTCCACTCTAATACCGCTCCTAAGCGTACCTCTGAGCGCAATACCGTACCTGAGGTTTATACCAAGGCTATCTTCAAAGACCTTGAGGAGGCTGTTGAAGAGTTGCCAGATACTCCTCGTCTTCCTGGTGCCATCACCAAGAACGTCGCTCGTCTCTTCCTTGCTAACGCTTATCTGACCTACGGCTGGTGGCTCGAGAACCCACAGGGTATCCCTACCTATCCAGAGGCTTCACGCGATGCAAGCCAGGCCAACTCATACTTCCAGAAAGCCTACGACGTAGCTACTTACGCCATCAACAACCCTGGTCCTTACAAGCTTCAGGATACTTATATGGACGTAAACTTCTGGCAGAACGACCGCAATGCAGAGTGGCTTATGTGGGCCGATCACAACCAGGACGATGACCTCTACAACGGTGGTGGCCTTGGCTGGGGTAACGGTGGTGCTCCTGAGAACTTTGCTGGCTGGTTCACCCAGTGGAACTACTGCGGTGATATGCGCGGCGACTTCCCTGATGGCAGCAATGCTAACCCTGTACTCCGTGAGGCTTGCCAGGCTCTCGGCCGTCCTTGGACCCGTATGGCTCCTATCCCAGACGCGCTTAAGAAGTTCACCGATGTTGACAAGGATTCACGTTGGGACGGTACCTTTACCTATCAGTATCGTTGCAACTTCGTAAAGGGTGGCAACAAGAACCAGTATGTACTTGGTGCTAACGGTGCAAAGCTTTACACTTACGACACATTCCTCCAGTTCCTTCCTTACGATGATCCTAACGTAGTATATTCTCAGGCTAATGGTAACATCAACGCTGGTGTCCTTCCTGGTCATGATGAGTTCGTCATCAACATCAGCGACATCAGCCGTCAGACCTACCCTGGTGTATGGAAGCACATCGGTCATCGTACCGACCGTAACGAATATGAAGAGCTCGGCAACCCTAACGGTTCATCTCCACGTCCATTCGTTATTGCTAAGTTCTCAGAGTTCTATCTCACCGCAGCTGAGGCAGCTGTCAAGCTCGGCAAGAACGAGGATGCTAAGAAATATGTCAACGTCCTCCGCGCTCGTGCAGGCAAGTGGAAGACCGAGTTCAACAGCTATAGCAAGCTTGTCAGCAACACTGGCTACAACACACTCTCTGTCGAGAAGGACTTCAGCGCAGATCTCGTAGCTGCTACTCCTGCTACCATCACCATCGACTATATCCTCGACGAACGTCTCCGTGAGTACTTCGGTGAGGGTTACCGCTGGTTCGACCTCGTACGTACCCAGACCTGGCACGAGCGTGCTAAGGTATATCACATCGCTGATGCTTGTGGCCGTCAGGCTGTAGAGAAGGTTCGTGATATCCAGAAGCACTTCTACCTCCGTCCAATCCCACAGGGTCAGCTCGACGCTCTCCAGATGACTCCAGAGGAGAAGAAGACATATCAGAACCCTGGTTATTAATAGAAGCAATTTCTAGTGTGTGTTATTATTATAGATGAAAAGGGGGCTCCTTCGTGAGAAGGGGCCTCTTTTTATGCCTTTGTTTATAAAACCTTAAATTTTATGCCAAGAATTTGGATTTTGACGATATTTTATTTATCTTTGCCGCGCTAATAAAAAGCAAAGAGAAGAATTTTACCAATAATCAGATTACCTTTAATAATACGGCAATGAAAAGACTATTACTTATGATGTGTGCATTGATTACAGCGGTGGCTGCAATGGCACAACCAAGTGTTTTCAAGGAGAAGACCATCTTCAAGAACGATGACGTAGAGTTCCGTCAGCTCGACGAGCATACTTGGCATGGCAATGGTACGCTGGTATATAATGAGAGCGTGTATCTCATTGAAGGCGAGACCTCGGCCATCCTGATCGACGCTGGCACCAAAATACCAGGTCTGAAGAAGATCGCGGAGGATATCGTCAAGAAGCCTGTGACGCTCATCATCTCTCACGGTCACGGCGACCATATCGGTGCGATGGATCAGTGGGAGGAAGTATGGATCAACGCGGCAGACGAGGCGATCCTGCCACAGGACAAATACAACGGAAAGAAACTATATCTGACCGACGGACAGATCTTTGACCTCGGTGGTCGACAGATCGAGGTGGTGTTCACACCAGGTCATACCCCTGGTTCTACTACTTTCCTCGACAAGGAGGCAAAGTATGGCTTCAGCAGCGACGCTTTTGGATCGGGCAACTTGCTCGTATTTACCGACCTCAGCACCGAGGTAGCCAGCAGCCAGCGACTGATGAAGTTCCTGGAGAAGTATGACATCAAATACCTCTATCCTGGTCATTACTGGGGTAACAACCTTGAGACTCCTGAGCGTGTAAAGAACGTAGGTATCATCTGTCAGGGTATCCTGGATGGTATCCTTGAGCCAAATACTCCAACCAACGATCAAAGATTCCCATACATCGTCAATCTCCACGGCGTGAAGATCAACTATGGAGACGCTCAGAAGCGATAACCACGAGACCAACAAGGTAACAATTTTACATTATTCATTATACATTTTACATTTAATACTAACCCCTATTTATATAAAAAATTATGCAGAATTTCAAGTATTATGCCCCTACCTATGTGGCATTCGGCAAAGACACACAGCGTCAGGTAGCTGACCTCATCAAGAAATATGGTGGCACCAAGGTGTTGCTTCACTACGGTGGCCAGAGCGCCATCAAGAGCGGCTTGCTCCCTCAGGTAGAGGCTGACCTCAAGGCTGCTGGTATTGAGTACGTTGCATTAGGCGGCGTAGTACCTAATCCTCGCGTTTCGTTGGTTCGCAAGGGTATCGAGATCTGCCGTGAGCAGGGTATCGACTTCATCCTCGCTGTCGGTGGCGGCTCGGTAATCGACTCATCAAAGGCCATCAGCTCAGGTACGTTCTTCGACGGTGACGTCTGGGATCTCTACCTCAAGAAGGCCAAGGCTACCAAGTATATCTCTATCGGCTGTATCCTCACCATCCCAGCTGCTGGTTCAGAGATGAGCGACGGCTCGGTCATCACCAACGAGGACGGTGGCCTGAAGAAGGACTATTGTGTCGATGAGTTCCGTTGCAAGTTCGCTATCATGAACCCAGAGCTCACCTACACCCTTCCAGCCTGGCAGACCGCTTGCGGTGCTACCGACATGATGATGCACACCATGGAGCGCTACTTCACCACCGCTGACGACATGGAGGTAACCAACGTCCTCGCAGAGTCGATCCTCAAGGTCGTGATGCAGCAGGCTCCTATCGCACTTAAGAACCCTACCGACTACAACAGCCGCGCTCAGATCATGTGGGCAGGCTCGTTGGCACACAACGACTTGACTGGTTGCGGTGCTATCGGCGACTGGGCAACTCACAACCTGGAGCATGGGCTCTCTGGCATGTTCGACGTCAGCCACGGTGCAGGTCTTGCTGCAGTTTGGGGCAGTTGGGCTCGCTATACCCGTCATAACAACCTGGCTCGTTTCGTCCGCTTCGCTGTCAATGTCATGGGTGTGACTCAGGACTTCCACTCTGACGAGAACACAGCAGAGGCTGGTATCCAGGCTATGGAGCGCTTCTTCGAGAGTATCGGTATGCCAACCAATATCCATGACCTCATCGGCCGTGAGATCACTGACGCAGAGATTGAGGAGATGGCAGACAAGTGCAGCAATGGCGGCACTTCGACCATCGGTGGCCTTCAGGTATTGAAGAAGGAGGATATGATTGAGATTTATAAGATGGCGAAGTAATATGAATGTAGGTATTATCGGATCAGGATGGATTGCCGAGAAGATGGCAATCACCCTGCAGGGTCTGGCCAAGGATCCTGCCACTTGTGATATTAAGGCTTATGCCATCGCTTCACGTACTCAGGAGAAGGCCGACGCATTTGCCAAGCAGTGGGGTTTTGAGAAGGCTTATGGCAGCTATGAGACTCTGGTAGAGGATCCAGACGTGGATCTCGTCTATATCGCAACCCCTCACAGCCACCACTATGCTAACACCAAGATGGCGCTGGAGCATGGCAAGGCCTGTCTCGTAGAGAAGGCTTTCACCGCCAACGCTCGTGAAGCTAAGGAGCTTCTCGACATCGCTCATGAGAAGAAGATCTTCATTGCCGAAGCTATCTGGACACGCTATCAGCCAATCCGCGAGATGATCCTCGACGTGATCAAGTCGGGTCGCATCGGTGAGCCACGCCTCGTCTATGCGAGCCTCGGTTACCAGATGGAGACCAAGGAGCGTATCCTCCGTCCAGACCTCTGTGGCGGCGCTTTGCTCGACCTCGGCGTCTACTCGATCAACTTCGTCCGCATGTTCGTAGGTGGCGACTGGAAGGAGATCAAGTCGCAGTGTGTCAAGAGCCACACCGGCATGGATATGCACGACAGCATCTCTGTAATCTATAACAATGGCATCATGGCCAACATGCAGGCCTCAACGCTCTGTATCAACGACAAGCATGGTATCATCAGCTGTTCACAGGGTTACATCGAGGTAGACAATATCAACAATCCTCAGCGCGCGCAGGTCTTCGATGCTGATGGTCAGCGCATCTATGACATCCACTGTCCTAAGCAGATCACCGGCTACGAGTATCAGGTCATCGCCTGCCGTGACGCTATGAAACAAGGCCTCCTCGTAACGCCATATATGTCGCACGAAGAGACCCTGGAGATCATGCAGATCATGGATGGTCTGCGTAAGGAATGGGGGGTTGTGTACCCGATGGATTAAAGCGCAGCAATAACCTCGATTTCAATCAAGCCATTCTTTGGCAAAGTCTTGACAGCCACAGCTGAACGAGCTGGATAAGGAGCCTTGAAGAACTGAGCGTAAACCTCGTTGAGTGCAGCGAAGTTAGCCATATCGCTCATGAAGACAGAGACCTTGACGACATTGTCGAAAGAGGTACCTGCAGCTTCGAGGATAGCACCGACGTTCTTGAGCGACTGCTCAGCCTGGCTCTTGAAGTCCTCACCAGCGAAATCACCGGTAGCAGGGTTAAGGCCAAGCTGGCCACTAGCATACACCATACCATTGGCAACGATTGCCTGGCTGTAAGTACCCACTGCAGCAGGTGCATTTGGGGTAGAAATAACTTGCTTCATAATTAATTTATAATTTAAAATGTAAGATGTAATATTATTTTTGCCCCAAAGGTAATGATTCTTATCGAAACGAGCAAGGATTGTCGATAAATATTGCACTCATTGAGGCAATTTTAGACGCCTTTGCTCGTTTATTCATTAAAAACAACCGACAAAAATATGGCAAAAGTTCAGGATATCATCGCCCCTATCGAGGCCGTCGCCCCTAAAGAATTACAGGAGTCTTACGACAATGTAGGCTTGCAATACGGAGACATGCAGCAGGAGGTCAGTCGCGTACTTACCTGCATCGACATCACCGAAGCCGTCATTGACGAGGCCATCGCACAAGGCTGCCAGATGGTGGTGAGCCATCATCCGCTGATCTTCCGCGGCGTGAAGAATCTGGTTCCTGAGCGCTCCTACATTCATCGCACGCTGATCAAGGCCATCAAGAATGACATCGCGCTCTATTGCGCTCATACCAATCTGGACAACGCCGTAGGAGGTGTGAACTACAAGATGGCCGAGGTATTAGGGATGACCGACGTGCAGCCGATGCCAGAAGGTGGCGTGATCGGCACTTTGAGCAAAAGTCTCTCCCCTATCGAGTTCGTCAAGACCGTCAAGGAGAAGTTCCAGGCCGAACGCGCCTGCTCAAACCTCGGAGAATATATAAATAAGGAGATCAAGCGCGTGGCGCTGTGTGGAGGTTCTGGAGCGGAGTTTATCACCAATGCTGAAGCGTCACATGCTGACGCCTTCCTAACAGGAGAGATCAAGTATCACGACTATTTCGACCATGCAAACCTGCTACTCGTAGAGGCTGGTCATTATGAGACAGAGCAATATACCAAAGAGCTGCTCCACGATATAATCACGAAGCAGCTGCCAGAGGTGAAGGTAATCATCAGTGAGGTCAGAACGAACCCACGATATATAATTTAAGGGATCGGACGAAATCGTCCAATCCCTTAAATTTTGTATTGCAATGAATATTACCAGTTATATGAGATACCGAAGCTGAGGAGCTCGGTGAACTGGAAGTAACCCCAACCCGTACCCTTCTTATCAGGACTTACTGAGTCATCGAAACGAAGGTGAGTAAAGATCTTGGTAGAGAAGAACTTGTTGAGAGGCATATCGAAGGTATTCTCCCACTCGACGCGGGTGTAACCATTGTTCTTATACTTACCACAGTTATATAGAGGAGAGAAATAGGTGGCCTGTGAAGTCCAGGTCAAGTACTTGCAAGCCTTCCAAACCATGCCAGCCTTAGCGGTAGCACCGAGGTCATACATATTGAAGTCACCTGGCTGCAAACCGAAAGCCGTACCATCGATGCGACCTGCCATTGGCACGAAATCGCCACCATTAACTCCACGGAAGTCGCGCAAAGGATCACCTACATAGACAAGGTTATAAGCCAATGGAGAGAGGAAGACGGTCCAGTTAACTTTCTCAGTCTCCTTCTTCCAGTCCATACCGAGAGAGAGGTTGAAATAAGCAGGGTTGAAGAACTTAGAGATCTCAGTAGCAGGATCATCGCCATTGTCCTTCCAACCAGTAGCAAACTGTGTCTGGCCGATAGCCTGAAGGGTGTAGTACCAATTATGACCTGCCTCATAACCGATCTTTGAGGTCCACTTCAGGAGGTCGTTATTGGTAATGAAGGTGCGGTACTGACTTGTTGAATTGATGAACCCGAGCTTACCCTCGAGGTGGTTGTCCCAGGTAAATCTCTCGTTCTTATAGTTGAAGGTATAGTCGGCAGTTGCAAGCAAAGTAAAGCTTGACTGACCACCCTTATACCAGTTCTTCGAAACGAAACCCTCAGTAAACTGCAGGCTGGCGTTACCGTTCTTGGTCCAGTGCTTCTGCTCCTCTGCAGGATCTTCGGCCATACCCTGAGCAGCAACAGCCATCAATGCGATAGCGCTAAGAATAGTCTTGATGTTCATAGTCATTTTATTTATTATTGTACACTATTTTTGCTAATTAAGTGGTGCAAAAGTACAATATTAAAATGGTATCAGCAAATATTCTGGCAAAAAGTGGTCTATTTATTTGGCATTTCAAGAAAAAAAACCTACCTTTGCCAACGTTAAATATCATTAACAGCTATATAAACGTCCGCCTTCTGGCTTGATCTACTCGGCAGGAAGGAAAAGTGACCAATCGCGACGACCCTTGTGGCATCGCGCTTATGTCAGCCTCAGGAATAGGGGTAAAAGGGAGACGATTATGTGGCTGTTTTTGCGTATTACACATTCAATTTTGCATTTTTAATTTTACATTTTACATTTATACTATTATGCCAAAGGTAGAAAAAGAATTAAGCGTACCTGAGAAGCTTGCTAACCTCTATAAGCTTCAGGTCCTCGTATCAGAAATCGATCGTATCAAGAGCCTGCGCGGTGAGCTTCCACAGGAGGTTGCCGACATGGAGACCGCTCTTGAGGCCCTTGAGAACAAAGCTGCTAAGATCCGCGAGGATATTGACCTCTGCCAGCACAAGATCTCTGACATGCAGGGTAAGATTGATGCAGCAGATGCACTCATCCAGCAGTATACTGAGCAGCAGAACGACATCCAGAACAACAAGCAGTACGAGTTCCTTACCAAGGAGATCGAGTACCAGGGACTGGAGATTGAGCTCTGCAACAAGCGTATCCGCGAGAACCTCGAGCAGATTCAGGACCTGAAGAACCATGAGTCGCGCACCATGGTCGAGATCGAGGAGCGTCGCAACGACCTCGACCTGAAGAAAGGTGAGCTCGACGAGATCATCGCTGAGACTCGCAACGAGGAGGAGATGCTCCGTGAGAAGGCTAAGAAGATTGAGAACAACGTTGATGCCAAGTTGCTCAACACCTTCCGCCGCATCCACAAGAAGGCTCACAATGGCCTGGCTATCGTTCCTATCGAGCGTGAGGCTTGCTCAGGTTGCTTCAACAAGATCACTCCACAGCGTCAGATCGACGTTAAGATGCGCAAGAAGATCATCGTATGCGAATATTGCGGTCGTATACTCATCGACGAGGAGCTCGCTAATGAGAACGAGATGCGTCGTCGTCGCAAGGGTCTTCTCAGCAACATGTAATTATAAATGCCACAGACAAACAACAATCTCAGACGTACGAACCGACAGCAGGCGCCACAACAGCCTGCCATGGGTAAGGTGCAGCCTCAGGCCATCGATGTGGAGGAGGCTGTGCTGGGTGCGCTCATGCTCGAAAAGGATGCTTATAGTGTCATCTCCGACCTGCTGAAGCCTGAAACTTTCTACGAGCATAAGAACCAGCTCATCTTCGAGGCCATCCAGCAGCTGGCGCTCAACCAGGAGCCTATTGACATGCTAACGGTGACCAACAAGCTGCAGATGAATGGCGTCCTCGATGAAGTGGGAGGTCCTTTCTACATTGCCACTCTAACCGGCAAGGTAGGATCAGCAGCTCACGTGGAGTACCATGCACGTATCATCGCACAGAAGGCTTTGGCTCGCAACCTTATCAACTTTGCTGGTGGCATTGAGACCAAGGCGTTCGATGAGACCACTGATATCGACGAGCTGATGCAGGCCGCCGAGGGAGAGCTCTTCCAGTTGTCGCAGCACAACATCAAGAAAGATGTGGTGCAGATCGACCCTGTCATCAAGGATGCGCTGACCAAGATCGAGCAGGCGGCTAACCGTAGTGACGGTCTGTCAGGTCTTCCTTCAGGCTTCCACGAGTTGGACAAGATGACCTCCGGCTGGCAGAACACCGACCTCGTGATCATCGCAGCTCGTCCTGCCATGGGTAAAACGGCGTTTGTGTTGTCTATGGTCAAGAACATGGCGGTGGACTATAACATCCCAGTCGGCATGTTCAGCCTTGAGATGTCTAACCTCCAGTTGGTCAACCGTCTGTTGCAGAATGTCTGTGAGATCTCTGGCGAAAAGGTAAAGTCTGGTAAACTCACACGCGAGGAATGGACTCAGCTCACTACCCGTATCACCCGACTGCAGGGTGCACCAATCTATGTAGATGATACTCCTGGTCTTTCGGTCTTCGAACTTCGAACCAAGGCGCGTCGTCTGGTGCGTGAACATGGCGTAAAGATGATCATGATCGACTACCTGCAGCTTATGACTGCAGCTGGTATGCAGTTCGGTAGCCGTGAGCAGGAGGTTTCAACCATTTCTCGTTCGCTCAAGGGTTTGGCCAAGGAGCTGGACATCCCGATCATTGCGCTGTCTCAGCTTAACCGTGGTGTCGAGACCCGTCAGGGTGAAGGCAAGCGTCCACAGCTGGCCGACCTCCGTGAGTCAGGAGCTATCGAGCAGGATGCCGATATGGTCTGCTTCATCCACCGTCCGGAGTATTATAAGATATATGAGGACGAGAAGGGCAACGACTTGCGTGGCCTGGCAGAGATTATCATTGCAAAGCATCGTAGTGGTTCGGTAGGTGATGTGCGACTGAAGTTCCGAGGTGAGTTTGTCCGATTCCAGAATATGGACGAGGACACCAGCCTTTCCAGCACCCTCACTCAATGGAGCGGTGGAGACACGCTTTCATCGCGCATGAACAACGAACCGGCAGCGCCTGACATGACACAGATTCCTAACGGATTCGGTGGTCCTGCCAGTGACGAGGCTCCATTCTAAAAATAATAATATACAATAGCATGCAGAAGCTTTTATTGACCTTGATGCTCTACGTTCTCCTGGCAGCAGGAGCGATGTTCCAGTCGCCATGGAGCAGCATCAGCCAGCTGAAGGCTCAGGAAGTAGAGGCGCCAAACTATAAGGCGATACGTACGGCTATTCTCAACCAGAAGAGCCAGAACTACTACCCGACGTTGATGCGTCGCTATATGGCCAATGATACGACACTGACCCTTGAGCAGGTGCGTAATCTCTATTATGGATTTGCGCTGCAGGAGGACTTTGTCCCTTATCAGAACGAGAAGAAGGAGCTCTATGATATCCGCCGACTTCTGGTCAAGAACAATGGCAATCCACGCCACTGTCCTGAGGCTATCCGCATCTCACAGATTGTACTTGACGACAATCCGTTCGACCTTTTGGCCATTTCTACGATGTCATTTGCATTCCTGCAGCTGCAGGATTCCGTCAGCTATCGACTCTGGAATGACAAGCAAAACTCTTTGCTCGACGCTATTGTCTCAAGTGGCGATGGTGAGACGCAAGAAACTGCGATTCATGTCATCAACATCGAGCATGAGTATGAGGTGCTCAACCGCCTGGGATTACAGATTGAGGCAGACTCTCTCTGCAATGACCAGATCGAGTACCTGAAGGTGAAGGACAATGCAGAGGATATCCCTGGACTGTTCTTCAATTTTGGAGCTTGTCGAGCTGCATATAAGAAGAGATACGAGAAGTAGCTTCCCGTATCTCTTCGCTGCGTTATTCTGTCTTCCTGAAGCTGAACTCGCAGCCACAATAGAGCTGATTATAGAACCCATTCTCCTTCAATAGCTCGTTACGCCGCTGCTGCAGTCCGCCTTTGCGCCAGTTCTTCTCATTGAACTTCACTGCACTTCCTACTTGTTCAGAGGCCCACTGGCCAGCAGCATTAATCTGGTCAAGTGACTTCCAGCGACTCGAAGCCAAGGTGGTAGTGAATTCTGGCAGACCAAGTTCCACCGCCTTCTGTGCAGTACGTAGTAGTCGCAACTTGAAGCACTGCAGGCAACGGCCACCGCGCTCAGGTTCCTGTTCGAGACCTTTGACATGGCACAGCCACGCCTCGTGGTCATAGTCATCGTCGATGATCTCGATGCCAAGCTTCTCTGCATAGCGAGTGATCTCATTCTTTCGGATCAGATACTCCTCCAGCGGGTAGATGTTCGGATTGCAGTAAAAAAGTGTAGGCTTTACGTCATGCGCCATCATCCATTCCAGGATAGCACTGGAGCAAGGGGCACAGCAGCAATGCAGCAGGATGCGCGATGACATAGGTTCTTCCTCGTGTCGCTTCATAAGAAATTATTAACGTTCTATCTTTGTTTGTGCTGCAAAGATACTACTTTTTACAAAAATAACAAAAATATGGAAACTCTTTTATCTTATTTTTATAAGTTCTCAGCAGCATTGTCTGCTAGTGCAGTCAGCTTTTGTACCAATCTTGTAATTGCCATCATTGTCTTTATCATCGGCAAATGGCTTATCAAGAGAATTGTAAAACTGGCCATCAAGCTCTTTACTAAGAAGAATCTTGAGCCTTCGCTTCATACTTTTCTGGAGAGTTTGATCAGCGTCTGCCTCTGGCTCGCCCTTGCTATTGTGATCATCAGCATCATGGGTATTGAAGCCTCTTCGTTTGTTGCGCTGTTTACTGGTGCTGGCATGGCCATCGGTATGGCAATGAGCGGTACGCTCTCTAACTTTGCCGGCGGTGTCATGGTCCTTATCTTCAAGCCATACAAGGTTGGTGACTACATCAGTGCTCAGGGTTACGAAGGTGTCGTCAAGGAGATTCAGATCTTCAACACCATCATTGTGACACTCGACAACAAGACTATCATCATCCCTAACGGAGCGCTCTCTACAGGTTCGCTTGAGAACTTCTCAAAGCAGAAGTATCGCCGTGTAGACATGAACTACCAGTTTGCCTATGGTACTGACTACGAGGTCGTACGTGAGGCCATCGAGAAGATTCAGCAGGCTTGTCCTGAGATCATCCAGGCTCCTATTAGCGGCGAGCCTGTCATTGGTCCTTGGCAGGGTCTGGCTGCAATGGGAGAGAGTGGCTGCACTATTGCGACCCGCTCATGGTGCAAGAGCGAGGATTACTGGACTGTAGCAGGCTATATGAACCATGAGGTTTATCAGCAGCTCCGCAAGTCTGGCTACATGTTCCCATATAATAAAGTGGATGTAAAGATCGTTCAACAGTAATTTCTTCCCTAAGGAATTCCCCTTTATTGTTCAACATACCAACAATACTATTAATATGAAAAAGATCTTATTTGCCGCATTGGCAATGGCAAGTGCTCAGGCATTTGCACAGACCGCCTTGTCAGACGAACTCGCATTCCGTCTGAAGAACGAGGCATTTGCTAACTCTAAAATGGAGGAGTTGGCAGAGTTTATGACCGATGAGCTTGGCTCACGTCTCGCTGCATCACAGCAGAAGCTGCGTTCTGAGAAGCTCGTTGTCAGCAAGCTGGCAGAGCTCGGATTGTCTAATCCTCGCGCAGAGAAGGCTACCGACTTCACCAAGGGTGGTTGGGACAGCCAGAAGAACTACGTGGCAATGACCGCTCCTTACTACTGCAGCTATGCAGCTAATCCAAAGGCTTGGACAGGTAGTACCAATGGCCTCGTAAAGGGTGAGGTTATCCTCGTTGACCAGGTTCAGAACGAGGCAGACCTTGAGAAGTATCGTGGCAAATTGGGTGGCAAGATCGTCCTGATGCCTGTTACCCAGACTTACGAGATTTCTTTCGAGCCTCTTGCTTATCGCTACACTGATGAGGAGCTTGAGAAGATGGCTACCGACTCACGTCCAGGTCGTCACAACTATCGCCGTCAGATGGCTGCTGGTGGTATGACTTTCAACCGTGAGCAGTATATGAAGATGCGTGAACTCCAGCAGAAGTTCACCAAAATGGTTCAGGAGGAAGGTGCTATCGCTATCATCAACACCCGTGGTACTTTCAATGTAACCAACGGATCTGGTGCTCAGTACAAGGTCGGCGATCCAGAGCCAACTCCAGAAATCACTCTTCCACTCGAGGACGGTGGCCGTATGGCTCGTCTCATCAAGCGTGGCGAGAAGGTTGAGATGGAGCTCGACATCAAGAATGTCTTCACCGACAACCAGCAGATCAACAACGTATATGCAGAGATCCCTGGCACCGATCCTAAGCTCAAGGACGAGATCGTCCTCATCGGTGCTCACCTCGACTCATGGCACAGCGGCACCGGTGGTGCTGACAACTCATCTGGTTGCGTCGTTATGATGGAGGCTATGCGTATCATCAAGGCTCTCGGTGTTTCTCCACGTCGTACCATCCGTATCGCCCTCTGGGGTGGTGAGGAGCAGGGCCTCTATGGTTCACGCGGCTACCTCGAGAACTACCTCTATGACCGAGAGAAGAGCAAGAAGCTCCCTGGTTATGACAAGTTTGCTCTCTACCTCAACATGGACAATGGTTCTGGCCGCTTCCGTGGCATCTACCTCGAGCAGAACGACCTCGCTGTACCTTACTTCAAGACTTGGATGAGCGCTATTGAGAGCCTCGGCTTCAAGACACTCTCTCCTCGTCAGACCGGTAGCACCGACCACGTAACCTTCGATCGTGTAGGTCTTCCTGCATTCCAGTTCATCCAGGATGAGCTCGAGTACGACCGTACCTACCACACAAACATGGATACCTTCGAGCGTCTCTCTCTCGATGATCTCCAGATCGATGCAGCAATGGTTGCATGGCTCGCTCTCAGCGCTGCTAATGATAATGGCCGCGTTCCAGTTAAGCCAGGTTTCCCAAAGTAATTCTTTCCTCTTTTCTGTAAATCAACGGAAAGTATAGAACAATATCGCCTCCCGTCTTCGTTTTGACAGACGGGAGGCGTTATGTTATAACCTATTCGCAATAGTAATAACCTCCATTGGTCGCAAGGATATCGTTGGCAGGTATCCCCAACTGCTCTAGTGTCAGCTCCTGATAAGGGAAGGTGTGGTCAATAATACGGTATTCGTTCTGATAAAAGTCAGAGAGCAGGGAGCCTCGGAGAGTCTCATGATTATCCATCATCTGTACCACTCGCCTACCGGGACACATGAACGTAAACTGCTGGTCATCCTGACGTCGATAGATATGATCGACGAAGACATCCTCGCGTAACAAGATCTGCGTATGCTCACCGCCTAGCGTTGCCAACGCTTCGGCCACCGTCATGTGCGTATGAAGTTTCGAAGGTAGAACAGGCTGCCACCGGTCATGCTCAGCGCAGTCTTCATCATACGCGCAGAAATCAACATAACGCGAGGTGTTGTGTTCGCCTTCGTAGCAGAACATCCTGCCAGTGAGAAGAGTTCCGCTACCTAGCAGCACTTTGATAGCTTCCTGCACCTGTATTGCTCCGATGATAGAAGCGATGATGCTAGTTGTTGGCGCACTTCCTGCAGCTTCTTGTCTACGGATGGTACGCGAACATGGCATGCGCCGTTGTAGTTCGGCAAGGCCTTCAGGTCCCAAATTACAGGCATAGCAATTCTGTCCAGGCGCGAAGACTCGCACAGAACCTTCAAGCTCATAGATACCGCCATCGATCCAGGTCTTTCCCAGACGCATGCAGTGGCGATTGATCATAAAACGCGCCAACCGGTTGTCTGTGCATCCGATGACTACATCCATGCGACTGATCAGACCTAACCCGACGTCATGAGTGATGTCTCCATCGATACACTGCACCTCCAGTTCGGGATTCAGTTCCTTCAGTCGCTGACACACCACCTCGGTTTTCGGACGACCGACATCCGAACGTCGGAACAAAACACTACGAGTCAGGTTACTGGCCTCAACCCTATCGAAATCGACCACCACCAGATGCCCCACGCCCATCAGCACAAGGTTCTTGAGCACTTCGTTTCCCAAAGCGCCGCACCCCACCACCATGACATGGGCATCACGCAAGGTCTGCTGGCTGGCCGTCATACTTTACTTTACGGTCGTAGGACCTGCATACCCCGGGAACGTTACACTGATGACTCCTCCCCAGTTGCACATACATTTGCAGGAATTATGGAGTGCAGGGAAATTAGAGAGTTTTGCAATGGGGCATCCCGGAGCCCACGGTGCTGCAATGACAGGAATACATGGCATAGGGGTAAGCACACCCATAGCAGCTGCGGTAGCGCTCGCTACAGTAGGGTTAGCCAGACTCTGGCACATGCCGAAAGGTCCGATGTTGACCAAAGGCTTATTATCCATAATATTACCTGCTGGCATATTAAAGACCTTCGGACGCAGAGGATCCAGAATCTTGAATGGAGCCGGGGCAATACCGAAACTACATTGGAGCAATGCTCCCTGAATAACAAACTGTCCCATATTCTAATCAATATTTCTCAAGATAAGTGAAAATAAGATCTCCGATTTTGAAGCGTGTGCCATGATAGAGCTTGTACGGTTTCTCGGCTGGCAGAGAAGCACCATGATGGTCCATGACACCCTCTTCGGTCGGGAAGAGACACAAGATGCCATGATGCTCGCGGATTTCAGCCTGCACAGGCGCAATCTTGTTCTTTGCATCCCAGGTGATCTGAATAGAGCAATCGACGGAGCGGCCCAAGGTGACAGATACGCCAGTACGAGCGACGAACCACTTGAACATGGCAACCTCAATCTTCTTCATAGTACCCTCTACACGCAGGAAGCAATGCCAGGTACGCCTCGTATCAAATGCCACACTCAAAGCAATGGCTACATACACGGCACCAAACACATAGAAGTAGAGCTCGCGCTGATCAAAGTAGAAATTATGTGCAATAAAATAACCCACAGCCAGAACCAGAACGCCCACAGCCATCAGTTTATTCATATTGAGGCGAATCGGAGAACGGAAAGAAATAATAGCATAGACAGAAGCAAGTACCAGCAAATAACTGGTGACACCGATCAGCTCCTGATAATACTGAATATCAAACAGCGTGCACACTGTATTATCAAGGAAAATGATCATATAGCCAGCCAGATATGCCACGAAAGAGCGCAGGGCAATCTCGAGCACCTGCTTCTTGACTGGTACATGGCGACGGCACTTATAAGCAATCGCTGCCACGATACACATGGCCAGCACACCTGTGTTATGCGAATTGCGATAACAGAATTCGGTGGTTTGCGCTGCCATTTCTTCGGTCATGAGGACATTGGCCAGGCTATGAAGCACGGATTGCTGGAATTCGCCAGAGACGACCAGTTTTAAGGCAGCTCTGACGATATTGGCCAGCAGTGCCACCAGTACCCAACTCATATAATACGGAGCATTAGTTCTCGCAAAACGGGTCTTCGGATTAGCATAATGGACATCCTCTTTGCAGGTGATGCCATGCTCCGGACACTTGCAGCCATTCTCTTCCCAACACTCCTGATGCATTGCATGCTCGCAGCTGGCCACAATCTTATCGCCTGGCTGGAACGGTGTCTTGCAGAAGTAGCACACCTCAGGCACCTGTCGGCCTGCAACAGACATATTCGGACCCGTGTACTCAGCCATGTATTTGCGCTCAAAGAGTTTGTTCTGAATATAAGGTACCAGCAGCTGTAGGATGAGATAGACAATCAGAATCAGCAGTGCTCCTATAATAATGCACTTGATGAGCATATCTTTGGTGCTCATACCGTTGACAATAATAGGAAGGAACCAGGAGCCTTTCTGATAGTCGATACAGCTGTGCATACGAGTCTCCCCATCCTGAATAGCGTCAATATACAGATTGATATGCTCGCCACACAGCATGCGGCCATCCGGGAATTCAAGCAGGAACCGATAGTCAATGTGAGGCAGGAAATGAGCCTCACAGATGGCCTGATGAATGGCATCAGGGTTACTGATGTCATAGCATGCACCCTGCGTACGTTCACACACCGATTTCATTGTGTTGTTGACATCGAGCGGCATACCGAACTCATCAGTCATCAACGTATAGAAAATCGGGCATTTATCGAGCGTGAGGTTCGTAAGGTTCAAGAGGTTCTGCTGCCAGATGAAGTGATCCGGGTCGTAAGGCTTATCTTCATCCCACACAATGCCGTCTGTAATGACCAGCAGGAAATGATTGTCGCCAGTAAAGACATTTCCAGGTTGGGTAGCCTCCTCGAGCTTGCGATAGATGGCACGATAAAGGTACTTGTCCTTGCCATCGATAGAGGAGCTTACAAAATCCTGCGACAAGATGTCAGGCGACAGGGCTTCGGTAGTGCTGAGCGCACCTTTACTGTCAAGGAATGAGACATAGATATCTTCCGTGCGGAGGAAACGACTCAGCTGCATGACTGCATTACGGGCATTATCAACCAGTGGCTGCTCCATCGTACGGTCTACGATGACCATGGCCTGCATACCCATCGAAAGGAATTGCTCTTTGGCAATGTTTCTGACCTCCTTGATCTCTCCCGTAACATCGGCTGGTATTGTATCAAAATAGTCTGTACAAGAGTAAACCGAAAGGGTGGTATGGGCAGAGTCACAAAGATCGTACCACAGGCTATCGTTAGTGAGCGATCCTTCAATGGCAAAGGTCTTATAGTCTTCATCAAACGTGATCTTGTCTAACGACATAGAGAGCGCCTCATCGTCGTTAAGCAAGTCTGTATCACAGGATGCCATACCCAGCATCAGGAAAAGCAGAAATATGTAATTGAGTTTACGATTCATAATTCAAATGGTCGGAATGTTTGAATTTTGCTGTTCTCGCAGTTTCTTGGCCTCATCGGCAGCCTTCTTCATATCGCGCATCGATTTGATACGAAGCAAGATGAATGAGAGGAAGAGCAATATGATGGCCACAGCCGCCATACTCATGATATAGTCTTTGGCGCGCTGCATCAGTGACTTGTATTCCAGCTGCTGTATCTGCTGCGAGAAACTCTTGATAGAGATGTAATGACTATCAAGTCTCTCCCAGCGTGCGGCGAGCATCTTATTATCCTTGGCAGCCTCATGAGCGTTCTCATAATGCTTTGACAGTTCCTCCATCAGGAGCAGATCTTTGGCCTTGAGTTTCTCCAGTTCTGGTGTCAACTTCTCAACCAGCGAATAAGAGAAGGCCTGCTTATAGAGTTTCTCATACTGCTTGACATGCTGACTGATAGCACGTTCGGCTGCCACGAAATCTGTCAGCTGGCTCAAGGACTTTTCGCGAGCTTCGATGGCCGCATCAGTCTTCTTTCGGGTTTCCTGATAACCCGCGACGCTGGCCACGAGATTATCGTCTGATGCAATCAGATCCTGCACCGACCCTACGAAAGCCGTCCATTTCAGATCGTGTGCGCTGACATAGCGTTTGATGGCCTTCAGCTGAGGCTCCTGAGCACCCTCGACGCTCTCAAACAGATTCTGGATCTCTAATGAGAAGCTCTCAATCTTTTCGGCAAGATACTCGCGCAATTCCGGAGACAGTTCCACTTCTTCCATGATGGCTACCTCGTCAAGACCCACCTCATCCTGTGCCATCACAGGATGTACCAAGGCGGTCAGACAGACCCAAAGCAGGAAAAATCGTTTCAGTGTGATCATCTCACGGTTTCAGTATAATATTTCAGCGCTTTGTTATAGGTCTCAAGCGCCTTACGTTGTTCTTCGTTTACGACCTTACGGCCATCTTTCATCTTCTCTGCTTCGCGCATCACACGACCGCACTGCTGACGGATGTTCAGTCGCTCTGCATGGGTCTCTGTCACTAGCCAGAGAGCGGTAAGCTCATCGAGCTGACGCGCCTTATACATCAGGTTGAGTGCATCGAGCTCCTTGGCTTTCTCAAGGTTGGCAATCAGTTCTCCCTTGACCTCATCCTGCTTGACATAACGCTGATGTGCGAAGATGGAGTCTACGCAATGGTTATAGTCGGTATCGAGGGCCAGCAGATCGGCACACTCCTCATTAAGTTTCTTCAAAGGATAGACTCGCAGCAGGCTGTCTCGCTTGGCATAGAAGTCATTATACTCTTCTGGAGTGAGCTTCATATTAGCAGGATAGCGCGCCAACAGCTCAGCATGCGCCTGACGGAGTTCGAGCAGATGGTTCTGACGGGCCTCTATCTCAGCTTCCTTGCCAAAACATGGACTGCGATGCAGCATCAGCACATACTCTTTGTTCTGATCGACATGGTGATTGATGACATAACGCTTGTAGGCTCTGGTCGATATACCTTTATGGGCCAGCAGAAAAAGATCGCGCAGCTGTATGTGCACACTATCCTCGCCGGCATGCACCTGGAAGGTTCGTGTCAGCTGATTGGTCAGCATCTCGCAAGGAACCTCTGTGGTGACCATATCTGGCGACGATACCCATGGTCGCAGGAAGTGCTTGTAGCGTGGTGTCTTATATTTACCGATTTCCTTGCGCACCGACTTTCTCATACGAGGCTTATCCTTCGGATCCATGGTCACCTCATAAGGCAGGTTGATGGTCTTGAACTTACCACCCAAGTGACAGAAATACCCTTTGGTAAACACTTCCTCATAGCGTGCCGTACTCTGCAGGCCGAAGATATAACGAGCGCTGGAGAGAGATACCCACACCGTATTGTCCTCCTCATTAAAGCACATACGCAGTTCGACCTCAGGCTCACGACCCTGACGGTCAGGTGGCAGTACGATCTTCTGAGTCACCGTATCTGCATGCTGAAGCTCTACCCTTGAGGACTGACCCCAAGAGCGGACCGGCAGTAGTGCCAGCAATGTGATGAGCAATAGTAGCTGTTTCATTCTTATTATTTATTTCATTCATGCGCCAACACCCATCGCGCCACCTGGAGGTCTTCCGGGTAAGGCGGTTCGTTGACGGCATGATAGCATTCATATCTTAAATACTGTGCCACGCGCGACACTCCCCACGCAAGGCTGGTATAAGTGTCGGCCATATTCAGGCAGACATGGCCAGCCATGGCGCCGAACCATCGGATGTTCGGATGCCAGGGATGCGCAATAGGCTCGCCCTGTTCGCTGACAGTCAGGAAGTCGAACTCCGGCTTACCATCAATCGACGGATAAGCAGGTGGCAGTACTATCTGCATGACAAAATGATCAGCATAGAGCGGATCGTTGGCATAACCCTCTTCAAGCAGATGCTCTACATGAGTAACACCGCAATAACAGCGGATAAAGTAATCCACCAGATAGCGATTAGGGATGCCCGCTGCATTATGACCCGTCACCCTGACGCGGATATCGTCACGTCCGGAGAAACGCGCTGTCAGCTCTTCATATTCATGCTGCAGGCGTCGGTCACGACCGGTCATCCTGGGAAAGGATCTGCTACGAGATAGACATTGTCGCCATTCTTGACGCCGTATGATGTCAAGGTCTGATCGACCTTGCCAATGCGAGGACGCAGGATGCGGATCTCCTTGACCTCGCCATCCTCCATACCGAAGAAATAGTCGAGCGGAGCACCCGTATTATCGATCGACGGGAAGTCGAAGATCAGTCGGCCATCGGCACCTGTGGCATGACGCAGGTTATTCATCAGCACTGAGAGCGGAGCTTCAGGGTTCACGACCTTGAACTTCACGCGCTTGTTCTTATATATTATATTTAAATAGAAATCTTCCATGAGGTAAAAATATATTGTGACTATTTCTGTAGACCATTACTATTTGGAGTACCCAGGATGCTGATGGTCACACGAGGCGGATACATACCCAGACCTCGGGACTGCATCATCATCGTCAGGATTCGGATGGCCATCGTAATCTTCTCCTCGAAGTTTCGATGGATGAGATGCCTGTTCTCAAGTTTGATATCTACCAGAATCTCGTAGTTATTGACGCGATCCGTGGCATTGCGATGCGGAGTGACGACGATGCTATGCACCATCGAACGATCGATGGAGAACATCTTATGCAGCTGCATATAACAGAACGCCTTGTAATCGGCAGGAGTGACCAGACGATCATGGGTAGTCATAAAATAGCGTGCCATATCCTGACTGGCGGCCTCGGAACGCAGTTCATCAAAACCAGGTTCGCTGCAAAGCACATTTTCAGGAGAGACGCTGATCAGTCCTTCTGGTGCCTGGAAGACAGGATCACTGGCAAGCGCGGAGTTCGGACCAGCACCTTCTGTGGTCAGATATTCCAGCTCGACGCTGAAGTTCTGCAGCTGCTTCTTGTCCAAAAGTCGTAGTATGGCATAGGTACCTTCCGAAGAAGAGCCATCCTGCGCATCGCACAGAGCCTGCAATCGCGAGGTCAGGTGGTTGATACGTCTTATCAGCGCCTCAGCCTCCGTTCCATTGATATGCAGGAAGGCGTAGTAGTCTGAATGCAGTTTCTGCGTAAGGCTTCCGAGCATTTTGATAAGGCTGCTCTGGGTGAAACGATCGCCAGACACACGACGTACTTCGACCGGGACATCGCCATACATCTGCTTATCATGTCGCAACATGGAGATATACTGAGTGGTCTCTTTCACCTCTCCGCTTTGTGTCTCGATGACACCTGCCAGACGAGCAATAGGATTGGAGTTTGAAAGGGTCGCTTTCTGCTTCCGCACATTGACCAGCTGCACCGTATTGATGCGGAATACCTTGCTACTGAACTCGAATTCGCTAGTAATATTGCCGAACTCAAAGACTAAATCTATTTGTGTAGATTCTGCATGATTGTCGATTACAGTACCCTGACGGATAATATACTGTGCAACACCTCGGCGAAGGACCATCTCTACAGAGGGGATCAGAGCATCGAATGAGTCTTCACCGGTGTGATAGATATGCTCGTATGCGAAGCAATCGTTCAATGGCATCTCATAATAGTCCTGAGGCTTGATCAGTGGAATCTCCTGCCCCTGATAAGAGACTTTCAGGTCATCATAAAGTGCATTCGTGATGGCAAATGAGAAACCCGAAAGGTCTGATGTCGGCTGACGGAAGTTCAGGGACACCTGCCAGCGGCGACCATCCAGACGAACGATAGAGGCTACCTCTGCACCGATGATACGGGTCTTCATGAGCGGCATGAAGCTATATTGTGTCCCTGCGATAGTGAACGCCTGTGTCTCATCCATCTGCTGCTCTACAGCGTCAGGGCTCAGGGTGGCAGCGACGATGACAGAGGCAGGGACGGCACGTACCAGCTCATAAGGGACAACCTTATGGATGAACTCCGTCAGGACCTCCTGCTTCAGACGCTCAATGTCCATCTCTATCTCGTTGCTCTGATAAGCGACCGCTGAGAGCAACAACATAAAGACAGGATCATTCTCCAAGCCATCAAGGCTGCCATCCAGGTCATTCTGACGCCAGATGTTCATTGCCTCTTTGAGCAAATATTCGGCTTTCTGCCTTGTTTCAAATAGAGTTTGTTTCATCGTTATTATGGTACAGGGACTGTGAATACGGGGCGGATGTAGGCAGTTTCATCAGAATTGTTTTGATTTATTGCCGTAGAAAGCTGCTCAGTTTCCAGCTTAGAAATATATAAATAATTATCGTCAGCCCCCCAATAATTACCAATATAATTTCCCTCAAAACTTGGTACTGGAAGAGAAACCCAGATAGTTCCAGGGGCATTGTCTTTTGCTAGTGAATATTCTTCTTTATCTTCATAGAAGCTGGAATTCACGTAATTCCCAACACCATTTTTTGCACTTTTGGCCCAATAATTCAAAGTGTTAACATTTGGCAAACTCCAACCCGGTCCCCAGACTTCTGATGGGGCAGCTTCTCCTTGAGAATACTCTGCTCCAAGAGGAGAACTATCAGTAATACCAAGATTTCTATCCGCAATATAGTAATTTACATTTTGACCTGTAAATATGCACCCGATATTAATCGCTTCGCATGTTGCCCAATTTAAATCAGCTACATTACCGAGCCTAAGACCATCAGTACGAGCAATTTCCATATTAAAACCAGCATTACATCTAAAACTGATCTTGTCCCCTTTATAACAAGCCACTTGAAGACCAGAGAGAATGCATGGAAAAATACACATGTAGTACGTGTCGCCTAGTCCAGAAGCAGGGTTCAAAGTAACACTTGATTTTCCATCATTGTCCTTCTTTGACACCTGCACATTCGTACCATCATAAGCCAGCGTTGCGGTTCCTGTCAAATAATAATTCTTATTGGGAGAACTGTAGTTAGTAACTACAATCTTTGAATATTCCTCTGGAACCGTTATCTTCAACAAAGAGAATGCAGGTTTGAAAAACAGTTTATTCTGTTCATGATTATAATTCGCTATCATTGGAGCAGAAGCTTTGTCAAAACTGCCAGCATTTACTGTTTGAGTCGCATTAATCAAAACTTCATTATAAGAAGATGTTGATGACGATGCAGGATAAACTGCCCGGAAGGCAGAATATTCCGTATCAGAGCGATTAGAGCATACAGAACCCTTAAACTTTGCTTCATCTGCATTGTATGTTAATACATGTGAAGTTGAACAACCATCATAAAGTTTGATTTTATCTCCCGTCTCAAAATGAAAATCCAGTTTTGTATCATTATCGACAAAGCTCAGACGCGTTTCTGCGTCACCTTCTATCTCTACAGAAAAAGATGCCGGTACGAGTTCCCTCTCTGGAGGATTAGGGAGATCTTCATCATGGCATGACGAGAATCCTAACAATAGGCTCATGAAGAGAGGCAAAAGAATAGAAAAGGAACCTTTCCATATGAACGGCTCAATCTCCGCCTGCGGGTCCGGATCCGTACTACCCGTAATAATATCCCTATGCTCCATAGGAATAATCCGCATCTCTGGTGCTATATATTTTTTCTTTAGTTCCATACCTTCATCAAAGTGGTGTATTTATAACTTTCGTTCGTCTCAGCAATCGTACCGAGTACTGTGACGATGATTCTGCGCTGTTCGCGGATATAAGTCATATTCACGACCACATCCTTGAGACGCTTCTCATATCGGCCGATCTCTTTGCTCATCTCAGCGGCAAAGGTGTTGAGATTCTTTGACGTGCCAGACACTTTCTTGTCATACAGATCCAGGTCATCACCCACCGAGTGTTCTTCGCTATTATACACCACGCCTTCGTTCTCGTTGATATTCTCGAACCTCATGTTATTAAAGATGAATCCGAAGTTCGGATCAGCCACACAAGACCCCTTGGCAGAACTGAGCAGCAGGCTGACCATCTGATCGATGGACTCCTTTAGATTCTCGTTCTGCTCAAGACCTTTCTTGCCTATGGTGAGCGGAAGTGACAGACTCTTCATACGATTATGGGTTCTTTATCCTTTAGATTAATGGGGTGAAGACATCATCCTCTGGTGCAGCAGCTGGCACATAGAGCGCATTGTACAGGTCTTCGTAAAGACGCTGATAGAGCTCACGGCGCAGTGGTTCATCCAGCTCTTCATGCAGACGCTGATAAAGCTCAGGGTGCAACGTACCGTCAATATATCCTTTGAGTGTGGTACGCAACTGTTCCGTCATCTCGGTGCGCATACGCTCCACAGATTCTGCCAGGAGGCGGTTCATCTCAGGATATACCTCCTGTCGGATGTTCTCAGTGATTTCCTCTCGCAGTTCTCGCTTGAGTTTCTCATAGTCGATAGAATCATCGACCAACACGGTTTCATCGAGCACCTTGACCGCATCGACAAACACCTGCTTGAGCCACTCGAACCACAGCTGCACATCATACTGTGAATAGGCAGGAATATCAATCTCCTTCTGCTGTGGACCGAAAATGAGATAATTCATCGCACTGGCGATCTCACGCGTCAGCTGCAGGAAGTCAAGTACCGTGTAGTTGGTGTCAAATGAGGTCAGACGGAAGAGGTATCGCTGCATGGTACGAGCCTTGTCGCCTGGCTCAAGATTCGGGTGATTGACAATGCCGACCATCTCATTGATCAGATGATCGAGCATCTGCTTCATCCGTGGCTCTGACGCCATAATCAGATAAGGAGGGATGTACTCTGTGTCTATGTTGAGCTCCTCACCAGAAACAGACAAACGAGCTACTGGAAAAGCAGACTCCTCCAATAGCTGGTCTTTTGTAAAGATATCAAAGGTATAATCAGGTCGTACAAACTGGACGCCTTCTTTCTGGAAATGCACAAATTCAGTGCCGAAATTTGCACCTACGTAGAAGTACTTCTCTCCCTGCAGATTGGGTACTGGCACCGTCACCGCAGAATCGATATCGAGCACCCAACCAGACGGGAGCAAAGCCTGGCAACGCAACCTCGGAATCTCGAAATTACCGTTGACAAACATGCCTGAGCACTCGAATTCCGCACCTGGCAGTATACCTATATTAATGCCAAGTGCAGCACGAATGGAGGCTTGCTGACGCACGTCGAGATTCTCATCATAATTTCTGAACGTCTCGGCGTTGAGCTCCATTCCCGGTTGCCAATATATGCGGGCGTTAATATCCATTTTCTCGTTTATTTAATTTCCAAATTGTAGTTAAGAATGAGATCGCCACCAATCATCTGTGGGGCATTGTGGTGACAGACATCGATCTGCAGATGTGCTTCAGCAGGGACGAACCACTCGCGAACGAAATCCTCCACGGCCTTCACGCGGCTGTACAGCTCATTGTACTGCTGGGGCGAGAGATTCTCTGCCAGGATGCGATAATGTAGCCAGGGGATCCAGCACACCGTATCGTCCGTCTCACTCCACCGCTGGTAAGAGAGCTCCACCGGATACTCGGTAATCGTGCTGAGGATGATACGGATCAGATGCTCGTCACCTCTGATGGTCTTTACCATAGGCAGAAGCCTTGCCAGTTTACGCACCCATGGATCATCATCAGGCTTGGGCACGAAGCCCAGCAGCTCCAGGATATAATCATTGGCTCCTGACAGCAGCTCGGAAATCTGCTGCTCGATGTGGAGACGGTGACGGAAGGCAAAACTATCGAACGGTGCAAAAGCACTGCGAAGACGACGCTCTCGGTCTTTGGCCTCTTTATGACGGGCCTCGCTATCCTTCTCTCTCAGCTCATTCTCATCACTGAACAAGCCTTGTGGCAGAAGCGACAGCATGCCATCACGGGCCAGGCTGACGGTCTTGTGCTCGGCATCGACCGACAGGACGTCCGTGTTATAGTTGCGGTAGAACGTACCTTCACTCTGCACCGACCACTGATCCTGTAGCTCTGGATACAGATATTGGAGCAGCAGTTCCGCACTTATATCATGCAATTGCCTCATTCCTTGTCGTTGGATTTGCTATCGTTTTATTCCTGGTTGGCGTTACCTCCCATCTTCATGCTCATGCCAGCCTGCTTGCCTGCTGCGGCCACAGAAGCCTCCTTCTCCTGCTGCAAAGCCTGCCAGCGCTGGTGACCTTCTTCTATCTCCTTGAGCTTGGTTTCATACTGCTCTTTCACCTGATCATTGTAGAGCTTACGCCGATCCTCAAAGGTTTTGACGCTCTTCTCTTTCTTGGCAGGTTCTTCCTGCTCTACGGCAGAGCTGACACGATTCCAGTATTCAGGATAGACCTCATCGAGCTTTGCCTGGCACTGGTCGCGCAGGCCCTTGATGCCATTGGTCAGCAGATCATAACGATCATCATCTACCTCTGGCATCGTCAGCAGCAAGGTGTGCTGTATCAGGTAAGGGTTGCTGTTCTCATCTACATCTTCCTCTTCTGGATCGAGAATCTCCTGCTTGAATTCAGGATGTGCGGCCAGGATTCCCTTGGCAATGTTGGGCAGCAGCTCCTCGTCTTCTGGGTAGATGTGCATCTGATAGTCGCCTTCCATCTTGACCTTGGCCACATCTTCTATATTATGAGTCTCACCGCCATCCTGGACATCTACACACAGCAGAGCCACGGCATCGGCCTTGACACAGAGGTTACAATAGCGGAGTTTAAGCAATGCAACGTATGCACCCATACGCTGATCCATCTTCTGAAACTCCATCAAAATCGCTCTATTCATATTTTCTTGTCTTTCTGATTATTGTTTGATCTCTTCTTCCTTCAAAGAAGCGCTTATGCTACCTGCAGAAGCCGGGCCCCCAGGGATGGCAATGCCATCAGAGATATTCGGACTCTTGAACGAACTCTTGGCCTCGAGGTTATCGATGGTGGCTTTCGGAGTCTTGGTCTCTCCCTTGATCTCGGCCTTACCATTGACGGTGGTGTCACCTTCGAGCTTCACCTTACCATAGATAGCCGACTCAGAGCCGCTGAGAGCCGCCTTGCCGCCCTTAAGCTGCAGCAAACTCTTCTCCTGCTGCGCCTCGAGCGTGTCTTTGGCTAGGATAGCCACCTTCTCCGATGCCACCTGCAGCTGCTTTGACTTTGCCTGCTGATCACGGCTACCCACGAGCATCTTCTCGCTGACAATGACGGTAGTAGAACCTGCTGCCAACGCCGTGTCGGTGCGCTTCTCCTTATCCACATCGAAGCTCTTGACCTCCACAGCCTTGGCATTGATCTCGATCTTACCCGTGGCCTTGCCTTCGGTATCGGTACTCTGCGAACTGATACTCTCGGCACGGAGCAGAATCTTACCCTCTTGGGTCAACGCCTTCTCGGTGATCTCCTTCTCCTCCGGTTTGTCGATCTTCTTCTCGTCATAATCTACGCCCTCAAGGGTGATCTCCTTACTCGTGACGGTCACCTTACCCACAGCAGGCATTTCTGCGGTCTTTGCATCTTTGTCGATCTTCGGATTTGCCGTAGTGAGCTGGATGTCCTGAGCAGCCACCTTGACGTGACTCTTCGGATCGAGCGCACCCTTGGCATCCTTGCTCTCAAGGGTGATATTCTGTGCCTGCAGATGAATCTGAGATCCTTCATCAGCACGGATGTTACCATCACCATCTCTGGAAATGAGGTTAATGCTCTCAGAAGCGATAACGATACCGTTCCCATTCGGCTTTGTCTTAAAATCACCCTTTTTCTTATTGACTTCATCTTTAGTCTCCTTCAAGCCTTTGAGAGTTCTATTAATCTCTGCCAATGAAGAAAGATTAGAATAATACAAATCAAAAGAAGACTGGATGAGTGGCAAATAATACTCAAGTGCAGCGGTAATAGAATACTGTGAGTGAAGATCAGCTCGCAGTTCGTAATCATCAGCTGGCACCTTATCATCCTTATCAAGTACTTTCTGTAGTTCTTTACTGTAGTTTTCAAGATCCGATTTGTGCTCAGACAATGTTTTTTTACAATTGTCCTTTGCTTTCTCCAGCGCTTTAATCTTACGATCAATTACCTGAATATCTCCCTCCACCGACTTATTTGCAGAGATAGAGACTCCCGAATCTGACGCAATCGAAACACCGACTGCTGTACGGGCATTTCGCGCGAAAACATCTGACGGAGCATTCTCACTGTCCAGAGCGACACAGCGGGCCTTAGATACAATTTCGGAGATTGGCATAACCACATTCTCCTTGCCATCAGCACCTGGATCTACGGCAATCTGGCGGATAGAAGAAGCCCGGGTAATTACCGAACCGAAGCCCTCACCCGCATTGCCGACACCCTCAAGTCCTACTTGATTTCCGCGCAGTATGACTACAGAATTTCCGAAAGCAGTATTCAAATCGCCATGATTATCAAGATCACCGATTAAAATTTCTGGGGCAGAAAGAATAATGCGATGGTCACTGCGTATATATCGGGTAGAACCTTCCTCCTTAAAATACTCCTGTCGGATCACCTGTACGTCAGCCTTGGCTCTACGAATCTCATCCGCACTCTTTTCGACACAATCATTCAGCGTCTTCAGTGTTTCTTGTATATTTGATAAAAGACTCATGCTTACACTCCAATATTTACAAATGTACCGTTATCGTTAAATAATCTAAAACGATCATTTTCTTTTTTTAAGGCAGTTTCAACAGCACGTAAAACTTCCGTTATAGTTGGATTCAAAGAAGGTGTGATCTGTCCGTCTTCGTTAAAATAATAGGTTTTGTCTTGATCAGACAATAAGACTCTACCACAGCTTGCACGATCATTGCCCCAATTAAAATTCTCTTTGGCATTATCCCAGAAAGCAAAATTTTTCCAAAACTTTTTCTCGATATTATCTGCAAAAAGATTACCAAACACACTATCTTCAGCCTTTGCGTAGCTTAATTGTTTTAGGAAACCAATCCAAGCATTATCGTCTTCTGGAACATCAATCGTATTTCCACCAGATTGTTTTAGGATTTTAACTGGGCCGTTATCACGCAATGATTTCAAATACTCAAAAACTACCGATGAAATAACTCTCTGACTTATTATATCATCCCATGCTTGCTTTTTTATATCAATATCTGCATGATCTCTTGGCATAACATATATATTTTGCGTAAGATTTCTGTATTTTTCCTCTGCTTTCGTCAATGCCTTGCCAAATTCTAAGTCCATAAACCACCCAGTAAAAGATGTCCAATGGCTCTTTTTCTTAGTGGGTCTATTATCAAGAGCTTGTTTTAACGCCTTCATAGCGTTGAATAATGGTTCAGCATAACTTTCACAAAACTGATCAAAGGAACCGTCTGGGGCATCAGCATCACCGCGCAACCATCGTTTATCGAAATTTCTCTCAGTCAAATGATTACACAATGTGCGATAACAATCATCAGAAGTTTTAACTGTACCTTGATCCAAATAAGGATGACTAAATATAAAATAATCTTTGGCTGTTTTCAATTTAGTTATAAGGGGTCTATAAGACACAGATTCTCCAATAATAAGTTCTGTGATAAAATTAATGTGACTCACTATCTTTTTAGTCTTATTACGGCTACCGTAATATTTTTCGAAGCTACCTTGTTTGTCCTTATTTTCGAGGGTTACATTATCATCCTGAAAGCCATCCCTTGGAATCAAGGCATTACCTTTGCCCGCCTCGAGCAAAAGATAGCGATTAGATTTGATCTGCAAGGTTCCATCGACTGGACGCGAAAAGACCTCGATTGTATGTCTTAGCACACTCAAATCTACTGCAGAAGCCAAGAAATCAACGGTTGACGAAAGAAGATCTTGTCCGATTTTGCTTATGCCTTCATTAAATATTTTATTACCTGGAAGCTTTGCATTTTCGCCAGACTCTAAAGTCAGTTTATTCGCTGCTTTTATAGAAACATTCTTACCCACAATAGAGATGTCTCCACGAGGTGCAGAAATGGAAATTCCAGAAAAAGCGCTGAGTTTGATATTTCCTAAAGGTGACGCAATAGAAATCAGACGTTGATCTGTTGACATGGTCACATTATAAATGCCATACTTGTCGTTAAACTGGAATCCACCTGCTAATTCTGAACCAACTTTCGTATTATTAAAAAAATCTTTAATCCAATCCGTAAACAAATTCACATATTTAAGCGTTGGATTCATATTAGCCATGAACGTGACAAAGTTTTTCTTCTCGGAAATAACCATCTGATGGCCACTCCGGGTTCTGATCACATGTGTATTCTGCGCTTTTTTATTTCTACCAACAGGGACTCTATTATCGATACCATCGTCCTTACCATGATAGAGCGCACCAATGATATACGGCTGTTCAATATTGTCATTCTCATAGCCGATCATGACTTCATCATCTTCATAAAGACGGAAGTTGACACCTCCGCCCTTTCCAGCAGCCGGCTCCGCCTGACGAATCCAAGGAGATACGTCTTCTGTTGCATCCCATGCATAGCGAATACGAACGCGACCAAGATATTTCGGATCATCACTATCCACCACCCATGCTGTCTGTGAAGCGGCTTTTCGAATGCGTTTTTCTTCGGGCAAAGCAGCAGGACAGCAGATCAAAAAATTCTGTTCCGAAGTTGAACTCTCATCAGTCAACAAAAGCACCAACTTATGAGTACTTGCATCGACCTTAACGTTCAGCAATGGCAATGCTTTAATAACATACTCTTCTCGCAAACTACGGCCATCGAAAACCTCACTATAATTAACATGAGTGACTACATATTTTGCCCCTTCAACCTCTATGAGCTGACCGACCTGATAATTGGTAACATCATCACCTTTAAGAGTGAGCGTTATGGTGCGACTTCCCATCTTCTTCTCACACTCATCGATCTTATTATAGAAGTCTGCATTGGCATTGACATCCCATTTGTCTATCGCAGCAGCGTTGCTATCAAGATAAGTACCAGAGAAAACAGTCTTTGCGTGTTCACCAATTGCGTCTAAGTCTTTTGTTTTAAATACTTTTTCGTTATAGGATTTATTAACATCAGAAACGTTCTCTAACGCTTTCCCCCCCTCAATGAGCACTGAATCCACCAACATTGCTTTCACAAAAGCGCCAATAGTAGAAGTCGTGAGCAAAGTTTTAAATGCTCCTGCAGGCAATGTAATTTTAGGATTATATTCTTCCCCAAATGAATCGAATTCATCCTTTTCATAAACCACCAAATAGTCGTCATTCGAGGTCGGTTGGGTATAACGACGGACCCCTGAGCTCTTTTCGTGCTTTTCACCTTTATCTTTAAAAGATAACGAATAGTTTCGGCTAATTCCCGTAGTGGAAAGTACGCTGTTATTACGACTTTCTACGGCTAACGAATTATAGTTTTCTACCTTATTAACAGTATCAGTCTTGACACCAAGGGTCAAATGACCATCAGTGAAATATAAGAACTCTCCCGTACGGTTGGCTGTACGGATCAAGAAATCATAAAAAGACTCATTGTATTGTACCAGATAAGGATGCTTGATCTCTGTCTTAACTTCTCCATATTTCAAGCGTGAACTATAGTCCTGGGCAGGGAAAGAGAATCCTATTTCATTTGTAAGGGATTCTACTTCTTTACTAATAATATCACCGAATAAACTCTTGTCGACGTAAGACTTAGAATATTTATCGAGCGTCAGCAGCTTATCCGCACTAAAGATGTCAAGATACAGAACAACCTTCTTTTTTTCTTTATCGTCTTTAGTGCTGATGCCGGCATTGACATACGTAGGGCGTACCTCATGCACATAATAATTAGTGTCAATAGTTTCGTATTTAGGGTTATCTGGATTGTTGTCACCGCGCTGTATGGACACCTTTTCCTTCAAGAAGTATTTCACTATATCCTGATAAGAAGGCAAATTCTCACCATCGGGTACAAGATTGAATTTGACAGTCAGGTGAGACGGACTATACATCTCATTAGCAAATACGATCTCATAGAGTGTAGCACTACATTTCACTGTTCCGATAGTGCATACCGAAACTCCACTATTAAGGACAAAGTTCTTCTTTTCTTCAGCAGTAAAGAGATTATCAAAGACAATTTGTCGTAAAAAATTTCTGGTTGTGTTTGTATTTGAGGTTGCCATAATTTTTACCTTTTATCTGTGCATGACTTAATTAGTAATCAACTGTATTAGATATGCGATGCTCAAGTTCGCGGCCTTCACCTACATAGGTAATGGTGGTGAGCTTAAGTTCCACGGTAATCAACGCCAGATGTTTTTTATCAGAACGACGGGCATTGAACTCTTCCTGGACATCGACAACATAGCCACGGACGAGCATCTCGTCATCAGCATGATCGAGCATATTCGTCTCGGGATTGAAGGTGGCATTGAAAAGGAACGTATATCCAAATGGTTCTCTCTTCTTCAGATGATCATAAAAGATTTCTGCATTCAAGAAAGAGGTAAGGCGCAATGTAAAAACCAGCGTTGGCTGTATTGTGCCGCCTACGGTCTTCAGCGATTCGTTCCGAGTGCGGCGCAGTTGATAGTCAAATTGCTGCACTTCCAGACACTTGCTGCGAGAGAACTGATACTGGCGCTCTAAGGCGATCTCAGTCACCATGAGTACTTTTACGTTGTTAGAGTAGTTCATAATAGATGCTTGAATGTCTGGTTATTATAATTGATAATCTCGGCGTCAAACTCAAGTACGAGAAGTCTCCTCTCGGGGAGATCTATATCATAATGTTCACTTAAACTGAAGCAATGTGCTTCTTCGAAAGTCAGCACACGAGTCTCATCCTGATCGGCATTAGCTCCAAATGTAGCATCAAACACGATGCTGCCATTGAGCACTCCGCCGCTGGTAAACCATTCATATAGGGTCAGATCCTGCTTACCCGGAGCGATGACTGTCAGTGTGATTCGCTCACAATAGGCTACTGTGGCGGGTTGGAATCCATCGAACTCGCGATTGAAACGACACTTGAAATTCACTACGCCATATTGCTTAGCGTAGTAACCAACCGTGTTGTCACCAAATTGAAGGCTTGCCAGAAATTTCATAGCTTAAAAAAATATTGTATTATGTCTTTCTGCTAAAGAATAACCATAACCTGGTACGCATCTATGGTTTTACACTTGCACGAAGCCATAACCTGGTACGCGTCTATGGCTCTACATTTGCACGAAACCATAACCTGGTACGCGTCTATGGCTCTACACTTTTACGAAGCCATAGCCTGGTACGCGTCTATGGTTTTATTAAGTTTTCCAAAGTGGTCCTTCATACCCTAGTATTGTTATTAGTCCCCCTAAAGGGGGACAATAACTAATACTAAGGGGTTCAGGGACCACTTTGGAAGGTTCAAAGGATTATATTATTCGGCAGACTTTTCAGACTTGCTTGCTGCAACCTTGATCACAAAGTTCTTAGCAGCATAGAATGGAGTCAAGCTGATATCTACAGAGATATTCTTGGTCTCAGGATCCTGCTTAGGATTGCCGATCTCATAGCTCTGGAAGAGATTGCCATAACCCTTGAACTGGTTGAGGAAGGCCTGGATCTTCTCCTTGAGGTTCTTTGGAGAGTTGTATGGATCCCAGTTCTCAAGAGCGACCTCATGTACATAGTTCATGAGCACCTTCTTGACCCAGTCAAATACGCGTACGATAGGATACTCCTTCATGGCGGTGAGGTCACCATTGTAGAGGGTAGAGTTGTTGAATGCCATTACACGGCCCTCGCTATAGACCATAGGAACCACCTGGTTGTCCATGAGTGCAGCGATCTCGCTCTTGAGGAGATCGAGCTTCACGCCCTTCACACCGTCGAGGGTACCATACTTCTTACCACCTGCACCCTGTGCCATGTTGGCGGTCTCGTCATAGAGCTTACCTGCAAGAGCACCTGAAGGATAAACGTAGAAGGCCTTCTGATCTTCCTCGTCTGAAGACATCTTCTCTGCCTCACGACCTACGATCCAGTTAGCGGTCATAATGACGTTCATAAGCTCTGGGTCACTGTCCTTATACATCTCAGTATTAGCCTGCATGTCATCGAAGCTGTACTCGTCAGCATGGTCGGTGATCATCATGACCTTATACTTAAAGGCTACCTTAGCCCACTGAAGGAGCGAAGCCTTGTCCTGGAAGACATTGCCAGGGATAACCATCAATGAGTAAGCATCCTTGAGCGACAGGCGGTCGAAACCATTGCGGAGCAGGTTGTTGATCTCGCCGAGGAAGCCTGAATCGGCATCAGCGATATCATCCTTATAGACGTTGATGAGGCGGAGGTTCTTAACCTTGTCAGTACCACAGGTCTTGAAGAAGTTGTCGAGAGCACGATAAGAACGCTCGAGGTTCTGAGTAGCATAGAGTGCATCTGTAATACCCTGCTTCAATACGCCGGTGTACTTCTCTTCCTTAGCCTTGCAAGCATCTACGAAAGCGGTAGCTGAGTCGTGACCCTCATCGAGGAGCTCAATCCATGCCTGGAGGTCCTTAGCGAGCTGAGCACGCTTGTCAGCAAAACGCTTGTCTGAAAGGAACACAGCCTTTGCAGCCTTACGTGCAGGATTCAAGTTATCTGTATCTGGGAGGAAGCCACGGACAGCGTTGAAGCCGCCAAATGAGGCCAAGAGCTTTGACACATCCTTAGCACCCTGCTTTTCCTGTAAACCTTCTGCTGCAGCGCCTGCCTGACCGGCAGTAGCCTTCTGCATTTCTGTTTCTGCCATATTATTAATTATGAATTATCAATTATGAATTATCAATTAACCTTCAATCTCTGCCAACATTGCCTGAAGCATCTCCTTGAGCTCTGCACGTGAGCTCTCATCCTTAAGGATATCACGGAGCTTACGGTTCTGCTCGATGCTCTTGCGGATCTTGGTGTTGACATCGATCTTAGCCTTGGTGCCCGAAAGGAAAGCGCTGTTCTGAACAAGGCGACCCTTACCACCATCAGCCTCGAAGTCGCGAAGCTCGGTAAACTTCAATGTCTCGTCAACGCAGCCACCTTCTTCGTCAGTGAAGCTGACTTCTACTTTTGGCTTGAAGTGATCAAATGCATCGTTAATGTTCTGGATATCCTCCACGAGTTCAGGATTGCCTGGCTCTGCATCAGCGGTGTACTGATCCATCATCAAAGTCTTGTTCTGGTCAAGAAGAGTGACCTTTGCGCTAGACTCCTCATCTGGAGCCATTGAAATGAAATTCTCTTTCAATGCCATAGTTGTAATTTTTTTATGATTTCTTATATATTAATAATGTATAATCTCTATTTACCGGTGGCGAGGGCCTAACGCCTCACGCCTCACTTGTTTTTGACTTCGAACTGCGGTGTGCTGTTCTCATCGACGGTAACCACGATGGTATCACCAGCCTTAACCTTGCCAGAAATAATCATCTTTGAGAGTGGCTGACGCAAGTCCTTGCGGATATTGCCGATAATCGGACGTGCACCATAAGCAGGATTGAAGCCCTTCATGGCAATCTTACGAAGCACCTCGTCGGTCATTTCAAGATGCATATCCTGCTCCTCAAGCAGCTTCACAAGACCCTTCAGGTGTACGCTGAAGATCTTAGCTACGGTCTCCTCTGTAATTGGAGAGAATGGAACGATCTCGGTGAGACGAGCCAGGAACTCCGGACGGAAGTAGTCCTGCATGATATCCATCATCTCTGAGTTCTCAGGGATACGGCCTTCCTGGAATGTCTTGCTGATAAACTGACTGCCGATATTGGAGGTGAAGAGGATCAATGCATTTGAGAAATCTCCTACACGGCCCAGACGGTCATGGAGCTTACCCTCATCGAGAATCTGAAGGAAGAGGTCAAAAACAGACTTATGCGCCTTCTCGATCTCATCGAACAAGACAACAGAATAAGGCTGCTGACGGATCTTATTGACAAGCAAACCGCCCTCTTCATAACCTACATAGCCCGGAGGTGCGCCGTAGAGCAATGCCACAGAATGCTCCTCCTTGAATTCTGACATATCGAAACGGATCAGCGATGACTCGTTGCCGAAAAGGAAGGTGGCAAGGGTCTTGGCCAGCTCGGTCTTACCTGTACCAGTAGGGCCCAGGAAGAAGAACGAACCCATTGGCTGTCCCTTCTTATTAAGGCCTGAACGTGACTCGAAAACAGAATCGAGCACCTTCTTAACGGCATGATCCTGACCAATGACGCGCTGCTTCATGGTCTCTTCGGCACCCAGGAGGCGATCACGCTCCTGTGTCTGGACCTTACCCATTGGGACACCCGTCTGCTGTGCGATGACTGCGCAGAGGTCTTCCATGCTGAGCGAAGGCTTCTCCTCGCCTTCGGCAGGAGCCGCTACAACTGACTTCTTATGAGCCAAAGTGCGGTCGAGCAAGCCCAAGGCAGAATCTGGAAGCGCACGCTCGGTGAGATAACGCTTAGCCAGACGGATGGACTCTGTCATCGACTCCTCAGGGACGCTGATAGCGTGGAACTCTTCATACATTGGCATCACGCCTTTGAGAATGTCCATGCAAAGGTTGTCGTCTGGTGCATTGACGGTGAGCTTCTCAAGTTTGTTGAGCATCTCCTTATCGGTCTCAATATTCTTGGTGAAACCTTCGATGCTCGAAGTGCAGAGCAAGCGAAGATTACACTTGCTGAGCTCCGACTTCAAGATGGTGGCTGCTCCATAAAGTGCTCCCTGCTTATCGAAGACTTTGTCGATCGACTCAATGACTAGGATGGCATTGCCCATGTCTGCGATCTCATTGAAGACGTTCTTGAAGCGGTCATCAATCTCGCCTTTATACTGCGCATCTGCACCGATAGCTGCCAGGTCGATCTCATAGATGCCAGTTCCTTGCAAGAAAGCAGGCACCTCTCCGCTCTGCACACGCTTCACGAAAGAGTTGACCAACGAGGTCTTGCCGACACCAGCCTCTCCTACGATGAGGAGGTTGGCCTTGGTCATACGGCCCATGATCTCACAGATGGTCTGTGTCTCGTCAGCGAATCCGATGACGGTGCCGAGTTTGCCATCGGCTGCCTCAGCAATCTTGTTGACACAATATTTGGCGATAGCGCCAGTACCGGTAGCCTTCTTGGTCTCTGCTGGATGTGTAGGGTATGCCTCTACCTTAGCAGTTCCCTTGGCGGTGCCCTTTACGGCAGCAATCTCTGCAGGAGTGAGTGGCAAAGTCTTCAATTCATCAAAGCTAAAGCCCACTCCTGGCGTAACGAGCGAAGCGAGCCAGCATACGGCATCGACTTCTTCTAAGCCGAACTTGGCGCGATAGTTCTCTGCCTCTTTCTCTACCGCTTCTGACTCTGCGCAGAACTCAAGGTCGCGCTTTGGACGAGCCGAGCGAGGCGCTAATTGTACCTGTACGTCGGCCCAGTCGAGCAGATAGTAGTAATCCTTATCAAGCTCCTTCTCAATGAAGTCAATCAGGCCAATCTCCTTGTGCAGGATGGCCTTGAAAAGGTGCGCAGGATGGATAGCATCGCTACAGAACTCTTCGGCGTAGGAATTAGCAATTGCCAAAAGCTTTTCCATATTATTTTTCAGGTTAGTTGTATTATCGTTTGCTTTTGTGAGAATTTTTGAGGCAAAGATAAGAAAAAAAAATAACAAATGAAATATAAATGCCCAAAAAACAATTCTTAGGGGCACTTTTTTTCTGTTTTTAACAGAATATGGTTCATTTTGTACAAATAGACCGAGGGCTACCCTCGGTCTATTCGAGTTTATTGCCTATTGAAAGGATTTATGCCCATTCGTTCTCGTACTGAACAGGACCGTTCTTGATGTTCTGGCAGGTGATGCGGATCTCCTCATAGTGCTGCTGACCTTCCTCCCAGCACTCGTGGTAATCAACGCAGTAGCAACCACTTGCCTCGATGGTCTTCATGTCGCTGCCGTCGGTGGTCTTCTGGAACACGATCTTCACGTCCTTAGCGAGAGTTGGATCAAGCAGCCAGGCGAGCAGCTGGTTGTTGCCGTCGTTCAAAGCCTTGACGCGGATGTTGATGTAACCGCCACGTGGGATGCCTGCGAGCTGGCCTTCAATATCGGTAGCCTGGGTGAACTCGTAATTTACTGCCAATACCTCTCTATCTACGTAATCTGCAACCTGCAGTGTAACTGGTGTCTTTGCCATAGTTGTAATGTTTTATTTTGTAATGCCAGACTTTCGTCGGGACAAT
>JAZUDJ010000006.1:0-47583 GCA_045639585.1 Bacteroidales bacterium
GACAACAACAAGATGCTCGGTCTCCTCATGGAGAAGGAGGTAAAGGCTGTTGACAACGTTCTCAACAACATCAAGCGCCCATTCGTAGCTATCATGGGTGGTTCGAAGGTATCTTCTAAGATTGGTATCATCGAGAACCTCCTCGGCAAGGTTGACAAGCTCATCCTCTGTGGTGGTATGACCTACACCTTCGCTAAGGCTCACGGTGGCGAGGTCGGGGGTTCAATCGTTGAGATGGACAAGCTCGAGGTTGCTCTCGGCGTTGAGGAGCTCGCTAAGAAGAATGGCGTAGAGCTCGTTATGGCTCCAGATGCAGTTTGCTGCGACGGCCTTGACTTCGGTATCATGACTGTTAAGGAGGGTGCTAAGATTGAGGTTTATCCTTCAAACGCTATTCCTGCTGGTATGGAGGGTCTTGACGCAGGTCCTGCTGCTCAGGCTAACTTCGCTGCTGCTCTCAAGGATGCTAAGACCATTCTCTGGAACGGTCCTGCAGGTGTATTCGAGTGCGACGACTTCACCGCTGGTTCAAAGGCTATCGGTGACGCTATCGCTGAGGCTACCGCTAACGGCGCATTCTCACTCATCGGTGGTGGTGACTCTGTAGCTTGCTGCACCAAGTTCGGTTTGACCGACAAGGTTTCTTACATCTCTACTGGTGGTGGTGCTCTCCTTGAGGCTATCGAGGGTAAGGTACTCCCAGGCGTAGCTGCTATCAAGGGCTAATTCACAACTCTCATAAGACATAATAATTGTCTTATATATATAATAGGTGTCAGAATCTGGCACCTATTATCATTTAACTACCTGAAAGTATGAAATCTCCAATTTTTCGTTTTCTTCTACTAATAGGATTACTACTACTGCCATTATCGCTACAAGCTCAGGGTGAACTTGGATTCGGTGAAGCCGATGACACAACCATGAGCCTAGCAGAGCGCGTAACCAACATCGAACAGAAGTTCAAGTCCTTTAACGTCTATGTCAATTTTAATGGCAATCTCCATACAGAGCAATCCTATGGAAATGACGAGTTCAGTACCAATTTCCAAGCAAAGAACCTCCGTCTTGAGGTAAAGGGACAAATCGGAGACAAAATCTATTATCGTATACGTCAGCGACTCAACAAAGCGACAAATGCTACAGACGACGGTCTTGCCAAAGCCACAGATTATGCCATGATAGGCTATCGCCCATCCCCTCAATGGCTTATCTCGGTTGGAAAAATGGGACAGTATTTTGGTGGTTTTGAGTTCGATCAGAACGCTATCTATGTCTATCAGGCCTCAGATATTAGTGATTATGCAGATGGCAGCAAGCTTGGAATTGCATTAACATGGACGCCTATCAAGAATCATACATTCGTAGCTCAGATAACGAATGCACTAAATGGCAACCTATATGCAGAATATGAGGGAATTGAAAAACAAGAGATTTACAAATCCAAGTCTCCATTGACTTATGTAGCTCATTGGAGCGGACAATTTGCAGAAGGATTCTATCGCACGAAGTGTAATGTGCTATATCGTTCTTTGGCCAAAGATAATGGTTCAACAGTTATGGTTCTCGGACAGAGTATCAATGGCAAATGGGGACGCGTATTCCTCGATTATGCGTTTGAACACGACGACTTTGACTTCATGCGATTCTGCAGCATTGAAGCAAATAAACACCTACGCTCCAATCAGGCCTATCTCACGGATCTGACCTACCATGGACTTGTGGCTCGCACCGATATAAAGATTGGTAAGCACCTCATTCTTTGGGCAGAAGGAATGTACCAGACCGCAAGCTGCGGATCAAACAAGAAACTCGATGGCTTCCGAAAACACTATAATTATTTAGCTGGTATTGAGTATGTTCCGAATCCTGATTACAAGGTGCGATATACTCTCAATTATCAGGGGCAGTATTATGACTACTCAAAGAAATGCGGTATTCCAGATCAATCTGTCAACCGCATTGAGGCAGGTATTCTCTGCCGCATCAAATGCTTCTAACAGCATTTCACTTATAAAAGGACAGAAATATTTGGACAACCATAATAATGAAAAAATAGGAGCTAGCTTTTCGAAGCTAACTCCTATTATATTATATATAATGTAATACGTTTTACTTTGTCTTAGCGTAACGATCGTTCAACATCTGAAGCACCTCACCAGTGATATCATACTGTGGCTGTGCGATGAGGATGTTATCGTTGAGAGTATTGCTGAAGATGAACTGATACTTCTTAACGGCATTGTACTCCTTGAGGAAATTCTGAATGGTGTCATTAAGACGAGTATTCATATCGAGCTGCTCCTGAGCAAGCTCCTGCTGAAGCTTGGCATTGAGCTGATCAAGCTGGTTCTTCTTGTTCTCAAGACGAGTAGCCTCGCTCTGAGCACGCTGCTCGTTGAGGAATGCATTAGTCTGAAGCTTACGCTGGAACTCGTTGTAGTCACGCTCAAAATTCTGAGCCTGAGAATTGAAGTTTGCACGAGCGTCCTCGGTCTTCTTGATAAGAGCTTCATTAAGGTCCTTAGCAAAATCATAATTGGTGAGGAGCGAATCGACATTGACATAAGCGATAGCCATACCACATGAGTCGCCACCTGCTGCTGGAGCAGCCTGACCATTCTGATTGTTTCCACAAGAGGTAAGACCTCCCATCAGAGCTCCTGACAAAAGAAGTGCAGAAGCCAAAGTAAAGATTTTCTTCATATTTAGATTTTAATATTTTCTTATATTACGAGAGAAGCATTCTCCTCAGTTCGTTTCAGCCATAAAGACCTTTGTGGTGTCGCTCCTCAAAGTCCTGCGACTGAACGCAGTGGATTCCTCGGTCACGCATGGCCTTGGATTGGCTGACATGCGTCTTCGGGAAAGAACCATTTTTCACAAATAATATCTTAATTGCTAAAAAAACAAAAGATATTACCAAAATTCCAACTGAAATTAGAATTGTTTGCCACATTTTTTGTATCTTTGCAGCGCAAAAGCGTTGTAAGCCAATGCAGCTTCTTCCCACGTCGCGCAAATTGCGGTGCAAAGATAATGATTTTATCAATCAATGCGCCTACGCGAAAAGGGTTTTTAAGAAATAAGCAGATAAGTTGAAAGAATTTAACAATTATTATTACTCAAATCAATAAAAAGAACTATGGAAATCAAGAATCTTGAACCAAAAATCGTATGGGAGATCTTCGATGCCATCACCAAAGTGCCTCGTCCTAGTAAGAAGGAGGAGCAGATCCGTGCATGGCTGGTAGATTTCGCCAAGAAAAACAACATTGAGTGTCACGTTGACGAGACCGGTAACCTCCTGCTCCGCAAGCCTGCTACCCCAGGCCGTGAGGACCGTGAAACCATCGTCATGCAGGGCCATATCGACATGGTCTGTGAGAAGAACTCAAATATCACACACGACTTCGAGAAGGATCCTATCGAGACCATGATCGTAAACGGTTGGGTAACTGCCAATGGTACTACCCTCGGCGCAGACAACGGTATCGGCGTAGCCATGGGCCTCGCTGCATTGACCGACGACAGCTTTGAGCACGGACCTCTGGAGGTGCTTTGCACCTACGACGAGGAGACTGGCATGACCGGTGCTAATAATATAAAGGAGGGCTTCATGACCGGCAAGATCCTTATCAACCTCGATTCTGAGACTGAGAACCAGATCTTCATCGGTTGTGCAGGCGGTCTTGACACCCTTGCAACCTGGAAGTATAAGGCAGAAGAGGCTCCTAAGAATCTCTACTACTGCAAGGTTAGCGTGAGCGGTCTGCTCGGTGGTCACTCAGGTGGCGATATCCACCTCGGCCATGCCAATGCCAACAAGGTGCTCTGCCGCTTCCTGCTCAGCCAGCCAGAGATCGTCATTGCCAAGATCGACGGCGGTAACCTCCGCAACGCTATTGCCCGTGAGGCTTACGCTGTGATCGGTCTTCCTATGAGCGCCAAGGATCAGCTCGTTGCTGACCTCAACAAGTATGTTGCTGTGATTGAGGGCGAAGTAGGCGACATCGAGAAGGGCTTCAAGATGAATATCGAAACTGTCGACACCCCAGCAATCATCATCGAGCCAGCTGTTGCCAAGCAGGTATTGATGGCAGTAGAGGGTACTCCTCACGGCGTACTCGGCATGAGCCGCTCAATGCCAGGCCTCGTTGAGACTTCGACTAACCTCGCCAGCGTTAAGATGGTTGGCGACAATGAGATCCAGATTGCTACCAGCCAGCGTTCAAGCGTTGAGAGCGCCAAGCTCGATGCTGGTCTACAGGTCGAGACCTGCTTCAAGCTGGCAGGTGCTGAGGTCGTTCACCGCAGCAGCTACCCAGGCTGGAAGCCAAATATCGAGTCTCCAATCATGAAGGTCTGCCAGCAAGCTTATCGTGACGTCTTCAAGAGCGAGCCAGAGATCACCGCTATCCACGCAGGTCTTGAGACCGGTCTCTTCCTCACCAAGTATCCTTACATGGACATGGTCAGCATCGGCCCTACCATGGAGGGTGTACACTCTCCTGACGAGCGTCTCAACATCGAATCTGTCGGTCGTTTCTATCCTTACCTCAAGGAGATTTTGAGCCGCATCTGACCTGAGAATCGCTAAGTTATCAACTTACGGCTCAGTTATCAACAAAAATAGTATTTTTTCGGGCAAATATTTGGTATTTTCAATAGAAATGCTGATATTTGCCCGTTAATTATTAGATCCTATTTTTTAAATGTCCTTATAAGTATGAAATTCGAAGTACTCAGCTCAGATCTCATGAGCCGCCTTAACGCCATTAGCCGCGTACTATCAAGCAAAAACACCTTGCCAATCCTCGAGAACTTCCTCTTTGAGGTCGGTGAGAATGTGCTGACCGTAACTGCCAGTGACGGAGATTCTACTCTTATCACCACCATCGACATCCAGAATGGTGAGGGTCAGGGTAAGTTCGTCGTTCCTGCCAAGACCATCATCGATCCTCTCAAGGAGATGCCACAGCAGCAGCTCCGCATTGAGGTAGACAATGGCAACTACGAGGTTGTCGTCAGCTACTCTAATGGCAAGTACAACTTCATCGGCGGCGATGCTGCAGCCTATCCTGTACTCAAGGAGCTTGAGGCCGACGCTAAGCGCTTCGAGATGAATCCTCAGGGTCTGCTCAATGGCGTGACCTGTACTCTCTTCGCTACTGCCGAGGACGATCTTCGTCCTGTGATGAACGGTGTCTACTTCGACATCAAGACCGATCGCGTCGTATTCGTAGCCAGCGACTCGAAGAAGCTCGTACGTCTCATCAACACCTCTGTCACTACCGATTTCGAGGGAGCATTTATCCTTCCAAAGAAGCCTGCTACCCTCCTCAAGGGTATCATCAGCAAGGACACTGAGAAGTGCGACATCAGCTTCGACAGCAAGAGTGTCCGCTTTGACCTCGGCAACTTCCAGCTCAGCTGCCGCCAGATCGAGGGCCGTTATCCACGCTATGAGGCCGTCATTCCTAAGAACAACACCAACCGACTGACCATCGACCGCCAGTCGTTCCTCAGCGTACTCCGTCGTATCGCAGTCTTCTCTAACTCTGCTACCAACCAGGTCAAGTTCGTCATCAACCCAGAGAGCATGACTATCTCAGCTCAGGACGTCGACTTCTCAACCTCAGGCACTGAGACCGTTCCATGCTCATACACAGGCCCAAGCCTCAGCATCGGCTTCCGCGCTAACTTCCTCATCGAGATTCTCAACGTCATGAGTTCACAGGAGATTGACATGCTCCTCAGCGATGCAGCTCGCGCTGGTCTGGTAACCCCAGTACAGAACAATGAGAATGAGGATCTGTTGATGCTCATCATGCCAATGATGCTGACTGACTTCTAAACAATATGAAACTGAACTTACGAAAGCCTCTGATCTTCTTCGATCTGGAGACCACCGGCACGAGCGTGATGAACGATCGCATCGTGCAGCTCGCCTACATCAAGGTAATGCCAAATGGCGAGGAGATCACTGGCAACTACCTCATCAACCCGGAGATGCACATCCCTGAGGAGTCATCTGCCATCCACCACATCACCGACGATATGGTGGCCGACAAGCCGACCTTCAAGCAGATGTCAAGCAAGCTCGTACAGGAGTTTGGTGGTTGCGACATTGCAGGCTACAACTCTAATCGCTTCGACGTGCCATTGCTCATCGAGGAGTTCCTCCGTGCAGGTGCCAACTTCGATATTTCGAACTGCAAGTTTGTTGACGTACAGAACATCTTTTATAAGAAGGAGCCTCGCACGCTCATCGCAGCTTATAAGTTCTACTGCGGTAAGAATCTGGAGGATGCACACTCGGCCGACGCAGATATCCGTGCCACCTATGAGGTGCTCCAGGCGCAGCTCGATAAGTATCAGGACGATGAGAAGGATCCTCTCCAGAACGATGTGGCTTGGCTGCAGGAGTATACCCGCATGAATCGCAACGTCGATCCGATGGGAACCTTCGTCTACGACGACAAGAACCGTCCTTGCTTCAACTTCGGCAAGCACAAGGGTCGTCCAGTGACCGAAGTCCTCACCACGGAACCAACTTACTATACCTGGATGATGAACGGAGAGTTCGCGCGCTCTACCAAGGCGGTGCTGACCAATATCCGCTTCTCCATGCTGACTTCGAAATAACACTAGATGACAGGCATTCAAAGACATAGGATGATTGTAGGGGCATGGCTTTGGCTGATGCCCCTATTCTCATTTCTCTTCGGTAGCATAGGCCCGCAGAAGGCTTGTGCACAGGAGTTGTCTGCCACCGTCACCATCAACACACAGCAGATCGAGGCTTCCTTCCGTAATCGCTTCGAGACGCTTCGCACCGGACTAGAGGAATTTATCAACGGTCAGCAATGGACGGGCGCGCAGTTCGCTCGCAACGAACGCATCCAGTGCACTTTTGCCTTGACGATCAATGAGATAGCTTCGACCGACATCTATAAAGCCTCGATTACCGTCCAGGCCCGCCGTCCGGTCTACAACTCCTCCTACCAGACCATCCTCATCAACTGGCGCGACGACGAGGTGACACTCCCCTATCAGGAAGGTCAGAACCTCACGTATAATGAGTTTGCACTTGACAATGAGATGATTGCCACGGTAGCATACTACTGCTACCTGATCCTCGGCCTCGACTTTGAATCCTTCGCTCCTAATGGCGGAGAGACTTATCTGCGCAAGTGCGAGAACATCGTCAGTCAGATGCAGAATGCCGACAGCCGCGGCTGGAAGGCGTTCGACTCGAAGACCAATCGCCACGCCTTGATCAGCGCGTTGCTTGAACAGGGCCAGCAGGACTACCGCTCCCTCTGGTACACCTACCACCGTCAGGGCCTCGACGCCATGGCACAAGCCGTTGACAAAGGTCGCAAGCAGATCACCGACGCCTTGCCTTCGCTCAAGACCGTCCGCAGTTCCGACCCGATGACTCCTCTCCTCTCCCTCTTTGTCAATGCCAAGCAGGACGAGCTGAAGAATATCTACAGCAAGACTTCCCGCCAAGAGCAGAAGAGCATCTCCGACCTATTGTCCGACCTCTTCCCTACCTACCGCTGGGAGTTCTAATAAATCCTAACTCCTCACTCCTAATTCCTAATTAATAGAATTATGCTTCTCACCCTAACAATAGAAAACTACGCACTTATCGAGCACCTGGAGTTCAATCCAGGCAAAGGTCTCACGGTCATCACTGGCGAAACCGGTGCAGGTAAGTCCATCATTATGGGAGCTTTAGGACTGATCTTAGGTCAGCGCGCCGATGCCAAGTCGGTCAGAAACGGTGCCACGAAGTGTGTCATCGAGGCCAGCTTCGACATCAGTCAGTACGGCTTGGAGCCATATTTCAAGGAGAATGATCTGGAGTATGATGCTGAGAGTACCATCATCCGCCGTGAGATCTATGCCACCGGCAAAAGTCGCGCTTTCGTCAACGACATTCCCGTGCAGCTGCAGATGCTCAAAGAGCTCGGCCAGTCCCTGATCGACATCCACTCGCAGCATCAGAATCTGTTGTTAGGTCAGGACACATTCCAGCTCGGAGTCATCGACGCGCTGGCACACAACCAGTACGAGCTCGGTCAGTATCGCACCGTCTATAACGAACTCATGACCCTGCGTCGCCGCATCAAGCAGTTGCGCGAAGAGGCGGCCAAGAACGCGCAGGAGGCTGACTACATCCGCTATCAGTTCTCGCAGCTCGATGACGCCAACCTGCAGGAAGACGAGCAGGAAGAGCTCGAAGCCGAACAGGAGCGTCTCAGCCATGCCGAGGATATCAAGAGCGGACTTTATGAGATTTTCAATGGTCTGGATGGCGAGGAAAGCCTCGTGCAGACCCTCAAGAGCTTGAGTCACAAGGCGCATGACCTGACACGTATCTATCCGGAGATTGCCGAGATCGCCGAGCGTCTGGAGTCAGACTTCATCGACCTCAAGGATATTGCCGACGATGTAGAAGGTAAAGCCGAGGATGTCAACTTCGATCCTCAGCGCTTCGAGCAGGTCGAGGAGCGACTCTCGCAGCTCTATTCCTTATTTAAAAAGCATGGCGTGGACAGCGTGCCTGAGCTGATCCGACTCCGCGACGAGTACTTCGATCGTATGCAGCACATCGATGGTAGCGACGAGGAGATTGCCGAACTCGAAGCACAGAACAAGCAGCTCACCGCGCAGACCAACAAGTGTGCAGCCGCCCTCACCGCCACACGCCAGAAAGCCGCAACGTCACTCCAGCAGACCCTCGTCGAGAAAGTCAGCTACCTTGGCATGCCGAATGTCCGCTTTGCCGCAGAGCTTTCCAGCGTCAAAGGTGAGTTCTCCCCTTCTGGCGTCGACCAGATCGCCTTTATGTTCAGCGCCAACAAGAACCAGCCACTCAAACCCGCTGGCGAAGTGGCCTCAGGCGGTGAAATCTCGCGCCTCATGCTCAGCATCAAATCGTTAGTCGCTTCTGCCCGCACCCTCCCTACCATCATCTTCGACGAGATCGACACCGGTGTCAGTGGCGATATCGCCGACCGCATGGGTGAAGTCATGAAGGAACTCTCGCAGCACCTCCAGGTCATCACCATCACACACCTCCCTCAGGTAGCAGGCAAAGGCGACCAGCACTTCAAGGTCTACAAGGCCGATGACGATGATACTACCACCACACACATCACTCCCCTCTCAGCCGACGAGCGTCTGCAGGAGGTGGCTCGTATGCTGAGTGGTAGCAACATCACAAAGGAAGCTTTAGCAAACGCAAAAACGTTGATGAAATAATAAAGGACAATTCGCAAGCGTGGCGTCCCTTCTTTCAACAAAGAAGGGATGACATGCTTGCAAGACATCCATTCCGTGACCGCGGCATCCTTTCCACGGTACAGTGGAAGGGATGCCATGACGCAGGATATCAACACATGGAACCAAGTGTTGATATAATTAATGCGGGAAGTCAACACTTGGATTCAGGTGTTGACTTCCCGCATTAAAGATTGTATAAATCGAATCGGAGATTAGACTTCGATCTTCTTATACTTAGGAACGAGGGTCTTCATGATTGACCATGCGATGAGGTAAGCCACTGCACAGATGCAGAAAACGATCATGAAACCTGCTGGTTTGCCCTCGAAGCCCATGAAGCTGAATGCAGAACCTTGCTCAGCTGCGTAGGTGAAGAGCTTACCAGAACCAGAGTTGATGATAGCTGAACCAATACCACCTGCTAGGGTACCGATACCAGTGATGGTAGCAACGGTGCTCTTAGGGAACATATCGCCGATGGTTGAGTAGAGGTTAGCCGACCAAGCCTGATGACCTGCACCTGCCAAACCGATGATGATAGCTGGCCACCATGCAGAATATGCACCGAGTGGCTGCGCGAACAATGCAAAGATTGGGAAGAATGCGAAGATCAGCATCGAAAGCATACGACCTGCGTATGGCTCCATACCCTTCTTCTCAACGAAGTACTTTGGCAGATAGCCACCACCGATAGAGAGGACGCTAACGATGAGGTAAAGAGTGAAGATAAGTGCCTGACCCATAGGAGAAGAAGCCTTGTAACCGAACTGATCCTGGAAGTAAGAAGGAGCCCAGAAGAGGAAGAACCACCATACGCCATCGGTAAAGAACTTACCAGCGAGGAACGCCCAAGTCTGTTTGAAGGTGAAGCACTGGAGCATTGGGATGGTCTTCTCCTCAGCAGGAGCAGCTTCAACAGGCTTAGCAGCAGCCTCGGCAGCCTCATCCTGATTGATATAAGCGAGCTCAGCCTCGTTGACATGCTTGCACTTACCAGGAACCTCGTACATGAATGCCCAGAAGAACATCCAGATGAAGCCAAGACCACCGATGATGATGAACGCCATCTCCCAACCGTAAGCTGCAGCAAGTGCAGGGATGGTAAGAGGAGCAGCAAGAGCACCTACAGATGCACCAGCATTGAAGATAGAGGTAGCGAAAGCACGGTCCTTCTTAGGGAAGTACTCTGCAGTAACCTTGATAGCTGCAGGGAAGTTACCAGCCTCACCAAGTGCCAGAACGGTACGGCAGACGATGAAGAGATAAACCGAAAGGGTAGCAATCAGGACAGCAGCGTCGCCAGTAGCCTGAATCAGGTCAGCAGAGCTCTGTACGCCTGGGATATTGCCGAACTGAACGGTAGCCCAACCACAGCCTGCATGGAGACATGCACCGAGTGACCAGATGCCGATGGCCCAGAGGTAACCTTTCTTGGTGCCCATCCAGTCGATGAACTTACCAGCAAAGATAGAAATACATGCATAGACAACTGAGAAGAATGCGGTAATGTCACCGTAGTTCTCGTCGGTCCAGTGGAACTCTGGAGCGATGAACTCCTTCCAGGTCATAGAGAGAACCTGGCGGTCCATATAGTTGACGGTGGTAGCGACGAAAAGAAGTGCGCAAAGGTACCAACGCCAGTTACTCATAACGCCTTTTGAATTTGGCATAATCTAAAAAGGTATTAGGGGTTTGAATAAAACGACACATCATTCCAAGGCTTTTCGGACCTTGGAATGACATGATATTTGAATAATTACTTCTTGAAAGTAGCGATAGCGTCGAAGCACTCCTTGCACTTGTTGGTAACGTAAGCCCAGTCACCCTCAGCAACCTTGTCCTTAGGGAAGAGCTTAGAACCCATACCTACGCAGAAGACGCCCGCATCGAACCACTTCTTCAAGTTGTCAGCCTCTGGAGCAACGCCACCAGTAACCATGATCTTTGACCATGGCATTGGAGCCATCAGACCCTTTACGAGGTTTGCGCCAACTACGTCGCCAGGGAATACCTTGGTGAAGTCGCAGCCAACCTCCTGAGCCTTACCGATCTCTGATGGTGTCAACCAACCTGGGCAGTAGGTTACGCAACCACGGTTGCAGACAACTGCTACGTCAGGGTTGAAGAGTGGACCAACAACGAAGTTAGCACCGAGCTGCATGTAGAGAGCTGCTGTAGGAGCATCAACTACAGAACCGATACCGAGAGCCAACTCTGGACACTCCTTAGCAGCCCACTTAGAGAGCTCGCCGAATACCTCATGAGCGAAGTCACCACGGTTGGTGAACTCGAATGCGCGAACGCCACCTTCGTAGCAAGCCTTGATGACATTCTTACATACCTCTGCGTCCTTGTGATAGAAAACTGGAACCATAGGTGCGGCAGCGATCTTGGCCATCACCTGAAATTTATCGAACTTTGCCATTTTTTCTTAAGATTAATGATTAGCGCTGAACGCGGCCGTTTGCAGAACCACCTGCAAGAGCCTCAACCTCAGCAACGCTTACGAGGTTGTAGTCACCATTGATGGTGTGCTTGAGAGCAGAAGCTGCAACTGCGAACTCGAGAGCCTCGCCCTGGGTTGGCTTGGTGAGGAGACCGTGGATGAGGCCACCTGAGAATGAGTCACCACCACCTACGCGGTCGATGATTGGATTAACGTCGTAACGCTTTGACTGATAGAACTCCTCGCCGTTGTAGATGAGAGCCTTCCAACCATTGTGAGTAGCAGAGAATGACTCACGGAGAGTAGAAACGACATACTTGAAGCCGAACTGCTCCTTCATCTGCTTGAAGATACCCTCGTAACCAGCAGCATTGGTCTCGCCACGCTCTGCGGCAGCATCTGGGTTGAAGCCAAGGCAGAGCTCAGCATCCTCCTCGTTGCCGATACATACGTCAACGTACTGCATCAAAGGACGCATGATAGAGATAGCCTTCTCTGAGGTCCAGGGCTTCTTGCGGAAGTTGAGGTCGACAGAAACGGTAACACCGTGGCGCTTAGCAGCCTCACAAGCGAGCTTGGTGAGCTCAGCAGCCTTATCTGAGATAGCTGGGGTGATACCTGACCAGTGGAACCAGTCAGCACCTTCCATGATTGCATCGAAGTCGAAATCCTCAGGATTAGCCTCAGCGATAGCAGAGTTAGCACGGTCGTAGATAACCTTTGAAGGACGCATAGAAGCACCAGTCTCACAGTAGGAGAGACCTACGCGCTCACCACCACGAGCGATGTACTCGGTGTTGACGCCATAGCGACGGAGTGAGTTGACTGCAATCTGACCGATCTCATGCTTTGGGAGCTTGGTTACCAAGTAAGCATCGTGGCCATAGTTAGCACAAGAAACTGCAACGTTAGCCTCACCACCGCCAGGGATGATACGGAAAACGTCGGTCTGGATGAAACGATCCTGTCCATTAGGGCTCAAACGAAGCATGATTTCGCCCAAAGTAATAATCTTTGCCATGTGGAAATATAAGAATTAAAAGTTAGTGTAAATACTTATTTAAATAGGTGTATCCGAAGTGCATCCTCTGACACACTTCGGATTATAAGTCTTAGAACTTGAAGAAGCTGTTAGCGTTGTTGTAGCAGATATCCTCAATCATCTGGTTGACACGCTCCTCTTCATAGCCGACGTATGGGATGAGACCGTTCTCGATGTCGTTACCAACGAGGTTACAGAGGGTGCGACGGAAGTACTCGTGACGCGGATAAGAGAGGAATGAGCGTGAGTCGGTGAGCATACCTACGAAGCGAGAGAGGAGACCGAGAACAGAGAGAGCGTTCATCTGCTTCTCCATACCGTCCTTCTGATCGAGGAACCACCAGCCTGAACCGAACTGAATCTTACCAGCTACCGAACCGTCCTGGAAGTTGCCAAGCATGGTAGCAATCACCACATTAGCACATGGGTTGAGGTTATAGAGGATGGTCTTAGCAAGGGTACCCTGAGCGTTGAGCTCGTCGAGGAAGTGGCTCATAGCCTTAGCAGTGGTGAACTCACCGATTGAGTCGAAGCCGGTATCAGCGCCGAGCTGAGCGAACATCTTAGAGTTGTTGTTACGGATAGCACCGTAGTGATACTGCTGGGTCCAGCCTGCTGCATAATCCATCTCACCCTGAGCCTTCATATAAGCATGCTTGTACTTGCGCTGCTCCTCAACGGTTGGAGTCTGGCCACAGAGAGCCTTGTCCATGATAGCGTCGATCTCTGCGGTGGTGTATGGCTCGTCGTAGAACTCCTCGATACCGTGGTCAGAGAGGCGGCAGCCCATCTCGTTGAAGAAGTCGTGACGCTTCTGGAGAGCCTCATTGAGAGTAGCGAAGTTCTTGATCTCTACGCCAGCTACAGCAGAGAGCTTCTCGATGTAAGCCTTCCAGGTAGCAGCCACGATGTTCATACCAGCGTCAGGACGCCAGGTTGGAAGCATCTTGGTCTTAGCAGTAGGATCGTCCTTTACGATCTTGTGCCACTCAAGAGTGTCAGCAGGATCGTCGGTGGTGCAGACAACCTTGACGTTGTAGTGCTCCATCATGCCACGTGGACAGAACTTAGGATCATTGGCAATCATCTCATTACACTTGTCGTAGATGGCACGTGCATTGGTAGGATTGAGAGTCTCGGTGATACCGAAAGCGGTCTTGAGCTCGAGGTGAGTCCAGTGATAGAGAGGGTTACGGAAGGTATAAGGAACGGTCTCAGCCCACTTCTCGAACTTCTCCCAGTCGGTAGTATCCTTACCGGTGCAGAAGCGCTCGTTGACACCGTTGCTGCGCATAGCACGCCACTTGTAGTGGTCGCCCATGAGCCAGATCTGTGCGATAGACTCAAAGCGCTTGTTGTCAGCAACCATCTGAGGAATAAGGTGACAGTGATAGTCGATGATCGGCATCTTAGCCGCATGCTCATGATACAACTTCTGTGCAGTCTCGGTCTGCAACAGGAAGTTCTCGTCCATAAAAGGTTTCATTGTGGAAATAATTATGTGTTTGTATAATATAAGATAGTCAATGTGGTTTCTTTGCGAAATTTGACAAAATATTTGCACATTTTGTTCCATTCACGGGGCGAAGATACGATTTTTTTTGAAACAAAGCAAAAAAATATCGAAATTTTTGCACATTGTAAATAAATTTCTTATATTTGCCCTCGAAAAACAACAAAAGCTTATACTATTTTACTAACTTTAATCATATATTATTATTCCACATGAAAGCATTAAACAAGCTTACTGCGCCTAAAAGCGTAGCTCCTGAGAAGATCATCCAGTTCGGTGAGGGTAACTTCCTTCGTGCATTCGTTGACTGGATCATCTGGAACATGAACAAGAAGACCAACTTCAACGCTTCAGTTGTAGTCGTTCAGCCTATTGACCGCGGTATGGTACAGTGGCTCAATGGTCAGGACAATCTCTATCACGTAAACCTCCAGGGTCGTCAGAACGGCCAGCCTGTTGACACCCTCGATCGTATCGATGTCATCAGCCGTGGCATTGATCCATACGCTCAGAACTGGGCTTATATGGCTCTCGCTGAGCAGCCTGAGATCCGTTTCGTCATCTCTAACACCACTGAGGCTGGTATCACCTTCGATCCTAACTGTAAGTTCACCGATGCTCCAGCTTCTTCTTACCCAGGCAAGCTTACTCAGTTGCTCTATCGTCGTTTCCAGGTATTCAAGGGCGATCCTAAGAAGGGTCTCATCATCATGCCATGTGAGTTGATCTTCCTCAACGGACACCACCTCAAGGAGTGCATCTACCAGTACATCGAGCTCTGGAAGGATGACTTCGGCAAGGACTATGAGAAGTTCAAGAACTGGTTCACCAAGTACTGCTATGTCTGCGCTACCCTCGTTGACCGCATCGTTCCAGGCTTCCCACGCAAGGATATCGCCAAGCTCCAGAAGCGTGCAGGTTATGCAGACAACCTCATGGTTCAGGCTGAGATCTTCCACCTCTGGGTGATCGAGAAGCCAACCAATATGTCTATCGCTCAGCTCCGCAAGGAGTTCCCTGCAGATCAGGCTGGTCTCCACGTACTTATCGCAGAGTCTGAGGCTCCTTACCATGAGCGTAAGGTTACCTTGCTCAACGGTCCTCACACCGTACTTTCTCCAGTCGCTTACCTCTCTGGCATCAACATCGTACGCGATGCACTCCATGACAAGGTAGTTGGCCAGTATATCAAGAAGGTACAGTTCGATGAGCTCATGCAGACCCTCAACCTCCCAATGGACGAGCTCAAGCAGTTCGGTGCAGACGTCCTCGAGCGCTTCGACAACCCATACGTTGACCACGCTGTTACCAGCATCATGCTCAACTCATTCCCTAAGTTCGAGACTCGTGACCTCCCAGGTTTGAAGGTTTACCTCGAGCGCAAGGGCGAGCTTCCTAAGGGCCTCGTTCTCGGCCTCGCTGCTATCATCACCTATTATAAGGGTGGCACACGTGCCGATGGTGCTCCTATCCAGCCAAACGACGCTCAGGAGATCATGGATCGCCTTACCCAGCTCTGGGCAACTGGCGATACTCGCAAGGTTGCAGAAGGTGTCCTCGCTGCTACCGACGTCATCTGGAAGGAGAGCAAGCAGAACCTCAACGAGATCCCTGGCCTCACCGATATGGTTACTGAATTCCTCAACAGCATTCAGGAGAAGGGCATGAAGGAAACTGTTAAGTCAATTCTCTAATCCCCTCACCCCATGAAGGAATTTCTGAAAATCAATCCTGCAGACAACGTGATCGTAGCTATCCAGCCATTGGCTAAAGGTACTACGCTCGATGTCGATGGACAAACAATAACACTTGTGACCGACGTTCCAGCCGGCCACAAGTGCGCTTTGAAGGACTTTGCCGAAGGCGAGAACATCATCAAGTACGGCTTCCCTATCGGTCATGCACGTCATGCTGTGAAGAAGGGTAGCTACATGGATCATGAGGACATCAAGACCAACTTGGCAGGTACCCTCGACTACTCAGACATCAAGCTCAAGGGCCTCACCCAGCAGCAGCCAAGCGGCGAGCAGCTGACATTCGAGGGCTACCAGCGTGCTGATGGTCAGGTAGGTATCCGTAATGAGGTATGGGTCATCCCTACCGTAGGTTGTGTCAATGGTATCATCAAGCAAATCGTTGAGCAGACCAAGAAGGAGCTCGGCGAGGAGATCCCTGGCATTGACGGCATCTTCCACTTCCCACACAATTTCGGTTGCTCACAGTTGAGCGAAGACCATGAGAATACCAAGAAGATCCTCCGCGACATGGTTCACCATCCTAATGCTGGTGCCATCCTCGTCGTTGGCCTCGGCTGTGAGAACAACCAGCCACGTATCTTCGAGGAGTTCTGCGGTGATTATAATAAGGATCGCGTGAAGTTCATGATCTGTCAGGAGGTTCAGGGCGACGAGGTACCTTACGGTGTCTCTGTCCTCAAGGAGCTCGTCAAGAAGGCTCAACAAGACAAGCGCGAGACCGTTCCTGCTTCTAAGCTCCGCATCGGCCTCAAGTGTGGTGGTTCTGATGGCTTCTCTGGCATCACTGCCAACCCATTGCTCGGTGCATTCTCTGACTTCCTCTGCGAGACACAGGGTGGTACGACCATCCTCACTGAGGTTCCTGAGATGTTTGGTGCTGAGACCATCCTCATGGAGCGTTGCGGCAACCAGCAGTTGCTTGACGAGACCATCTCGCTCATCAACAACTTCAAGAACTACTTCCTCTCTCATGGCGAGCCATGTGGAGAGAACCCATCTCCAGGCAATAAGGCAGGTGGTATCTCAACCCTCGAAGAGAAGGCTCTCGGCTGTACTCAGAAGTCAGGCAAGAGCGTTGTATGTGGTGTGATGGAGTATGGTGACCGCCTGAAGAACAACGGCCTCAACCTCCTCTCTGCTCCTGGCAACGACCTCGTAGCAGCTACCGCTCTCGCAGCAGCAGGTTGTCAGCTCGTACTCTTCACCACCGGTCGTGGTACACCATTCGGCACCTTCGTTCCAACCATGAAGGTTTCTACCAACTCAGGCCTCGCTCAGCGCAAGCCAACTTGGATTGACTTCAATGCAGGTGTACTTGCCGAAGACAAGACCATGGATGAGACCGTGAAGGAATTCACCGCCAAGATCCTCTCTGTTGCCAGTGGCGAACTCACTAACAATGAGAAGGCTGGCATCCACGAGATCTCTATCTTCAAGAATGGTGTCACATTGTAAATCGCCTCGCTTTAGAATGTAAAAAAGCAAATAACAAATAGCGAATATCCCCAGCTGCTTCTATTTTGTGAACAGCTGGGGATAATCTTTATCTATGAATAAGAAAATCAAGTACCATCTTCTCTCTCGCGGGAAGATGATACTTGATATTTGTTTCTTGGTATATACAGAATGATGTTGTTATTCTGTAATTTCCACACCATTCGAGATGAACTGGATGCGATCAGCCTCATAGACATATTTCTTCATGAGGTTCTGAAGATCCTGCAAAGTAATGCTATCAAGAGCCTCATTCCAGTTATCGACCAGATTGAGTTGATACATATCCATGTTGCGGAGCTGGCCGAGCCAGAAACCATTCTCCTTGACCTGCTCCTCGTGACGTTTAGCCATGTAGTCGTGTACCTTCTGGAATACATCTTCACGGATACCCTCATCTGCCATCTTCTTAAACTCGTTGAATGCAACACCCTCGATGCGCTCGAGCTTATCAGCACCCGTATCGAAGAGATAGAGCATCTGACCAAGCTTAGAGGTAAAGCCGAGAGAAGCCTGAGCATGAGGAGAATAGACACCTCCCTCCTTTTCGCGGATGGTCTCGGTGAAGACGATAGCAGCCGACTGGCCGAGCATATCGGTCATCAGGCTCTCCTTGAGCGAGAATGGCTGATCGTAGAGCAGGAAGAAGTTATAAACAGAGGTCTTTGGCTGCTGCATAGGCAAGTCAAAACGATTCTCACGCGAACCACGGGTTGGAAGGATTGGAGCAGGCTCTGTCTCACGTTCAGCAGTGGTTGGCAAAGAAGCAAGATACAACTCTGAGAAAGCACGGAGGCTATCTGCATCAATGTTTCCTACGAAATAGAAAGTGAAGTCAGCAGGATTAGCGAAACGCTTCTTTGAGAGTTCAAAGCCCTTCGTATAATCAAGCTGTGCGAGATCCTCCAACTGATTTGGAGCCATCTCTGGCTTACCTGGATAGAGAGTAAGCTGAAGCGAGTCGCTCATCGTCTTCTGAGGATTGCCCACCATCATCTGGTACTGGTTCTGCACACGATTGAACCAAGCCAGATAAGCCTCCTCATCGTAACGTGGCTCGGTGTAGCCGAGATAAACAAGTTCAAAGAGTGTGCGAAGATCCTTTGGAGCAGCTGAACCTGAGACTACCTCGCAGTCATCAGAGATTGAGGTTGAGCAAGAAACGTTCTTGCCAGCGAGCACCTTTGGCAGATCGGTCGACTTGAACTGGCCGATACCACCCACACCGAACATATCGTCAAGAGTCTGGCGGACGATGTTAGGCTGGTCCTTCTCCAGCATATAGCCACCCTGAGAATATGCAGTCATCAGCACCTGGTCCTTCTTGAAGTCGGTCTGCTTCCAGACGATCTTAATGCCATTGCTGAGTGTCCAGACCTTAGAGTCATAAGCGCCATCGGTCTCTGAAACGACCTTACCTGCCTTAGTTGGAGCCTCTGGCAGGAGCTTGATACCACTAAGTGCCTCTTCGTATGGCTTAACCTCCTGCTGAAGAGCTGCCTGATAAGCAGCGACGAGTTCCTCCTCTGTCGGAAGGACGTTACCCTCCTTCTGCTGGCCCATGATCATGAGAGCCACATTGTTAGGAGTCATCACCTGAGCCATGACCTGATTGATCATAGCCGCATTGATCATAGGCAGGATCTGCTGGTACATCTGCCACTCCATCTCGATACCTGGCATTGCCTCAGCATTCAGGAAATGACGCTGGATCTCAGCGGTCAACTGGCCATTCTTACGCTTGTCGCGCTCATTATAAGCGTTCTCCATACCTGAGAGCATATCTGCCTTTACACGCTCGATCTCACTCTCGGTGAAGCCATACTTTGCAGCACTCATGGCAGTTGCCATCACCGCATTGAGGCCTTTCTGCCATTCGTTCTCCTTAAATATAATATTAAGGTTGAAAGCCTCCTTGGTCTTGGCAAGGATATAGTCGCTGAAGCCTGCACCTACCTGGAGGAATGGTGCATCAGCCTGCTCTGCGAGCTCAATCAGACGCTGCTGAAGGGAATTGGTGATGAAATGCTTGATGAGATTGGTCAAGAATCCTACCTGGGTCAACTTTACCTCATCTGGCATCGGATCACTCTTATACATCACAGAGAGCAGGTTATACTGCTGCTCCTTATCGCTGGCAATGGCTACGAGTGGCTGCTCATTGTCCTCTACAGGGAAATAGACACGCTCAGCCGCATTGTCTGGCACATGAATGTCACTCCAGAGCTCAGCAATCTTCTGCTCAACAGCATCGACATCGACATCACCGACGACGAAGATTCCCTGCAGATCAGGACGATACCACTTCTTATAGTAGTCACGGAGCTCAGAGTAAGCGAAGTTATCTACCACCTCCATCTTACCGATAGGCAGACGCACTGCATAGCGATTGTTTGGCAAGAGCTTTGGCAGAATGACGTCATACATACGCAACTGAGGACTGGTGCTGGTACGCCACTCCTCGTGAATGACACCACGCTCATTGTCGATCTCCTCATCGGCCAAAGTGATATAGCCACTCCAGTCGTGTAGGATCAGAAGACAAGAGTCGATGATACCAGGATGAGCCACAGGATCGGTTGGCACATCGTCAATGTTATAGACGGTCTCATCGATGCTGGTGTATGCATTGACATTCGCACCGAACTTCACACCATGCTTCTGCAGGTACTCGAGCAGACCCTTCTCCGGGAAGTTCTTCGTACCATTAAAAGCCATGTGCTCCAGGAAGTGAGCCAAACCACGCTGGTTCTCCTCCTCAAGGACAGAGCCTACACGCTGAGCGATGTAGAAGTTGGCATGATGCTCAGGAAGGTCATTGTGACGGATGTAGTAAGTCAGGCCATTAGGCAACTTACCATAGCGGACCTGTGGGTCCATTGGCAACGGAGGCATCTGCTGAGCGAAGGTGCTCACAGCCAACATAGCCAAAACGAGCAAAGAAAATAGTTTCTTCATTTAGGTAATGTAATGTATTAGGTTAATATAATATGAAGAGATTCTAAGGGACGATAGAACCAGACACGCCAAGCTATAAAACTATACTCGCGTAACCGATACTGACGTCCCTTAATATCCTTTTGTTCCTCTTAGAATCCCTTAGGATCCCTTTTAGAAAATTAGATCAAAAACTGACTTGAGATTGGCTCATTGTTCATCACTCTGCGGATAGTCTCAGCAAAGAGATTTGAGATGGTCAAGGACTTTACCTTAGGGCAAGAACCACGGTAAGGGATAGAGTCGGTGAAGACGATCTCCTTGAGGGCAGAAGTCTCAACACGCTCGCTGGCAGGACCACTCATCACACAGTGGCTGGCACAAGCACGTACGCTCTTGGCTCCCTTTTCCATAATGAGGTTGGCAGCCTTGGTGATGGTACCTGCGGTATCGACCATATCATCGATCAAGACAACGTCCTTGCCCTCTACACCACCGATGATGAACATCTCTCCGATAGAGTTTGGCTTGTCGCGATGCTTGTCGCACATAACCATTGGCACGTTAAAGTACTTCGCATAGGTATATGCACGCTTTGAACCACCAGCATCAGGCGAAGCGATACAAAGATTGTCGGTACCTACCTCATTAGCGATATATGGCATGATGACGCTCGAAGCATAGAGGTGATCAACAGGACAATCGAAGAAGCCCTGGATCTGATCCGCATGGAGATCCATCGTGATCAGTCGGTCAATACCAGCCTTTGACAGCATATCTGCTACGAGCTTAGCACCGATAGCCACACGTGGCTTATCCTTACGATCCTGACGAGCCCAACCGAAGTAAGGAACGACAGCTACAATCTGAGCCGCCGAAGCACGCTTAGCAGCATCAACCATGAGGAGGAGCTCCATCAAGTTATCTGCACTAGGAAAAGTACTCTGCACCAGGAAGACATGCTTACCACGGATGGATTCCTCAAACGAAACACCAAACTCGCCATCAGCAAAAGTCTGGATCAACATATTACCGAGTGGACAGCCGAGGCTTGCACAAATCTTTTCTGCCAAATAGCGAGAAGCGCGACCTGAGAAAACAAGAAAATTGTTGTTCATTTCTACCTTATTTATATATAATATGGTGCAAAGATAAGGTTTATTTCAATAGGGTGGACAAAAAATAGCAGAAAAGAGTAATATTAGCTAATAAATAACAAGGAATTCAATAGAATTAAAGGAATAGGTTGCAGATATAATATAAAACAAGGAATTTAGAAGAAATAAAAGAATAAAATCCTACAATTCCCTAAATTCCCTGTTCTGTATTTTGTATCGAGATCTTTCTTGTTTATGTCTGATAAAGACCTTTTACTTGGTAGGTCTTGACTCTTTGCCACAAAGTCTCAAGACTACCGCATCCTGAGCAGGCACCTTGACAACCATCGGCTTCGAGGTATCATGATCCACGAAGTCCCACTCACCCGTCAAAAGGTTGGTGACATGACGGCGCTTTGGCTTGATACCTACATAACCCCAGGCTTCCTGAGGGATGTTGACACTCACTTCTACATCCACACCCTGGAAGTTGGCAACCACTAAGCAGACCTCATTACGAGTGTGACGCAAGAAGCTGAAGGTGCGATGGATATCATAACCCGGATTGTTATAGTTGCAATAAGTAAGGTCATAGAATGCACCCTCACGAAGCGCCTCTGAGCTGTTGGCCAACTCGAACACCTTGGTATAATATTCACGGAGTTCGCGGATCTGCTTTGGCAAGCGATGACGTCTCCATTCAGCTTTCTTGCCACGCCAGAGATTGACGGTCTCCACATTCCAGTAGTCGAAGATCGTGGTTCGGCCATCGCGTCCGCTATAGCCTTCCTCGTCCATACCTCGCTCACCAAGTTCCTGTCCGAAGTAGTTCATGAATGGGCAAGTGTTCATCAAAGCGCTGACAACCAATGCCGGACGACCCTTCATCGGATCCCCCGCAAAGAAATCACTGGCCAGACGCTGCTCATCATGATTCTCCAGGAAGTTGAGCATGTGCTCCTGAATGCCGTTCAATCCCTGCCATACGTTGGTGATGGCACTGGCACTCTCACGACACTCCACAATAGCGCGGAGTGTATCATAGAGTCCCACCTTATCATACAGGTAATCGAAACCACCATACTCGATGTAGCTGCGATAGATAGCTGGCTCATAGATCTCGGCGATGAAGAGGATATTCTTGTTGACCTCCTTGACCTGTGGGATCACCCAGTGCCAGAAGTCCACCGGCACCATGAAAGCCATATCGCAACGGAAGCCATCCACTCCCCTCTTGGCCCAATAGATCAGGATGTCGCGCATCTTGAGCCAGGTGTTCGGGATCGGATCGAAGCAATAGTGACCACCTCCACAATAGTCTACACCATAGTTGAGCTTCACCGTCTCATACCAGTCATTGCGTCCTGGCCAAGCGTTGAAGACATCGTTGCCAGTGGCACGAGCAGGATTCTCCTGATAACATTCCTCACTCCTCACTCCACATTCCTCATTAAGCACATGGTCCATGTGCAGTGGTTCACCGCAATAATAGAAATTATTCTGCGGATTGAAATGGTGCTCCTTGATATCATACTCGCCGAGGTCACTCACACCCGCAGGCTTGGTCACGCTCTTATAGTATCGAGCCACATGGTTTGGCACAAAATCAATGATCATCTTGAGTCCAACACGATGGGTACGGTCTACAAGTTCATCAAACTCCTCCATTCTGCGATCCGGATCATCGGCCAGATCACAGCTCACACTATAGTAGTCAGAGATAGCGTATGGCGAACCAGCCACACCCTTCAGTACCTGTGGATTCTGCTTAGGGATGCCATACTGTGAGTAATCGGTAGCCGAAGCCTGCTGCAACAGACCCGTGTACCATATATAATTACAGCCAAGCTGCTTGATGCTACGAAGAGCCACCTCCGAGAAGTCGCTCATCTTTCCGCAGCCATTCTGCTCAATCGTTCCGTTCTTGATACGCGCTGTATTGCCGTTGCCGAACAGTCTGACCAGCGCCTGATAGATAATAATCTTGTTTTTCATTGATGTGTTTTAATACCTGAGCTATGTTTGGGATCATAGGCTCAAATTGTAAAGTCCGTATTGGGTGCAAATTTACAAAATTATCTTCAATTTACCAATTTCGAGTCACGAAATATGTCACAAACATGCTGTAAAACATATTTTATGGAAAATATTCTAAAGTTTTTTTGGATTTCCGCACAAATATCATTATCTTTGCACCCGCAAAAAGCAAAAGCTCTTTGCCCGATGGTTGCCCTGATGGTGGAATCGGTAGACACGAGGGACTTAAAATCCCTTGGCCATTACGGCCGTGCGGGTTCGACCCCCGCTTGGGGTACAACAAAAAGGAGTATCAGAGATTTTCTGACACTCCTTTTTCTTATTTTATAAATATGTACCCCAAGCGGGGAGCGAACCTAAACCATGTTAATTATCGACCTTTATACATATCCTCGTAATACTTCTCGTACTCACCCGAAGTGATGTTATCCATCCAAGCCTCATTCTCCAAGTACCACTTCACGGTCTTCTCGATACCCTCCTCAAACTGAAGCGAAGGCTCCCAACCGAGTTCCTTCTGGAGCTTGGTAGAATCGATGGCATAGCGTGCATCATGACCGAGGCGATCAGTAACGTATGTGATGAGATCGAGATCTGCACCTTCTGAACGACCCAGCAGACGATCCACAGTCTTGATGACCGTCTTGATGATGTCAATGTTCTTCCACTCGTTGAAACCTCCGATGTTATAGGTCTCAGCGATGGTGCCGTTGTGGAAAATCGTATCGATAGCACGCGCATGATCTACCACATAGAGCCAGTCGCGTACATTCTCACCCTTACCATACACAGGCAATGGCTTGCGATGACGGATATTATTAATAAATAAAGGTATCAGCTTCTCCGGGAACTGATACGGGCCATAGTTGTTCGAGCAGTTGGTCACAATCGTAGGCATTCCGTATGTATCGTGGAAAGCTCTCACAAAGTGGTCACTCGAAGCCTTTGATGCAGAATATGGAGAGTGAGGATTGTACTTCGTGGTCTCATAAAAGAAATCCTTGCCGTATGCCAAGTGATGCTCCGAGCTCGAAGCAGTAGTGGTGAAAGGTGGCTCGATACCCTCAGGATTGGTCATCTCCAATGCGCCATATACCTCATCCGTAGAGATATGATAGAAGCGCTTGCCCTCATACTTCTCAGGTAAAGACTCCCAGTAGAGCTTAGCCGCCTGCAGCAATGAGAGAGTGCCCATCACATTGGTACGTGCGAAGGTAAATGGATCCTTGATCGAACGATCCACGTGCGACTCAGCAGCCAGATGGATGATACCATCGATCTTCTCCTCCTGCATCAGCTTGAAGAAGCCATCAAAGTCGCAGATATCCATCTTCACGAACTTGTAATTCGGCTTATCCTCAATGTCTTTGAGGTTAGCCAAGTTACCAGCGTAAGTCAGCTTATCAAGGTTGATAATGTTATACTCAGGATATTTATTTACGAACAGGCGTACCACATGGCTTCCGATAAAGCCTGCGCCACCTGTGATTACTATATTCTTCATAAATCTATTTCTAATTAACGTTTACTTTGCCTGAAGGTTTGCGATACACTTCTTGAGCGATTCTGTCCAATATGGAATCTTAATACCAAACGTCTCCTTGATCTTGGTCTTATCCAAAACAGAGTAACTTGGACGAGTCACAGGGCTTGGGAACTCATTACTGTGGCAAGGCTGAATATCGCAAGCTGTCTGACCACTATATTCTGCAATCATCTTAGTAAAATCAAACCACGAGCAGACACCTTCATTGCTGAAATGATAAACACCACAGAACACTTCTGGAGTTTCAGAGGCCTCAATAGTTCCAAGGGCCTTGACGATAGCAGTAGCCAGATCCCAAGCATAAGTTGGCGTACCACACTGATCAAACACCACCTTCAACTGAGGCTTAGTAGCCGTCAGGTTGAGCATCGTCTTGCAGAAATTCTTGCCGAACTCAGAGTAGAGCCAAGCGGTGCGAATGATGATATGCTTGCATCCAATAGCAATGATCTTCTGCTCACCGAGGAGCTTGGTCACACCATATACACCCGTTGGCGTACCCTTCTGATCCTCCTTACATGGAGTATTATAAGGCTCCTTACCGAACACATAATCCGTAGAGATCTGCACGAGCCAGCCGTTGACCTCTTTCATAGCCTTGGCCAGATTCTCAGGAGCAGTAGCATTGAGCTTCTCCACGAGAGCGTACTTCTCAGGATCCTCTGCCCCATCCACATTCGTCCATGCTGCACAGTTCACGATGGCTTCCACATTGTTCTCAGCCACCATCTTGCGAATGGCCTCCAGATCCGTGATATCCAGATAGAGGGTATCAAGACCCTCCACCTGATTTACATCTGTGAAGATATATTTGTCCGAAGAGTCACGGGCAATGATTCGCATCTCATTACCCAACTGACCATTGGCACCAGTAACTAATATATTCATATTATTCCAGATTTGCCTTTCCAGTCTCCTTCAGTTCCTCAATCACCTTGAGCAGATACTGACCATACTGATTCTTAATCATCGGCTGAGCCAACTCACGCATACGCTCCTCGGTGATCCATCCCTGGCGATAAGCGATACCCTCAAGGCAACCTACCTTCAGGCCGGTACGCTTCTCGAGCACCTCAATGTAAGTCGAAGCCTCACTCAAAGAATCATGCGTACCCGTGTCTAGCCATGCAAAACCACGGCCGAGGGTCTGCACCTTCAGCTCGCCATCAGCCAAAAATTCCTGATTTACCGTTGTGATCTCATACTCGCCACGAGCCGAAGGCTTGATGCTGGCAGCCACATCCACCACCTTGTTAGGGTAGAAATAGAGGCCCACTACCGCATAGTTACTCTTTGGCTTAGCAGGCTTCTCCTCGATCGAGAGACAGTTACCCTCCTTGTCGAACTCAGCCACACCATAGCGCTCCGGATCTGAGACCCAGTACCCAAAGACCGTAGCCTTCTTCTCCTCCTCTGCCGTACGGACAGCCTCCTTCAGCATGCCCGTGAAGCCAGCGCCATGGAAGATGTTATCGCCCAACACAAGGCAGGCACTATCATCACCAATGAACTCACGGCCGATGGTAAAGGCCTGCGCCAATCCATCTGGAGAAGGCTGCTCAGCATAGGTGAAGCTCACACCGTAATCCGAGCCATCGCCCAACAAGCGCTTGAAGCCCGGGAGGTCATACGGTGTCGAGATAATCAGGATCTCGCGAATACCAGCCAGCATCAGCACCGAGATGGGGTAATACACCATCGGCTTGTCATAAATCGGCATCAGCTGCTTACTGATACCCTTGGTAATAGGATACAGTCGCGTACCACTACCACCTGCCAATACTATTCCTTTCATATACTATTCCTTTCAAAAATTATTACTCTGTTAATTAACTCAATGTTTCGAACTCTGAATACAGATCCGCATCCAAAGAGAATGGTGAGTCAAAGTCCTTCAGAAGCTCATGCTTCGTATCCTTCTCACTCAATATTGCCTCTGTGGTCGGGATCTTCCAGTCAATCCCTAGCGACTCATCAAGTATCGATATTCCGCCATCGGCCTGAGGTGCATAATAGTTGTCGCACTTATACTGGAAGACGGCAGTCTCAGAGAGCACCGAGAAACCATGAGCGAAACCTCGAGGGATAAAAATCTGCCTGTGATTCTCTTCTGTCAGCTCCACCGCCACATGTTTCCCGAAGGTAGGCGACCCCTTGCGGATATCCACCGCCACATCCAGTACCGCACCCTTCACACATCGCACCAACTTCGATTGAGTATAAGGCGGACGCTGGAAGTGCAGTCCTCGCATCACACCATAACTGCTCATGCTCTCATTATCCTGCACGAAGTTGATAGTCTTTGGCAATCCCGGGCCTGCATTCTCCGCGAGGATCTTCTCAAAATCACGCTGAGAGAAGCTTTCGAAGAAATACCCACGAGCATCCTTAAACACTCGTGGCTCCAAGATGAGCACCCCCTCTATATCGGTCTTAATTACGTTCATTGGCAATCTACAAATCATCAATATTCGAATAATGTAACCCTATTGATTCACATTATCATGTGCGCAAATATAATAAAAAAAAAAAATACACAGGTACGCACAATTCCTAAAATCTACGCTTTCAGCACTATTTTCCTTCTTATTCTATCGAATTGGAAACCCAACCTATCTTATTTTCAGTTTAGAAAAACGGCAAACAAAACCATTTCATTCCATTAGATTATCCTTATCTTTGTCTCACCATTCCACACAGGGAAGGCCATCAAACTATCACTAAACAAACAAGGATTATGGAAAAATGGATTTGTAAAGACTGTGGCTACACACAGTATGGCAAAGCACCAGATCGTTGCCCGCAATGTGGTGCTCCGAAGTCGAAATTCTATCAGGAAGGCCAAAGCAAAGGCTGCCTCTTCAGTGTCATCTCAACCATCGTCATGCTGACCGTAGTCATCTTCTCGTTCTGCGCATGCAGCTCCACATTGACGGTAGATAACACAACTGTCAGCTCAGTAGACCTCAACCGTTACCTAGGCCAATGGTATGAAGTCGCCCGATTCGACCACAGTTTCGAGCGCGATATGGAACAATGTACTGCCACCTACACCATGCGGGAAGATGGCAAGATCAAAGTCCTGAACAAAGGCATGAAACATGGTGAATGGAAGACCTCTGAAGGAAAAGCTAAACTCACCGATCACCCCGGCATCCTCCGCGTCTCTTTCTTCGGTCCCTTCTACTCCGACTACCGCATCCTCATGCTTGCACCAGACTATTCTTATGCTCTCATCGGAGGAAACAGCGATAATTACCTGTGGATCCTCTCTCGCACCCCACAGCTCGAAGAAATCATGCGCAATAGAATCATCAAGGAGGCTCAACGAAGAGGATACAAGACCGAAAAACTCATCTGGGTGCAGCAGACAAGAATGCAATATTAAACAAATGGCAAAGCCCCACAGCGATAATAATTCGCAAGTGGGACTTTGTTTGATCAAGTCTCATTTATGTTCCAATCTTAATTTTCTATTGCCTCCCTGATGCACTCCACGATATACCTCACATCCTCATCCGCGACATAAGGGCCAGCTGGCAGACAGAAGCCCACCTTAAAGAGCGCCTCAGAGACCCCATTCACATAGGCCGGAGCCTGAGCATATACTGGCTGCTTGTGCATAGGCTTCCAGAGCGGGCGGCACTCCACCTTCTTCTCGAGCATAAACACACGCAGAGCCTCCACATTGTCATTCGGCTGGCAGTCCGTGGTGGCCGAATCTACAGCCTTGATCACACCTGCAGCACCACCCACAGCCGTCTTGATCACCTCCTTATAGGCATTCTCCTGCCCCACTACACGAACCTCAGGATCGATCGTAGCCGCACAGAGCCAGAAGTTACTTTCAAAAATAGGAGTCTCTTCTTTAGCAGCAATACTCTTCACTCCTAACTCCTCACTCTTAACTCCTAATTCCTCATTACTCGGCTGCTCATGCAGATGCACCCCAGGTACTTCCTTCAGCAGCTCCCGATACAACGCCTGCACATGCTTATGATGCGCGATGTGCTCCTGTAGCACCGTCATCTGCCCACGACCAATTCCTGCACACACATTGCTCATGCGGTAGTTATAGCCAATCTCAGTATGTTCATAATAAGGATACGCGTCACGCGCCTGTGTAGCATACCACATGATTTTCTGAGCCGCCTCTGCATTAGGGCAGATAAGGGCTCCTCCACCCGAAGTCGTGATCATCTTATTGCCGTTGAACGACAGCACACCATAGCGGCCGAAGGTACCCAGCACCTGTCCCTTGTAGCGCGAGCCCATGCCCTCAGCAACATCCTCCACCACCGGGATGCAATACTTATTGGCAATGGCCATAATCTCATCCACCTTATAAGGCATGCCATAGAGCGCCACCGGCACGATAGCCTTCGGCAGCTTACCCGTCACCGCCTTACGGTCGATGATCGCCTTCTCCAGCAGCACAGGATCCATATTCCACGTCTCAGGCTCCGAATCCACAAACACAGGCGTTGCCCCCAAATACGTGATGGGGTGCGAAGACGCACAGAACGTAAAGCTCTGCACTATCACCTCATCACCTGGCCCCACGCCACAAGCCTTCAGCGCCAGATGCACAGCAGCTGTTCCGGCACTCAATGCCACTACACGCGCTCCTAACTCCTCATTGTTGTTAACGAATCTTTCGAGCAAATGCTCGAATTCGTTAACGTTCGGGCCGAGTGGCACCACCCAGTTCGTGTCGAACGCCTCCTTCACATATTTCTGCTCCCATCCCTCCTCGCTCATGTGAGCCAGGCACAGGTATATCATCTTTCTCTCTTCAGCCATAGACACAATCATTAATCATTAATCGCCAATCATAAATCGCTTAGTACGCTTGTTTATCATGCCCCGGCAGCACCTGCCAGATCGTCTTGATGAAGATCTCAAGGTCGAGTAGCGGAGTCCAGTGCTCAATGTACCAGATATCGTGCTCCACACGATCCTTCATCTCCTCCACCGTCTTCGTCTCACCACGGCAGCCACTCACCTGTGCCCAACCCGTGATACCCGGCTTAGCCAGATGGCGCACCATATAGTTACCAATCAGTTCAGAATAGACCTCCGTGTGATACTCCATGTGCGGACGAGGGCCGATGATCGACATATCGCCCAAGAACACATTCAGGAACTGTGGCAGCTCATCGATTGAAGATCTTCGCAAGAAGTCGCCAAACGGAGTCTTTCTCGGGTCATTCTCGGTAGCCTGCAGCTTGTCGGCATCGGCATTCACCTTCATCGATCGGAACTTATAGATCATAAACGACTTGCCATTGTAACCCGTTCTGGCCTGACGGAAGTAGAGCGGCCCCACATTGCCCGTCACCTTATTGCCGATCCAGACAAAGAGCAGCACAAACGGATAGGCCGTGCACAAGAAGAGACCCGACACCAGCAAGTCCACCACTCGGCGGCCGAACTTAGCCATAGGCGTATTCATCGGCTCCTCTCGCAGCTTGATCACCGTCACCTTGCCGAAGTCCCTGAAGACCATCTGTCTATGTGGATAACCATCCATCGTAGGCAGATAGTAGAAATCCATGAACGTATCATTGCAAATTTTCACTATCCTGTCCACCTCCTTCTGGCACATAGCCGGAGGCAGAGAGCAATAGACCTCCTCCACACGGTTGTTCTGCAGCCAGTCATAGCACTCATCCACCGTGCCCAGATACTCGCCACCTTCTGGCACACTCTCTGCACCATGTGACGTGAAGAAGCCCCTCACCCTATAGCCCGTGAAGAGTCGGCCATAGCCCATCTCCTTATACAGTCGGTGAGCCACCTCATCGGTACCGATAATCACCACCGTACGGATATTGCGTCCATGCTGGCGTAACTTACGCACCAGCTTATTCACCAGATAGTGACCGATGACAATCAGCGGCAGCGAGACGCAAACACAATCCAGCAACAGACGGCGAGGAGCCACCTTATCAACCAGCGCCAGCATGATCGTGAAGAGCAGATAGGTGATAGCCGTCTGCTTCACCGCACGCCACAGCACATTCCTGATCTTGATCTTGCGCTCATGCAGCCTTAGCCCCACAGCAAAGATGGCGAGCGAGAATGCCATAGTCAGCATGGCAAAGATACCCTTATCCAGACCATTAGTCAGGTCCAGACCCACAAGAGCTTGAGCAGGCAGGGTGTTGAGCATCCAATAAAGCACACCCAGATGTATCGTAAGGTCGAGCAAAAATACCGGAACCTTGAAATAGTAAAATTCCTTTGACGACTGTTCTTTCATGACCAAGAAGGTAAATTCAAATAGTGGATTATGCGTTTTGCGAATTGAGAGCTATTAATTATTCGCGCCAAAGATATAAAAAAAATCAATTACTCCATCATTTGAATCCATAAAAACCACCATTCACAACACAAAAATGCTCTTTTAGGACCGAAATGACACCTAAAAGAGCAAAAAAGGCAGCCTCTGCCTAAATCTTAACCTGCATATTTAGCACAATCTCATCAATCATCGATTGTGGCACATCACACTCCTTAGCAATCTGAGACTGGTCCCATTGGACAAATCCTACGACCTGTCCGAACATCTTTACTTGTGCTACATCTACCATTCCGACTTCTCCTGTTGGTTATCAATTACAGATTTAGATGCACGTCTGCGCTGCTTCGGCTTAGCTGTATGTACCATCTGGAAATATTCGTTCGGACTGATTTCCTCTTCCTCTACCAAAGGCAGGAGTACATCAATCTTCCCTAACGTCCTCAATACTCTGATTAAAGACTCAAAAGATTTAATCTCGCCGTCTTCCATGCGAACGATTGAAGACATAGAGACCCCAGAACTGACAGCTAAGTCCTGACGGGATATATTTTGCTTCAACCTGAGCTCTTTCAGTCTGGCAGAAATTCTACTAGTTATTTCTGCATCTGACAGCATATAAATATTTTCCATATTGTCAATATTGATATATTACGAGTGCATATATATATTATTTGTCAATATTGATACATTATAAATCGGGTTCCTTTTAATAAGAGGACATATTTCCCAAATTTGCAATCTAGAAGGAACAATATTGCAGTGTTATTATCCCCAGAAACAGAAGATGCACCATAACGGCCTACTCTGATCATTATGGTGCATCATCCAGTTCCCTATCTTCTCCGTCTTGAGCGATTCAATACCTCCACAACTCATATATTATACCAAATCGTTCTCTGTGAAAAAAATAATATCTCCATTTATTTCTTCACTGTCCCAATCTTCGAAATGGAATTCGCAATACTCTGTATAGCAGGTATCTTTATCATAAATATTCAGCATAGCAAGTATCAAACAAGCACACAAATCCGAATCCAGATTGTCTGCATCATGCAATGGCGTTGTCGATTCAGAATAGCACTCCATAAAGACTTGCAGTGCTCTCCACGAATCTTCCTTTAATGCATCAAGATGATTTGTTTTACCAATACTCTCCTTTATTTCTCTGAAATTTTCAGCCCAGAATATCCTCCACTCTCGGAACAATTCAGGGTACATCTTTCCACGTTCAATCCCCGGAGAACCCAAAGCTTCCCTTCCATCCATCAACACAGCATTCCAAGCAGAAAAATCAGAATGATACAATTCATCATACCAACGTTTTTCTACCATCTCTTTCAATTCTGCAGTGAGGCCTTCGCTTGTATGTCCAATATAACAAATGTTCTCGGCATGAAACCATATCTGATTATCTAACACCTCAACATTGTATTCGTCCCTTTTCAGTTTTGAATATTTCTCGAAAGCCGCTATAAATCTGTCATAATCAGGAACACCCTCAGACTTCTTCCTATTAAAAAGCATTCTGTCAATACCTGATATTCCATCTGCTTTTGTTATATCTGATAGCGTATTTTTTATTCTGTTAGGAATATCAGACTTACCATGAGCGCGCATTTCTTCAGATAATTCGTTCAAAAACTTCTTCAAACTAATTAATGTGTGATGATGCGGATCACTCATTCTCAATTCTTCCTTTACCTTATTCCAGTCTTTGCTATCAACCTTATAACCAAGACTGAATACTGCACGTTCTTTACCTTCGCTGATTCTACAATACAAATTCTGCTTGCGGTCATTGTTTAAATAGAATGTAATCGTCATAATATTACAATTTTATGTGTTATATAATTCGCTACTACATTAAATATTCCGACCGCAAATATACAACAATTTATGCATAAAACAAAATTAATAAAACATACAACACAAATATTATTATATTTTTAACATTTTTTATATTTTATATCCAGAACAGAGGCACTATCACCTGACCACCCAGTACCACATAGGCCGACATCAGCTGGCAGAACACCAGTATCACGCAGTCAATGCCGAACACATACCAGAAGGGGAGAGCCCCACGTCTCAGGTGCGTCCATGCTCAGTTTGTAAACAGGAATGCTCCGAAGAAGCACACGCACATTATCCCTCCTGACAACACAAAAACGGATGCGAACTTTATAGCCAGCATCCGCATTATATTTTTAATTCTGATTATCAACAATTCAAGAAAGCCATAGCCGAAGCCTTTTCCGCCTCACGAGACATACGGACACTTTCCATGCGAACTGCATTCATCCTTGTTTGCATATCTTGCATCATCATGTCAAAAGCAGCTTTCTCAGTTGAACTCATCTGAGTTATAGCGGCTTTAGGTTCTTTGCATTTTCCCATATTGATATTCACATAGTTATCTTTGTGTTTCTTTTTTTCTCATTCACTAGCTTTTTCACTAGCTGATATACATCTGACCCTAAGTCTTTTGGTAAGTCTTCACCTTCCACATGACCAGCTTCGGCTCGTCTGATAGCATCATAGACAAAAGGAATAAAGTCATCACCCTTCAGACGTTTCTTGTATGGATGGTCTATCAAGCGCTCCAATACCACATCAACGTAATGCTTCGTATTAGATATGCGATCATTCTTTCTGATAGCCTCCTTCTCTTCTTCTGTAAAAGAAGACAACTCTGCCCTATGAAGAATAAGCCACAATTCGAAACAAGGATTGCTCATAGCCACAAAGAAATTACCTTCAGACTTACAATCCTCCACTAATTTATCCAAATTGATATGATGTTCGTCCGCCCAATCATCTCGGTCAATAATTACCCAGAACTCGTCTGTTGGTTTGAAATTGAATTCTTCTTTTGCCTTCTTCAATAGAGTCTTTACTGAAATGGGATCAGAACCAGCCGCATCACTCTTTCTGCGAATCAATGGTATCATCTCAATCAGTCCGCTGTCGTTGAACATGTCAGATGATCGAAGAGCATCAAAATACCGCTTCTCCGTAACAGTTCCCTCAAATGACAGGACAAAATATTTTTCGGCATTGAGATGTCCACCCTCTCGCACCAATGCATTAGCTTCTCTTGGCATAAACTTACCCCTTTCTTGGAATTAACGGATCTAACTTCTCACGATTGCCCAAGCGAGGCACACCTCTGTATCTTCCCAACAGATAGTCCTTGCGAATCTCCTTGTCAAAACGCACATTATAGTCCTCCAGAGAATGCAGTGCGCTTGCGCCTTGCCGATCCTTCACCACAAACCATATCTCATCCTTTCGGAGAAGTTTCTGGGTTAATAGCGAAGACTCATGTGTCGATACAATTAACTGACTATTGATGTTCTCACAATTATCCAGAAACAGATCAAAGATATCATATATCAAGTTCGGGTGCAGACTTCTTTCCATTTCATCAACAATAAACACCTTATTACCTTTCAACAAATCAATAATCAGTGGTATATAATCAATGATACGATTCGTGCCATCACTCTCGTCTGCAATATCAAAATAAGCATCTTTTGATCCTCCTATGACGGAATGTTGTGTCATTAGTTTCTGAATACGAAGTTTTATGCCATCAAGCGAGAGAATATAATTATCTCGTCCATTTGTCAAAGAAACTTTTGCATCAACATTATTCTGCTTTGATAAGTCAACCTTTATCTGCTCAAGCAATTCATTAGGGATATTTGTTTTGTTCTCCTTAACTGGCTGGAGACAGATTGTATTAATACCAGTATCAAAATATCTCAGCAATGCAGTATAGTAATTTTTCAACTGATCATTGTCGGCAGCCATCAACTTGATGCCAGACTTATACTTGTCGCGTGGGAAGATTACAGTCAAAGATGTCAAAAACCAATGCAATACATTCTCCAAATCAATAATGTTACTCACGTTTCCCTGTACGTTTCTAGTCATTACTTCGTGCAGGAACAGCTGGTTCTTCGGAGTAGCTTTGCATAAGAACTGCACAAACTGTTTCTCCTCTTGAGTCTTCTGCAATCCAACAAGATATGCTGCATCAAATCCCTCTGGCAGACGCTCATAGATTTTTGTCTCCCCTCTCTTCGAGATCTCGTACAACCACTCCTCTGCCACTGCGCCATCATTCAGCACAAAACCATATGCATAGTTCTTGTCCCCCGCCTGAATCTCATACTCCAGCCGACTGCCTTTTTCTGCCGAAGCCAAATCAAGTCTATACTTTGAAAACTCAATAGGCAGACCTGTCACAGAACCTTCCGTCACCAGCCGCTTGCCAAATGCAATCGCTTTGATTAGATTTGATTTACCCGATGCATTTGCACCAAATACCACACCAGCTTTTAGCACACGTACACCTTTGACCGCATCGGTCTTGTGCTCCTTCTTCAATGTTCCCTTACCAGGGAGCATCGAAAAAATAGCCCTATCCTTGAATGAAAGGAAATTCTCTACAGTAAAACGTATAAGCATATAGAATGAACGTTATATTGTTATCACCACTGGAATTCACGAGTAGATCTAATGAAAGTTTCACATTACGACAGCATTACAAATCCTATAACTCGTAATTTTTCGTTGTATTTGTGATATTTTCACAATTTCACATCGCAAAACTACACTTTTTATTTGATATAAGCAAATTTTGAGCTAAAAATCTGCAAATTTTCTTTGTTTTGATTGAATAGGGGAGCAATTTGTCTCTAAATTCTACAAAAGCAACCGTGACCTATTAGGAAACAAAGAATTGATAATATCTCGTTAAAGGTGGAAAAGCGATGGCTGTTTTAAACGAATGCTGCACCTTAAAAAACAACGATGCACCATAACAACCTCACAGATCATTATAGTGCATCATCCTATTCCCTATCTTCTTAATCTAAAGCGATTCAATACCTTCATAACTCAAATCTGCGCCAGATCCAGTGATATACCCTGAACCCCGGCTCCCACATCACCTCCTCCGGATAATGCCTCACCAGCCGCATATTGTGCTTAGTCTTCTCGATGGCGTGCACCATCCCCCGAGGCAAAGACAATCGATAATCATTCATCCTTAATCGATAATCGCGTTTAATCCTCTGGTCAAACGCACCGAAGTTTCCCGCCATCATGATCTCATTCAACGTGCAACGCCCTCAGCACCCATCTGCCCACATGCTGACCTGATGTACAATGTCATGTCGTTCCGCTATGACCATGCCAGTGATCCACGCTTTGATCTTATTCCTTTTGCTGGTTGCGGACTCATCCACAACAGCGACCTGCATCGCAGCGACTTCTCGCTTAACTATAGCATTCAGGCGAAGTATCATCTGACCGACCGCTTGCATCTGACAGCTGAAGCCAGTGGTCTCACTACCTTTCAGCAGTTCGATGGTGTTGGTGCTTCAGACAGGTTTGGCGATCACAAGTTTGACCTATGCTTGGGTCTCTCTGTCAATATCGGCAAGGTGGGATTCCACAAGGTCAAGGCACAGCCAATAGCCTATCGTCACGCAGAGTCTGATTATGCTTACAGAACTTACGTCAATGACAACGATAAGTCAGACAGTCTGGAGTCAGAGCACCAGAAATCAATCTCCTGGAGCATCTCTTCAAGCAAAAAATATCCCGTCAACGACTACTCTGGTCTGAACTCTCTTCGTGTACGTCTTGCTGAAGCCGCAAAATCAACAGATAACAGCCATGCGAATACCGAAACTGATAATCCTATATCCGCTGTATGCCATAACTGCGATAACGCTTCTTGCCAGTGCAGCGATTGCTCTGGCAAATGCCCTGCTGATGGAGATTGCGGACAACGCCATACAGAAAACGAGGGAGCAAAAGCATCCCTCGTCAACGGTGCAGACACATTAGGTCTCACTATCCCTTACATCTGCTATTTCAAGATCAATACCCATGACCTCACCGACAACAGCCAACTCGACTATCTTTCAGAGATTGTAAAACTCGCCAAGAAGCGAAACATGGCTATCCGTGTCATTGGAGCTGCCGACAGTGCCACAGGCACAGCCGATCTCAACCAGCGGCTCAGTGAGGATCGTGCCGATTATATCTCCGACCAGCTCATGGCTCTCGGCATGAGTTCTGATCATATAGAGCAGCAAGCCCTAGGCGGCATCGAGGAGTTTACTCCCATTGCCAACAACCGCTACTGCAAGATACAACTGATTCCTCTCTAACTCTCAACTGACTTGAATTGGGTTTTGTGTTTTTCATTTTGTGAAGTCCCCGGATTCTTTGAAAGATTTTCAAGGGCCTTCCATATACTAGCAAATACACCTTTTGAAGCATCCCAAGCTATACCAGGAAGAACGATGTTTGTAATATAGTTTAGGAAAAAACACCCACTGTTACACAGATTCCCAATTCGAAGGGACCACAATATGCAGGTATCCATTCCTTATGGGACGGCACATTATACATCTTGCGTAGTTCTTCTTCCACGTCTTCTACTCCTTCCACCATACAAGTTGTGAAAGTGGTGACTCGTACGGTTATCTTCTGTGCAGCCCACTGAATCTTCTGCTCTTCGCTCAGCCTTGCAAATGCCAATTCGTCCGCATTCGAAAGTCCCTTGACATAACCAAAACCTTTGTCGAGAAACATTCCTTCTATAAATGGATCGATAAATTCTCGCATATCGGCATCTTGTGGACAAGAAGGGATTACGTCCTTTCCAATGGTGAAAAATGGTTCCGGAGGTTCAAGCTTATTACAAGCATCCTGTTTCTCTATGATTTCGCTTATGACGTTTTGTTGTACTGGGTTCAAGTTTTTTTTATTTTTATTGTTTAAAATAGAACTATTCATAAGGAGCGATCAAGTAGCATTACAAATAACAAAGATCCTAAAACGAGGGAGTGCAGAATGATATTCATCGTTATCGTCTACGAGTTTTATTCTTTTTGTTCAGCTTCCGTTTTACACCTAGGTTCAAGTATTCAGGAGTAGGATTAGGATCGAGTTTTGAACAAACTTTATCTTTGTCTATGATAGTAAGAAAGGTCTTAAGTTCCAATTTACTCGGTAAACCTATCTTGTAATGTGAAGGATCGCTGTAATGTATGTCAAAATGGTTTAGAGGATGAGTAACTGCATTCTGATGCTGGTAATCATAATCATACCTTATATATCCATCTTCTGAGAATAATATGTATTCGAACAGCCGAAAGGATTCAGGAGCTATTTCATCTTCGTCATCAAATATCAATTCATTATAAAGATTGTCATCTCTAGAAGAATATTTTTGCAAAATTGCCAATGCTTCAGAAATACTCCTTGGCAAGATAATTCCAGCCTGACCACAGTAATGAATCGAATATATAGAATTCCTTGCTTTGTAGTCGGGAGAAGATGTTTTTATAATGAAGGGAAATGAGAACGATATTATTTTTGTCCCATCTTGATTTACTAAGAAAGCTCTCTTCAAATGATCAAAGTCTATACAGCAATATGGAGCAATAATTTCTTTGTTTCCAGTCCATAACTGCATATACTCAAGCAGTTTTAGTTTCATTCTCAAGAAGCCTCTCTTATCTGTAACCTCTTGAAATAGTTCATCAAATTGGTACTTCTCCAAATTTAGATAGAACAACATAATTATAAGTAATCTATAAGGCCTTTGATTCTTTTCCTGATATCTTCGTCCAAAAGACCTTCCCATTGGAAAGATACTGCAACTTTGAGCAATTTCTCGGCATCTTCTGCTTTTAAATCTAGAGTCGCAATTTCTTCTTTAATAATATCAATAACAGGCCGTCTGTTCTTTGCTGCTGAAAATCTGGTTTCTATCTGTTCCTTCTCTTCATCTGATGGTATATTAATAGTCATCTGGCGATCTTTCATGATTTCTTTATATCCATCAATAATTCCTTGACTTATTCCAGACCCCTTCATCGGCATCAAAAGCACAGTCTTTAGGAATGATCTTGTCAGCATCGTGTAGATGGCATTTCTGTATATATAGTCAGAGATTAAATGATTGGTTATACATATCACGAATGGATACTCCAAGCCCTTGACATTGTTGCGATTGCTGACAAGTAACGTATTTGGAATCTTCTTTTTATTCTCATAGGCCTTATTTACAGTCCAACCAAACTGGCGAGCAACATAAGCTTCTAACTGTGAAGCCTGAGTATATATGCTTTGTGAATTATCCAAAAATATTACACAAAAATCGTCTACCGTACTTGTCGGATAGTCATTCAGTATCTCACGTACTTTCTCACCAAATTTTGCAAATAGATTATCTTCCTTAAACCCAATCAGCGATATGCTCTCGTAATCCTCACCTATATCAAGAAATCTACGAACAGGCTCACGCTCTAGAGTAATAGTCTGTTGCTGTGCATCTTCATTATACTGATAGCCACACGCTTCCCAGTCCTCTTTCGACAACCAGCGAAGTCTCTTTTCCTCAAACAATCCCAAGCCCAATCCGTGTGCGAACATCAAAGTCTTAGGGTCAGTTCTATAGCATTTTTTCAGAAAATAATCCGCTTTGTAATCTTTGCCACTATGTTCAGCAAAAATGCTTTGAAAAACATCGCCTGCGATATATACCTTATTTTTGGTTACAAGCTGACAAAGTTCAAAAAACGCATCTTTAAAGTCTTGACACTCATCGACAATAATATAATCCAATGCTGGCGGAATATTGCCATCAGGGTATTTAGATTTCAACCCCTTTATTGCTATAGAACAGACAGTATTGAAAGATGTATTGAAATTGTAGGAGTAAAAAGGCAAATTATAAAAACTACAAAGAAAACGATAGAGTCCGGAATGAGGATTGGCTTGTCCACCCCATGCATTTGTACACCACAATCTTTCACCCCATTCAATCTGCTTGCTCACCTTCATGAAATTAAAGAATTCTGGAATCCTTATCTTCAAAGAATCTGCAAGTATCTTATTGTGGCATGTCACATATATCTTGTATTCCTCAGTTTTTTGATAAAGTTCCTTAAGTTTATGAAGTAGCATTTCTGTTTTACCAGTACCCGATAACCCCTGTATCTTGATCAGTTTATTTGGATTCTTGCTTTCACCTTCAAAGATAAACTTAGTCTGCTCCGCATCAAATGCCTGAATTTTTTGTTTTACCTGGTCAAGTATTGTTATAGGCACATCCTTCTTTACACGATTAATATCGTTGATGCTACCAGTACATAATGTCACAAGTAGCTCTGTCGATTTTCGCTCTAAAGGAGTTGTAGCCTTGAGAGATTCCCAAAAATCATCGAGATTGTTAAGGGCTTGTAAAGTAAGATTATCAACAATTAGAGGATTAGCCCATGAAGAGAAACGTCCCAATTCGCCTCTATATTCATACTTCTGAAATAGATAATTCATTACCTCCCTTACATCCTCGCAGTAGTACCCATACTCTTCATTAGATGCATTCGAGTTAATTAATGCGATTTTGAAACCGAAAGACATCACCATGAAACACCCATCGTGCTGGTAAGACTCCTCATTAAGATCAGATTTTGGAATAGTCAAAATAAAGACATCCATATTGTGAGAATCCGCATAACTACGTATTCTAGTTATCAAGTCGGAATACTGACGCTTTGATTCGTCAATATCATAATATATAGATGATTGCATCGTAAATCAACTTCTAATTTATTACATTATTAATGTGTTTGCAAAGCTATAATACTGCTATTAATCAAAGAAAAGCTTGACATAATTACGATTCTTTTCAGAGTCAAAACCTTTCTCTATATCAGCATTCGGATTCAGAATTTTGAGTTCAAAATCGGCCCCAAGTTTCACTGAATTCAATTTTGTAACAGTTTTTCTTTTTATTGCATCTTTATGAGGAGTAAACTCTTTGGGAATCACCCCGTGAGATTCTTCGTATTTTACCTTGTAATCATTGAACTTGCGTGTATGCTCTTCTGTATCACAAAAGACTGTGTCAATTTGATTTTGAGTTACAGAATTAGCACTTGCCAATATTTGCGCTATATTCTTTGCTTTTGAAGCGCTGTATAATGCCTCGCCATCGCATTGGAGTTGCTTAATAAATCCAGAACAAAATCCTTCAATTTGAATGGTGCTATGATAGTCATCATCACAATCTATCACATGAAGGAAATTATCAACCCAATAATGAGCATCGTTACCAGAATTCGTATTATCAACAACAGCAACTTTATATCCTTCTTCCTTACAGGTGTTGAATATCAAGCATCCTTTATCAAGTTTCTTTAAGCTGATACCGTCTTCAGGTTGAAAACGCAGAGAATTGTTTTCATAAAACACCTTCAGCACAGTTTCTCTGCTTTCTGATTTGAATAAACCTATTGCATCAACTATCTCGTCGCCATAACAGCAATCTTTGAAATAAACCACATAAAACTCTCCCACCTTGATATTCGGATGTATGCTCTGCTCGTATAGGTGACGAGCCAGATTGTTTGATTGGTCTATGATGGTATTTGTGTATTCAAAAATCTTAGACACAAATCTATACACCATATTGAACTCAACAGAGTCAATAGCGTTAAATTGCTTCAAGTCATCAAATTTGAATGAAGCATTTATTAGCTTTATCAAATGAGATTCTACTGCATCCATAGGACACAGTTCATTCGAAAATGCGATACCATCACCCAAGCTCTTATTGCCTACGCGCTGCACAACTGTAGCCGATATATTTCCTATTTTTATGTTCATCTATTTATTGCGTTTTGTGGAATAAGTCCGTTGTCTTTCGTAAATTGTCCTATAGTCTTAAACGAATCAAAATCCTGCCAATAGTGAGTGTCCGCATGTTCCACCATTATAATCTGGAAATGTGAATTGCCCTTTGTCATCGTCTCCATAAACTTATGCATCAAACGGAATGCCTCATGCAGCTTCGCTTCATCCTCGCCTTGTAGCGAACCTCCATCATTCTTCCTGTCGGCATAATATGGAATACTTGGCTGATCGACAAAAAGGAATGGGAGCACCAGATTGCTATTATTGTTCCTCAGAAGATCGTGGAGTCCAAAAAAATAACAGAGATGCAAGAACATATAGTTGGACTTACTACCCACATTACCTATAGGATATCCTAACCCCGTTCTTTCTAACATCAATGCATGCTCATTAGTACTATATACTGGTTTGCAGTCTCGATACGACTCTGACAAGCCTGTTTGATACTTGAAATACTTTAGGATATGGTCATTGAGATTCCCAATCGCATTATCGTTTTTTGCAGTCAGTTTATTAAGTCGCTCCTGTATCAAGGTCTCATTTTCAGCCAACCTGACAAGATCTTCGTCTTTTATCGTGATGCATGGTACTTTCTTCAGATCCTTTTCTATTTTCTCGGCCAAAAGTATAACGGAGCGTATCCATGGCATTGACTGAGTTTGGGGTTGCAATGGATTAAGTTTGTTGAGTTCCGCTGTTGCCAGTTCAAGATTTCTTCTTAGATCCCTTCGCTTTGTCTCAAAGTTATCAGGAAGTTTGACTTCTGGTGTATAACTCTTCTTGAGAGTTGTCCATGCAGCCTTCAATTTATTAAGCAGAAGTCCGGTTTCACTATATCCCAACAGATCTGACATGTGTGACTCAATAAACTCAACGGGTTCCAAGCTGTCCTTCTGGCGGTCAAGTCTTGCCTTATAGGTTTTAAACTCTCTTTCTAGAGAATCATAGTAACCAATATCCTCTCTTAGCTTGGCAATTTCATCTTCCAACTCCTGACGTTTCTTATCTTTCCTTGCGTCACGGAACTGAAGTTTATAGTTGTCTACCGTTGTTCTGAGTATTTCCACCCATTCTTCTGGAGTACCGTACAAATCCTCCGAATCGCACAAATCAAGGTTCACCAGTTCTTGTATGGTCTTCTCTCGATTCTGATTATATGTCTCAATTGACTTCTCTTCATTTGAGCGTGCAGTCTGTTTTTTCTTGGTCTCTTTCTTTGCCTCTTCGAGTTGTTGCTCCAAATCCCTTTTCTTCGCCTCATCAACACCAATTACAAGTTTGAAAAGGTCATCAAGAATACGATCGTACTCACGGCTATGGAAGAAACGTAAATCCTGATACGTATTTTCTGTGGCAATAATATCCTCGGTCAGATAGTTGAACATAAGGCTATGGCGGAAACTCAACTTCACCTTGCTCTCCATCTTCAGCTTTGTTGGCGTAGCAAAGAGTTCATTCAGTTTCACTAAAACCTTGGACCGCTGATCAGAATCCTGGTTCTGTGGTTCTGTTTCTGGCAGATATTCTTCTTTCCTGAAGATAGTCACCATCTCGGGCATTTCTATTGTGGAAGCTTTCCTTATTATAGTATATGGAGCATCATCCTTGTAAAACAAGAGACCATACCATGACACACTCTCATTGATGACATCCTGCACGATATTGCAAGGGTCCTGCAACAGACAATAGTCTATTATCTTAAGGATAGAAGACTTGCCTGTAGATGAAGCACCGGTTATCACATTAACCTTGTCATTGTATAATTCTATGGTCCGAGGTGAGGCTCCATTCTTGAACCATAGTTTTATCTTGGAAATATAGAAGTTCATAATACTATTCTTAAATCGTTATACAAGCAAGCCGTGTCCATATCTGCAATCAAAGAGGCCAAGTGATCAGAGGCTAGAAAAACTTCTTTTGCTGCCATAGAATTTATGTCTGCAGATTCAAATGCTAACCTCGACCCTTCCCATGATAAATCGACCTCATTATCTTCAAGGTTATTTATCATTCCAGACATAAGCAACATGGTCATAGCATTGATTATCATAGGCTGCATCTCCTTAAACTTTCTGTTGAGAGCATTTTCAAATCGAGATTCGCCTCTGACAAAGTCGCTATAGGTAGAATATCTCGGAATACGCTGTCGGATAGCCCTATCAGCACAAAGTACGACCATTATATCAATCAGTGCCACATCACGGACATTGTGTACCATCGTATGCAATATCGCACATGACAGTAGGGCTTCGTTATTAGATAATCTGTCCATAATCACTTTTGTTTAGCGAAAAACTTCTGCCATTCTTTATGCCAACCTATCAGGCATTCATCAGAAAGGTAGTAGAAGGCACCGTTTGATATCGGTAATGAAAGCTGTTTTTGAAGTGTAATCTTGTATGCTCTAACTTTGTGCAACAATTCTTTTGCTTTCTGCAAGAGTAGTTCTTCTGTTGCACTATCCGTATCATCATATTGATAATTGAATTCATTTTCCCAAAAAGCAAGAGCATCATCCCTGAAATTCTGTTCTTCCTTTTCTAAGATCTTGGACTCGTCCCTGAGATATTCAAGTTGATTTTTGAAAGAGAAGAACTGGCTTGCACATCTGGCGATTTTTGTTGTATCAGATGGTTTTATGTCTTTGACCTTCTGCAACTGCTTTATGCATACCAAGTCCAGGAACTCATCTTTATACGATTGCAGCTCCACATGGAACTCAAACTGAGTCTCTCGATGGTAGGAGAATACCCTTTCAAATCGTTTCTTCTGCTGTTCATAGGTATAGGTAATAGGCTCGCCGATTTTTGCACAATCTTTGAAATCCCCAACCGCTTCAACCAGAAAGTCTTTAAACACCTCTTCAACTTTATCTTTCGGAATACGAATCGTGTCATTTATATACTCATGACACTTTGCCTCTATATCATCTATGCCCAAAGACTCAAATTTCATCTTCGACAAAAACAATTTCTTATTCGGGTATGCTTTAAGCCTGTCAATAACGTCCTGCACGGTTTCGGGCTTCTTCTTTTTTGTCTTGGATTCTTCTTCCGTAACAGGTTGTGCCGTCTTTCTCCGCTCTTCTTTAATATCGTCAAGAACCTTATCTATATCCTCATCTGTCACATTTTCTTTATTCTCAAATCTGCAACAGAGTGCTGCAAGTTTGTTTTCTGCAAATGATTTATTCGTTACAAAATGAAATTCGCGCTCTGCTATATACGCAGATTGTTCTTCGTCCGATCTCTTTGTTCCATCTTTCTTCTCTCCAACAATTAACTTCATCCAAACACTTATTGCTTTCCATAGGTCGGATGCTCTGTCTGTCAACTTTACATCCTTCTCCCCAACAGATGCAGCTTGCTGCACTGTATGCTTTAATTGGCAGTATGTAAGGCCATTCTGCGACTCTGTAGCAACATCGTCATATAGTTCAAACGATATGGTATTACCCTTCTCTGCCGTAAGAATCTTATAAAGGAAATAGTAGAACTGATACACGAATCCAGCAATGGTTCCCATCGCGGTGTGCTGTTCCTCTAATGTATGTAGTATTTTATCTGACATAAAATTTATGTTTTTTTTGCTCCATCCGGCAGTATCGATCCGAACTTGCTCACCTGAGCACCTCTGAACATAGACAATGAGCGAAGAACTGCAAGCATTGCTGCTCCACCTGTGCGGATGGATATCCGTTTATTAATAGTTTCGTTAACGTCCAAAATATACGTACACCCCAATAGGGCGACCGTCTGAGGGCGATCGTCGATCATTCGGGGGTAGTAAATAAATGATTTTTAATTCTTGTTAGTTGCCTCCAATGGTCATCGGAAGCAGGTTCTGGTAATCGGTTCTACCAGTATTGATCTCATGGAAGAAGCGCTCCATGAAGCGTCTTGGTGATTTGCCTGCCAGTTTGCAGGTCTCTATAATGGTGTGGTAGATGTTCGAGATCAGTACTCCCTTCTCGCAACCAAACATCATGCTGTTCTTTCGTTGTACTGTCAATAGACGGATGCAACGTTCTGCCTAATTATTGTCTATACGCGCCAAGCCATCAGCTGCTTCCAGAAGCACTGGAGATAGTTCACTGTCTTGAGCATCAGGTCGCCAAGGGTGTCCTTGACATTCTGCATGTCATTTAGTTGGGAGCACAGGTCTGCTATTATCAGATTCGTCTCTGCAGAATATCTGCATTCCTTGATCTCCTTTGTGGTCAATCCGGCTGCCTTTTAGGCTTTTTCTATGCCATAAAGCGCCGATCAGCATCAGGAAAACTTTCACTCTCTCATCGCACCCATGTTCGTAGGCCAGCTTGAACTTATGTCTGGCATATGCCCAGCAGCAGATATGCTCGATGAGAAAGGAAGCCTGCTGTGATATGGGTATGTGGGACTATCTGCTTGATAATGTGCGACTCCTTATCGTCCTGCTTCGGGAAGTAGTGGGACTCCATCGCCCCGTCCTCCGTGCGGTAGGTCAAAAGTTCGAAGACATGTTTTACAATCAGGCCAATCTGGTCATCGACCTTGCCAATCTCACGGTTGATAATTACTGTGCCTTCTGGAAGCTTGTTATAGCCGTATCGCATGTCCGTGCAACCCGAGATGAAATAGATGTGTCATCTCGTCGAAGAGTATCAACTCTTCTCAATGCTTGCGAGGATATCGTTTGCTATTGCTTTGCGGTTTTATGTTTGACGCCACCAAGGTCATATTTTTCGGTTCTAGCAATACGTCAGTTTTGGATGGTTACAGTAATAGTCTGCGCGATTGTTTGGATCACTGGAATATTCCATATATTGGATTTTGGGGTTAATAGTTCACCTCAAAGTTATGAGACTTTTCATTACGTATCAAAACGGACTAAAGAGACTGCTTAACGATGTTACCTTCACAGGAATCCTCTAATTATAGCTCCGCTAAAGCCTTCCACAATAATACTTGCAGAACGCTCGCCTGTTATCTATGTTGTTAATAATTATCGCGACAAAGATAATCATAAAAACGACATACACGGCAAAAAAGAGTGTGTAAAGTGAGAATAATATGTAAAAAACGTGTTATAAGGTCTCTTTTTATGGATATTATGTTGTTTTTTCATCAATATTCAGAAACATTTTTATCTGCAACTAGGATGTTATGTCTTAAAAACCAATGATGCATCATAACGACCTACTCCGTTCATTATGGTGCATCATTCTTATCATCCCTTCTTTCTTCTTCCTCCCGTATGCTCATCCAAACACCTACTTGCTGCCAGTTCCGCAAACAATAATCTTTGTTCCTCTGGGAGAGTTCCTGTCTTGATGCGCTTCCTTTGATAGCGAACCCAGTTGTTCAATGTGGTGTGGCGTACAGGAAAGTGATGATG
>JAZUDJ010000007.1:0-24187 GCA_045639585.1 Bacteroidales bacterium
TAGATGTACGGAACTATTTCCGTCATCCTAAAAATTATCCTTAGCTGTAAGTACTAATTACATGATATCCAAAAATACTCAATAACGAATATTTTCAGCATCAGATTATTTTTAGTGTGTGCAAAGGTAGAGAGTTATTCCGAATAAAGCAATGATAAGACTTAGTTTTATTTCCGAGGTGCTTATCTTTGTATTATTTTGCCTTCTCGGCATGACAAAATCCACACTTTTTGCACATTCGTTTATGCAGTTTTGAAGTTAGAAAACTCAATGTTTTGCATATATATATATATATATTAACTTTGTCTCAGATTTTGTAATTTTATAAATTACACACTGAGCATAACACAACAATAATTTAACTTACTAGCATAATAAATTAAAAAATCATGATAAACGAAAAGAAAAAGTATCTCGCACCAGAGATGAAGGTGATAGTGATAGAGCAGGCAGACATCATTGCCACGAGTAACGAGGGACTTGGAGAAGGTGAAGATATCTTTTAATAGTTAACCATCATAACAAGCAACAAAAATGAAAAAGACAATGAAGACCTTGCTTGCCCTGATGGCAGGCGTAATGACATTCTCTGCTTGTAGCAACGAGGATGTACTGACAAACGAGACACCAAACCCAGAGACAGAGCCAATACTCAGCTTCAAAGCTGCAACCGAGAATAATACTGCTACACGTGCCACTATCGACGGCTTAGACATCAAGTGGCAGGCAGGCGATGCCATCCTGATGATGGACGGCACCAACAGCGTCAAGTATAACCTCGATGCAGGTTGCGAGGGCACAACATCTGGTACCTTCACCGTAGATGGCGAATCTACCGCTGTATCAGGTGAAAACATCTATGCAATCTATCCTTATGCTGAAAGCACATTACACACTGTTGATCAGGCAGAGGCAGAGGCTGCGGCTGGTAGTGCTTCTAATCTGGAAAATTTGCAAGACGACATGCAATATTTGGGTGAAGAATATGTCAAAAATGATATGGACATGTATCACATCTCCGCAGAGAACCAGGCTATCATCCTTGCCTACCTCAAGGGTCAGACAATCGGCACACCAGCCCCTGCACTTAGCGGTAGCAGTATCACTAACGTAGTTATCCCAGATGTGCAGACCGTAGCGGTAGGTCAGACCGTTGACCCTAAGGCTGTGCTGATGGTGGCTAAGGCAGCTGGCGAAGATCTGGCTTTCAAGAACGTATGCTCGTACGTAAAGGTGACTCCTACCGTAGCATGCAAGAAGATTGAGGTGCGTGCAATGGGTGCAGACCTCGCTGGCGCATGTACCGTAGCTGTATCTGACGAGCCTACAGCATCTAATATTTCAGATGGCAAATCTGTTGTTACTCTGAAGGCAGCAGACGGAGACCTCGCAGCAGGTATCTATTACATCGCTGTGCTTCCTGGCGCAAAGAGCAATGGAATCGAGGTAAGATTCTATACCAGCGCAGAAACCTTCAACTACAACATTCGCAGCACGTCATTCGAGTTTGTGCGCAGCAAGGTGCATAGTGGTGGTAACAACAGCGGTGCTTTAGGTACTACCTGGTCGAAGAATACATCCTACAATAGGTGGTCAGATACTTATTACAACGTCGTAAAAACCGTTACTATCTCAACGGGTGTATCTACTATGCCAGCAGGTGCAAAAGCTTTGAACAATGAAAATACGCTTTGGGCAAGAAAGGATGCTGAGAACAACTTTTATTTCGAGACTTCCGCCAGCAAAATTGTGGCTACGTCGATGTATAATACTTTCTCTTATTTAGAAAACGTGGAATCTTATACCGGCCTTGACAATTTGGACGTTTCTGAAGTAAGTTCATTTGAGAGTTGTTTCATAGATAATAGGAAATTAGCATCGCTTAACCTCTCTTCATGGCAAATTAATCCTGCAGCATCGACTAGATCAATGTTTAAAAACTGTATGAGTCTATCCAGCCTGACAATTAATAATAGTTTCCATTATGGATATTTAGTGATTGATAGAATTGGTCAGTACCTTTCTGATGGACAGAATTGTATAATCAAAGGCGTGACAGATGCAGATGTGAAGAACGATCTCCGTCAGCCCGGATTGAGCTATGATGCTACATACACTAAGTTCAAGTTTGAGGGTGAGTAATCATCGATAAACATTATACTCATAGCATCCACTTCTATGTCAAGAAGTGGATGCTATTTTTGCACTCAGATGAGAGGGGGCAGAATTTATATATAGGGTACAGGAAGTATCTATCAGATGATATTTCGGGAAAAGAATCATTGTAAAACAGCTAGGGTTACTCTCTTTTTTCGATATTATTATCTTTTTCTTCAGTATTATTTGGTTTATTGATATTTTTAATATACCTTTGCACCGCATTGTATAACACTTTTATAACAGAATAAGATGGAAGCAACTATAACTGCAAGAAAACAAACGGCATTCAGACTGAATGAGTCTTTGCTGGAAGATCTCAAAAAGTGTGCTGCACAGTGTAACCGCAGCCTTAATAATTATGTGGAAAGTCTCTTGGCTCAAGCACTCTATGGCACTCCTAATCCTGACACGGCAGAAGCCATTAACGAATCTCGTGCGGGCAAATATGCCGGCAAGCTTGACATGAAGGATTTTGATTCATTCCTTCATAGCATTGACGAAATCAAATGAAAGAGGTTCGCTATTCCACAAAAGCCAAGAAAGATCTAAAACGATATCGTAATGACTTGGCTAAAATGCAGGAACTTTTCCATGTGCTTCAGGTACTATCGTCTGGAGGACAACTTGACCAGCAATATCGTCCTCACATGTTGGCAGGTAATTATAAAGACTGCATGGAATGCCATGTCGGCAACGATTTCCTGTTAATCTGGATTGATTCTGATGCTATCTACGTAGAGCGTGTTGGTTCTCATGCAGAGCTCTTCGGTAAAAAGAAGGGATAAATACATGACATTGTTCACAGGGTTCAGAATGTATCTACAAGCCTGGGCTGACATTGGCAGCCACCATCGGTTGCATCCACCTCTACGTTGAGGTGGATGCTATTTTTGTATGCATAGACGATTTTCATAAATTGTCTGTCACCTTTTCACGAATTATACTTCTGGGATCAGAAAATCGCCGTACCTTTGCACCGTCAAACAAAAACAAAAAGTTTAACCCATTAAAACTTAAATATTATGCTTATTCCTTTTATCGGAGAATTATTGAATTATATCTTCGGATAATCATTCAGTGTTCCGGCTAAATAACAGATTTTTATCCAATAGAAGTTTTCACAATTTGTCCGTCACCTTTTCACAAATTGCACTTCTGGGATCAGAAAATCGCCGTACCTTTGCACCGTCAAACAACAAAGTGTTTAACCCATTAAAACTTAAATATTATGCTTATTCTTTTTATCGGTGAATTATTGAATTATATCTTCGGATAATCATTCAGTGTTCCGGCTAAATAACAGATTTTTATCCAATCAAAACGAGCATCCGCTTCATTGAAGTGGATGCTCATTTTGTGTCAAGATAATTTTAGGGTACTAAGGGAAAGGGGTTGAGGACTTAATAGTTCTCTGCCATTACCTCGAAGTAAGACTGAGGATGGTTGCAGGTAGGACAAACCTCAGGAGCGTTGGTACCTACTACGATGTGACCACAGTTGCGGCACTCCCAGACCTTCACCTCGCTCTTAGCGAATACCTGAGCGGTCTCGATGTTCTTCAGGAGAGCGCGATAACGCTCCTCATGGCGCTTCTCGATAGCAGCGACGAGACGGAACTTAGCAGCGAGCTCTGCGAAGCCTTCTTCCTCAGCGGTCTTAGCGAAGCCTTCGTACATGTCGGTCCACTCGTAGTTCTCACCGTCAGCAGCTGCTGCGAGGTTCTCTGCGGTAGTACCTACACCGTCGTGCAACTCCTTGTACCACATCTTTGCGTGCTCCTTCTCATTGTCAGCGGTGTGCTGGAAGATAGCAGCGATCTGCTCGAAGCCATCCTTCTTAGCGCGCGATGCGAAATAGGTATACTTGTTACGTGCCTGAGACTCACCTGCGAAAGCAGCCTCAAGATTCTTCTCTGTCTGTGTGCCAGAATACTTTGTTGCCATAGTTATTATAATTTATTAGTTAGTAATGATTGATTCTACAATCTCATCGACACTATCTGCCACATGCAGCAGCAGATTCTTATAGCGGCCATTATCGAGCATGTGCTGCATAAATGGCACGACCGGGACTTCCTCCGTCCAGAACTGTTTACCTACGAAGATCATCGGACTTGGATAGCCAAGGCTGACGTAGTGGTTCTGCACAGCCTCCTGGAAGATCTCCTGCAACGTACCAGCGCTACCTTCCATGAAGATCAGGCCTCCGTAAGCTTCGGTAAGTAGCGTATCCTCACGTATGCTATTCTCAAAGAGCTTGGCGATGTGTGTAGCAAAGGCCGATGGTGGTTCATGACCGTAGTACCAGGTAGGTATCGAGAGGCTCTTATATTCTGTAGTAAGCGGGAATCGATCCATCACCTTGAAGGCCTGTGCCAACCAACCTGCATCCTGAAAGGTCGGAGCCGAGCTCAGGATCTCGATAGCCTCATCGACCTCCTCCTTCGTGCGACCTGCCATATAAGCACCGAGATGTGTGGCTTCCATCGCACCTGGACCGCCACCGCTTATCATCAGATAACCCATTTCAGTCAGGCGCTTGCTGACATCTACCGCCTGGCGATAAGCCTTGGTGGTACGTGCCAAGCCATGACCTCCCATGATACCGACTACCCGCTGTTGCTCATACTCCTTGAGGAATTTCTTCATGGCCACTCGGACGCCTAAATCATGAAAAGCGCGTGCAGCGATCTCATAAGGCAAATCCGTGATCTTACCGGTCTCGACGATGTGTTTGTAGACACGCGTATCGTAGCAACGGTCAAAGCTATCAGGATCATCGCAGTCGAAGACGTCAAACAGTTCCTGAATGGTATAGAGCTGTGTACGCTCGAAATTGTATGGCACCGAGAGGAGGTATTCTCCAAACCTCACTTGATCTGAAAGAGTCATACTGATTGTGTTGATGTTATTATATTTCCAAGGTTATTTTTTCTGTCTCTTGACAAGAACAAAGACGATACAGAAGACCAACAGCGTACCTAACGAATCAGCCAGGAAGTCGAGCCACTCGCCACTACGACGATGATCGGTACAGTGTTCCTGCAGGATTTCTATCACACCACCCAGCGCCACAGGCCACCAGAGTGCGATGACGCTGATGTGTGGCCAATGGAGCGTATCTGCCTGCACGGTCTTCAGCTTGAATCCCTGAAGGCCATGCTGTTTGAAATGCTCGTAGAGTACAACTGCTGTCAATCCTCCGTACATGACCATGTGTGTCCACTTGTCAATAAATCGCACATTCTCAAGCTCTGGGATCTTAGGAGGTGTGAAGAATGACAAGTAGAAGATGGCTACTAGCGTCAGTAGCGTCAGCGGGTAATTCTGTAGAAAATTCTTCATTTTACATTGCTGCAATAAGCTTATCGACATCCTCCGTCTTCGTTGCCCAACTGGTACAGAAGCGTACCGCAGTATGCTCTGCATCAACAGGCTCCCAGATCTCGTAGAGGAAGTCCTTACCGAAGCGCTCCATCTCAGCCTTGGTGAGGATAGGGAACTGCTGGTTAGTAGGGCTCTCCATCAGGAGCTTATAGCCTTTAGCAACGAATGCATCGCGAATACGCTTAGCCTGCACATTGGCATGACGTGCGATCTCGAAATAGAGATTGTCGGTAAAGAGTGTCTCGAACTGGATACCGAGCATACGGCCCTTGGCCAGCATACCGCCATTCTGCTTGATGTTATAGCGGAAGTTCTTCTTCAAAGCGTCTGCGGTGATGACGATTGCCTCACCGAACATCGCACCCTGCTTGGTACCACCGAGGTAGAAGACATCGGCCAACTGAGCAAGCTCTGGCAACGTAATGTCGCAAGCATCGCAGGTCAGGCCATATCCCATACGAGCACCGTCGATGAAGAGTGGCAGCTCCAGGCGATGGCAGACCTCGCTGATCTTGGTGAGCTGCTCCTTGCTGTATATCGTACCATACTCGGTCGAGAACGAGATATAGACCATCGCTGGCTCTACACAGTGGCAAGGATCCTCAGAGGCGCGATGAGCCACGACGAGTTCCTCGATCTGCTCTGCTGTGATGAGACCCTGCTGGTGAGGCAAGGTGATGCACTTATGACCGATATGCTCAAGCGCACCGGTCTCATGCACGTTGATGTGGCCACTGGTGGCACAGATCACACCCTGATGATGACGGAGGATCGAAGCGATGACCGTGACATTGGTCTGTGTGCCACCTACCATGAAATGCACATCAGCATCCGGACGCTGACAAGCCTCACGGATCAGGCGACGTGCATTGTCGCAATGTGGATCGAGGCCATAGCCTACACTCTGTTCGTCATTGGTTGCTACCAGGCGCTCAAGGATTTTTGGATGAGCGCCATTGTTATAATCGCACTGAAACTGGATCATTTTCTATTAACTTTAGGGGGTTATTGGTGTGCAAATATAACAATTATATCGACAATGACAAAGAGTTGACACCAAAAATTAGGATTTCTCTATCATTTTTCAATTAAAATGATTATCTTTGCACCAGTTTTTTAACCACTAACCTCTATATTCTGCACACATGAGATACTTATCGACAACACTGTTTGCTGCCGTCTGCTGCTTCAGTTCAGCTATGCTGTGCCAAGCGCAAGCGCCATCAAACACCTGGAATCCGAACCTGCCGAACGGCATGTACCGCAATCCTGTCATCGACGCCGACTACTCCGACCCGGATGTCTGTCGCGTTGGCAACGACTACTACATGACCGCCTCGAGCTTCTGCGACATCCCAGGCCTGCCGATCCTCCACAGCACCGACCTGGTCAACTGGGAACTGATCGGACATGCCATTGTCGATGACTATCCCGTCCTGCCAGAATATGCAGGTACCGACCTCGACTGGCGTCAGAAGGTGCAACATGGCAACTACGTATGGGCACCTTCGATCCGCTATCACGACGGCTGGTTCTACATCTACTGTGGCGATCCTGATCAGGGACTGTTCATGACTAAGACACAGGATCCACGAGGCCCTTGGGAACCGATCGTATGGGTCAAGAAAGGCAAAGGTCTCATTGACTGCTGTCCGCTCTGGGACGAGGATGGAAAGGCCTATCTCAGCCACGGCTGTGCAGGCTCTCGTGCTGGTGTCAAGTCGGTCCTCTTCGTGGCTCCGATGTCGGCCGATGGCACGCACGTCACAGGTCCTTCGCGTATCGTCTATGACGGCCACGAGGATCAACCGACCATCGAAGGAACCAAGTTCTACAAGCGCAACGGTTATTATTATATAATGAGTCCAGCCGGTGGCGTCAAATATGGCTGGCAGGTGGAGCTCCGCAGCAAGGATCCCTATGGTCCTTACGAGGAGTACGTAGGCCTGGCACAAGGCAAGAGCAAGGTCAACGGACCTCACCAAGGCGCATGGGTCGACACGCAGAATGGCGAGGACTGGTTCCTCCACTTCCAGGACAAGCACGCCTACGGTCGCGTGGTGCATCTGCAGCCAGCCGTATGGAAGAATGACTGGCTCGTCATCGGCGATGATCGTGACGGCGATGGCTGTGGCGATGCAGTGGCCAAATGGAAGAAGCCGAACCTTCCTGCCATGCCAAACGTGCAGCCTCTGGAAGACGATGAGTTCGACTCAACGACGCTCGGCCTGCAGTGGCAATGGAAAGCTCCTTGGAGCCACTACTGGTACTTCTGCGACGCTAAGAACAGCCGTCTCCGCCTCTATGGTGTGCAGATGCCAGCAGGCAGCAAGAACCTCTACGACTGTCCGAACCTCCTGATGCAGAAGTTCCCTACCGAGAACTTCACCGCCACCGCCAAGCTCCGCTTCATCCCTAATCCGGATTACAAGCCACGCTACGAGCAGGCCGGCATGATCATCGAAGGCCTCGACTATGCAGCGCTCAAGCTCGTCGACACACCAGAAGGTATCGTCCTGCAGCAGGTCACCTGTCTCGGTGCAGACAAAGGCAAGGCCGAAGTCATCAACGCTTCGGTCAACATCGAGAGCCAGAAGCTGCCAGAGCCATACACGGTCAAGTATGCGAAGGATGACATCCCTAAGAGCCGCACCGCCTCGGTCGATGTCTATCTCCGCGTCAAGGTACACAGCGAAGGATCGGAGAACCAGATCCGAAGCCTCGTGCAGTGCTACTACAGCCTCGACAATAAGAAGTGGCAGGCGCTTGGCAATGAGTTCGAAGCCAAGGAAGGCAAGTGGATCGGTGCCAAGCTCGGATTCTTCAACACGCGCAGCGAGACGAAGAATGACGCCGCCTTCCTCGATATTGACTGGATTAGATTTAGCAAATGAATTCAATATTAGTTCTTTTCTTCATCGCCCTCTACTTCTGCATGGTCTTCGGCGTCAGCTGGTGGACCACCCGCAGGAAGGATACTGACTCGCAGAGTTTCTATCGTGGTGACCGCAAGAGCCCCTGGTGGGTCGTTGCCATCGCCATGATCGGTACCAGCATCTCGGGTGTGACCTACGTCAGCGTACCAGGTATGGTAGCCACCAGCAGCATGGGATACCTCCAGATGGTCCTTGGCTTCGTAGCTGGCTATTTTGCCGTCGCCTACATCCTGTTGCCGCTCTATTACCGTCTCGGCCTCTCGAGCATCTACGTCTATCTGGAGCAACGCTATGGTCAGTCGGCACATCGCACCGGTGCAGCGTTCTTCCTGCTGAGCAAGTTCCTCGGCTGTGCCGTCCGTATGTACCTCACTGCCGTCGTCCTGCAGCTCGTCCTGTTCGAAGGCTTAGGGATGCCATTCGGCCTCAGCGTAGCGTGTATCATGCTCATCGTGTGGCTCTATTCGTTCCGCGGTGGTGTCAAGACACTCGTCTGGACCGATCTCCTGCAGACGCTCTGTCTCCTGGCCGCCATGATCGGCTTTGTCGTGTATGTCTCTAAGGCCATGGGCCTCAGCGCCTCAGGTCTCTACACCACGATCACCGAGAGTCCGATGAGCCGCATCTGGTTCTTCGACGATGCCAACGACACGCGCTTCTTCTGGAAGCAGTTCCTCGGCGGCGCCTTTACCACCATCGCCATGACTGGCCTCGATCAGGACATGATGCAGAAGAACCTCTCCTGCACCTCGCTCAAGGAAGCGCAGAAGAACATGGTCTCCTACGGCTTCGGCTTCCTGCCGGTCAATCTGGTGTTCCTCTCGTTGGGTATCCTCCTCTACACCTACGCCGGCCAGCTCGGCATGTTAGAGGCCGATGGCACCCTGCATGAGGTCATGGCCAATGGCACAGCGGCTCCGCTCAAGTCCGACGAGCTCTTCCCCTATCTGGCCACGGGCATCAATCCGCTGACAGGTACGCCGTTCCTCCCGATCATCGTCAGCATCCTCTTCGTCCTCGGCCTCATCGCCGCCGCCTTCTCTTCTGCAGGCTCCGCTGTGACGGCACTTACCACTTCGGTGATGGTCGACTTCATGCAGCCGCAGAACGACGAATCTGAGGCACGTCAGCGCCGTTTTAAGGTGCATCTCATCAACTCCATCCTCATGGGTGTGATGATCTACCTCTTCCACCTCCTGGCCAGCGGATCGGTCATCAACGCCGTCTACGTCGTGGCCAGCTACACCTACGGTCCGCTCATCGGCCTCTTCTTCTTCGGCCTCTTCACCAAGGTCAAGGTACGTGATGGCTTCATCCCCGTCATCTGCATCCTCTCTCCGATCCTCTGCTTCATCCTCGACCAGAACAGTGAAGCGTGGTTCAATGGCTACAAGATCGGCTACGAGCTTCTCCTGATCAATGGTGGCATCACGGCCTTAGGACTGATGATGGCGAGAAAAAAGTAAACAATATGAAAAAGCTAACCACCGCTCTCCTCTCCCTGCTCAGCATCTTCACCTGCTGTGCAGACAAGCACCCAGCGCCAAGACTCCCGCTGACCGACATCAGCTACAGCTATGGCTCGCAGATGATCGCCTTTCCGGAGTTCAGCATGCGTTTCTTCACGGCCAATGACAGCGTCTTTGCCATCGTCTTCAACATTGATCAGATCCAGTATTCCCGCTACCTGATCACGCAGGAAGGTGTCATGCAGCGTATGAAGCAGATCATCCTCGACGAGAAGATGTACAAATACAAGTCATCGTACAGCAATCCTCACGTCCTCGACGGCGACGGATGGTCGTTCAACGCGTCATTCTGCGACGACGTCGATGAGCGTCACCAGCACATGGAGTGGATCAGCAGCGGTGGTAGCAACAAATGGCCAAGTGGCAAGGGACTCAAGCGCATCGAGAGCGCCATGAAGGAAGCGCTGACCGATGCACAGTTCCTCTATATCTGCGACGAGAACGGTCAGGTACTCTCCGAAGCACCAGAGGCAGACGACACCGTGACCGAAGATACAAGCAACGAATAATCAATGAGAGACCCTCTTTATTATAGCTTCAAGTGGTATATCAAGCAGGTGCACGACACCATGCTGCTCCGCAAGAGATACGTCTTCGGCGAGGAGAACCTTCCCAAGGACGGCGACCGCTATTTCATTGTCTGCAATCACCAGAACACCGGCAATGATCCGCTCAACATCCTCTTCGCGCTGCCACTCCGCATCCGTATGTGTGCCATGGCTCGTGCCAACCTCTTTGAGATCCATCCCAAGATCACGAGCTTCCTCCATTGGGTAGGTATGGTACCGGCCTTCCGCTTCGGATTCGAAGGAGGCGAAGGTATCGAGAGCAATTTCTCTTCGTTCGACCAGGTCTCAGAGCGCCTCAACGCCGGCTATCCTTTCGTCGTCTTCCCCGAGGCAGGTCATACCCAAGGCCACTACCTCGGCCGATTCACTACCGGCACCGTCCGTATCGCCTTCCTTGCCGCCGAACATAACGGATGGAAGGAGGATATCAAAATTCTCCCTACAGCCTCACACTACAGCGATTATTTCGATGTGCAGACCGACTTCATCTGGAAGGTAGCACCCGCCGTCTCGCTCCAGCCATACTACGAGGAGTTCCAGCAGCATCCTGCCACCGTCATGCGCAAGGTGACCCACCAGATACACGACACCATCCAGCAGATGATGCTCGACGAAGGTGCCGAAGACTATGAGACCAAGGACTTCCTCCGTCTCTCCACGCTCAACTATCCGCAGCGTGACCGTCTCGCCTTGCCACAGCGTCTGGAGAAAGACCAGGCCTTTGCCAGCCGTCTCAATAGTCACCCGAGCTACACAGAGATCATCGCAGCGGCTCAGCAGCTCAAAGAGAAGCTCCAGCAGATAAGTACCACAGAGCCGATCCTGATGTCACAGCCAAGCGTCGCAACGGCGCTCCTGCAGGGTCTCATCCTCCTGCTGCTCCTCCCCCTCTGGCTCCTGTTCCTCTGGCCACACGGCCTCTGCTACAGCCTGCCATTGCTGATGCTGAAGACCGACCGTATGTTTACCAACACCTACCGTTACGTCTTCTCCGTCCTGCTCATCTACCCGCTCACAGCGCTCATCACGCTCCTCGTCCTCGGCTTAGGCTTCGGCCTCTGGTGGCAGGCCATCCTCTGGATCGCACTCTGGCCTCTCACCGGCAAGCTGGCATGGTACTACTATCAGCAGCTCCGTAAGCTCAAGCGCTCCTGCTGTGTCTTCCTGCACCGTAAGGAATGCCAGGAGGCCATGCAGCTCAGAGATCACATTGCAGAACTACTTAAATAAAATAACTATGACAAGAGAAGAAATCATCTCACTCATCAATCCCCGCATCGCAGAGGAGTTCGAACTCGAAGAGTCGGTCATCACTCCCGATGCCATCATCTACGACACCCTTGACCTCGACAGCATCAGCCTCATCGACCTTGTCGGCATCGTACAGGCCCTCTTCCGCATCAAGCTCGAAAAGAACGAACTCGAGCAGATCAAGACCTTCAACGACCTCTACGACTATATTGAGTCACATCAATGACGCAATTCTTCATCCGTTTCTATCACTTCTTCGACCGTCACCGCGCCTTGTGGCTGACGTCGATGGTTCTCCTCCTGGGTTTCTTCGGCTACTACTCCACCAAGATCTACCTTGAGGAGGATATCGTGCGCCTGCTCCCCGCCTCTCACAACGAGGATGGTAGCGTCAAGCTGGCGTTCTCCAACCTGCGAATCAAAGACAAGACCTTCATCGTCTTCGAAGACCAGCAAGGCCTTGGCGTCGATAGCCTCTGTCAGGTGGTCGATGCATTCTGCGACTCGCTCCTCTCCGTCGAAGCCACCCTTCCCGAAGAGCAGAAGACCATCGCCGACCTCTTCTCGAGCCTCTCTACCGAAGACCTCCTGTTCGATGCCATCGCTTACGCCGAGGAGCATCTGCCGACCTTCGTCGACACCTCGTGCTACGCCGCCTTCGACACGTTGCTCAATGAGAGCGCCGTCACCCGCCAGATGCTCGACCTCCGCGATCAGGCCAATACCGTCATCGGTGGCGCCTTCCCTGAGCTTCTGACCATCGATCCTATCGGCATGCGACACGTCCTGCAGGATCAGCTCCTCGAACTCCGCTCTACACTCAGCGGCTCGTACCGTCTGGTCAACGGACACCTCTTCGTCCCCGACTCCACCATGGCCGTCGTCATCCTCACCCCCCTCTATTCGGGTACCGACTCCGGCCATAACATCCCGCTCGTCGAGCGTATCAACGGCATCAAGTCACACTTGCAGGCGCAGGCTCCTGGCGTCAACATCGGCTACTATGGCACCACCGTACGCGGCGCCTACAACTCGTGGACCATCAAGCATGACATCATGCTCAACATCCTCGGATCCTTGGCCTTGGTGCTGCTCGTCATCTGCCTCTGTTTCCGCAACTGGAATACCATCCCGCTCCTACTCCTTCCCGTCGGCTTCGGCGCTGTCTTCGGCCTCTCCATGATGTATTTCATCAAAGGCCAGTTCTCGCTCCTCGCCCTGGGTATCGGAGCCATCGTCCTCGGCGTGGCACTCAGCTACGTCCTGCACGTCATCACTCATTATAAATATGTCGGCGATCCGGTGCAGGTCTTGCGCGACCAGGTCAAGCCCGTCCTCATGGGATGTGTCACCACCATCGGCTCCTTCCTCGGCCTGATCTTCATCAATACCGATCTGCTGCAGGACTTCGGCCTCTTCGCCTCCTTTGCCATCACCGGCACCACCGTCTTCGCCTTGATCTGGCTGCCACCGTTCTTCAATAAGGAGAAGAACCGCGTCAACCAGCGCGCCTTTGCGCTCATCGACCGTCTCAATGCAGCACGTCCCGATCGCAGCCGTCCGCTCCTCCTGGTCATCGCTGCACTCACCTGTCTCAGTGTCGGCTATTACCTCTGGGGTGGCACCAACTTCGACGCCGACATGCGCAACCTCGGCTATATTGCCGACGATCAGGCCGAGATGGAAGCCCGTGTCCGACTCAAGTCGACCAACGGCCTCCGCTCTCAGTATTTCGCAGCAGGTGGCGCTACCATGGAAGAGGCGCTCCAGAACTTCGGCCTCCTCACCGCCAAGCTCGACTCCCTGCAAGCCGCTGGCCTCGTCGATCATTATTCGCAGACCTCCAAGCTCTTCATCCCGCTCCACATACAGCAGCAGCGTATCGACGCCTGGCAGGCTTACTGGACGGACGAGCGACTCGCTACGGTGCGCCAGCTCATCGCTCGGTGTGCACCCGTGGCAGGACTCAACCCCGAGGCCTTTGCTCCGTTCTACGAGGCTGCTACACGCTCCTACGAGCCCGATGCACTCTACGAGGCCGGTCTCATCCCTACCGGCTATCTGACCACCACCATGGAGCAATCCTACGACAGTTCGTATCTCTGTTTCTCGACCGTCTATTGCGAACTCGACTCCGTCCGCAGCGATTCGACTCACTATCACCGCATCTGTGACGCCATCGCCAACGAGCCGAACCTCATGGTGCTCGATACCTACTACTACGCCACCGATACGCTCCGCCAACTCGGTCAGGACTTCGACGTCCTGCAGTGGGTCAGCATGGCCTTCGTCCTGCTCGTCCTGCTCCTCTCCTTCCGCTGGAACCTGAAGATCGCCTTACTCTGCTTCCTCCCCATCGTCATCTCCTGGATCATCGTCCTCGGTGCGATGAATATCTTCCATCAGCAGTTCAACCTAATCAACATCATCATCTCGACCTTCATCTTCGGCATCGGTGTCGACTACTCGATCTTTATCATGTGCGGACTCGTCGGATCGGACGACAGCCAAGTCCTCAAGTACCACAAGACCGCCATCATGCTCTCCGCGCTCGTCCTGGTCATCACCGTAGGCTCAATGAACTTCGCCACCCACCCCGCCATCCGCTCCGTCGGCTTCGCCACCCTCGTCGGCCTCATCAGCGCCGTCGTCTTCGCGTATGTGGTGGAACCTTATATTTATCGGAAGGTGAAGAAATAAAAAGTTTGTAACAAAATACATATCTCATTTCGAGACATAAATATAGCTCATCGTATCGGCGATGAGCTATATTTATTGGTCAGGCTAATCATGCAAGACCGATTAATAGAACAACTCAACTGCATATTGATATTCATTTCATATCATGCTTAATCCTCCTGTTCGTAATAGTAAGAGTAATCAATACCCTTCATGAACATCTCTCGGCTGGAGATTTCATCAGTAAGAGCTCCAGAGATCAGCTGCTTGATGACCGTGGCATCGGTGACACTTTGCTCCATTGCTGCAAGGTAATCGCGCTTATCAATCTTACTCCAATCCACACACTTCTTTAGTCGAGCCTTGAAGATCAGATCGAGCCAGATACGTGCAGTTCGGCCATTACCTTCCATAAAAGGATGAGCGATATTCATCTCTACATACTTATCCATAATTTGGTCAAAGGTGTCTTCTGGCATCTTCTCAATGGTAGCTAACGCAGATTCAAGGTATTGATGCAGACAAAAGGTAAAATTGCCCTTCGAAATGGTCTTGGTGCGAATCTGTCCAGCAAAGTCAAATAATCCGCCAAAGAGATAAGCATGTATCTGCTGCAGGCCTTTCACGGTTCCTACAGGGATGGTATCGAGCAAGTTACTCTCAAACAAAGAGTAGGCTTTTTTTATACTCTGGCCATCAATGGTGTTCTCGCTATAAATAAGCCAGTCAAGGAACTTAGCAGCTTTAGCATTTGGAATAGATTTTGCCAATGCTGCAATTCCTGCTGCATCGAGAGTATCTGTATTATATTTCTTACCATCGGCAGCTGTCAATTTCAGTTGGGTAGTGGCACTAACCAACTCAGGATGTTGTTGACGAAGCTTTGATTTGAGGTACTTCCAATAGTTGCGCGTCTTAGTATAATCGTCCTGTTCATTAATAGCGCCGACAACATCCAAAACCGAGAAAAACCAAGTTCCTCGATCCTCATTCCATACAGCACGTACCTCGCGATCATTGTAGAAACGAGTAGATATCTTTTGCACTTTCGCCATTATGAATCAGATTAATTTTTACGCTGCAAATATACTCATAATTCTTTTGTTTTCCAAATAAAAGCCTGACTATTTTCATGGATTATGTTTTCAAACATAATAATGGACGTTTTGCCTGCAAGGCGTCTGTTCTTTGATGTAGGAATGGATGTCCTGCTTGCAGTTTGTCCGTTCTTGTTTGTCGGAATGGACGCCTTGCTTGCAGGATGGACGTTCTTGGGCGTAGGAATGGACGCCTTGCTTGCAGGATGGATGTTCTTATGTGCAGGAATGGACGGCGTGCATGCAGGACGGATATTCTTTGAAATAAAAAAGGATGCCATGCATTGTAAAGTTAAAAGTTATTTGCCGCGCGGTTTGTCTTTTGGGAAGTACTGAACGGCGATCTAAAACTTGGTAAGCGGCTCGGCCATCTAGCAGACGCGAGGGTACTCGACCTTCATGCGCTGATAAAATTCCTTTTCAGATTCGGAGATGGAGGCGGAGATAAGAGCTTCTATGCTCGAATCTTTCTTATATCTTTCTTCTTTATCTAAAGTATTTAAAAGGTTTGCGCGTGATATGGCAGGACGATTGGCAGCATTTTTTCCTAGCATCGTACTAGCAGCAATGGTTACCAGACCGTCTTCGGAGATTTCAAACATTTCGGACATGAGGATGATCTCCCTGACACGAGAACAGGTGAGATTATGAGCGTGGAACTCTTGCAATTTTTCTCATTTCTGATTCTATACGATTGTTATTTGCTAGTAAAAAAGTATAAATGGGGCAAAATTAAGGTCAAGATGAGACAAAACGTGGCACAATATTTGGATAAATAGAAAATAATGGTTACTTTTGGTGCATCAAATCATGAAACAACAGGCTTATCGATGAAAACACAAACCAAATTCCGCCAATTTATCTGGCTACTTGACACAATACAACGTGCCGGAAGGATTACTCTGGAAGAGATCAATAAGCGCTGGCTGAACAGCGAAATGAGCGAGGGGGTTGAACTCTCTCGTCGCACATTCATACGCCATCGCAATGCCATAGAAGAAATGTTCGGAATCTTTATCGACTGCGACAGATCAGATGGCTTCCGCTACTTCATCGGAAATCCAGAAGACTTGCAGACGGCCAATCTGCAGCGATGGATGGTCAATTCGATTTCTACAAGCTCGCTGCTGGCAGAGAGTAAGGATCTCAAGGATCAGATCCTGCTGGAGGATATTCCGAGCGGACAATTCCATCTGGAGCCTATTCTGAAAGCGATGCGAAACCATCAGCTGCTCTGTATGACCTATGAGCGCTTTGGTACCGGAGAGCCATATACCATCGACGTAGAGCCTTATTGCGTTAAGCTTCATCATCAGCGCTGGTATATGGTAGTACGTAATCCGCAATCGAAACACAAGAACCTGACGACCTATGCTTTAGATCGTATCAAACAACTGGAGATTATCGAAGACAGCCACTTTGACCTTCCGAAGGATTTTGACGCTACTACGTTCTTTATGAACTATTTCGGTGTCTATGTCAACGATGAGTACCAGCCAGAGCGGATCGTCATCCGCGCCTTTGGCAACCAGCCGGATTACTTCCGTACTCTCCCACTCCATCCTACCCAGAAAGAGCTCACCTCTGGCGTGTCTGATTCAGAGTCTTACACCGACTTCGAGTATCACATGGCCATCACCTATGACCTTGTCAGCGAGTTGCTTTCGAAGAACTCCTGGATCGAAGTAATGGCACCAGAGAGCCTGAGAGAAGAGATGCGAAGACAGATTTCCGAGATGGAGAGAAGATATCGGAAAGTGTGAAAAGACTCCAGGTGTGACAGGATTTGGCACAATTCCGACTTATCTTTGCGGTGTCAATAAATACAAGAATACAAACATTAGTTTCTATATAATACTATGATCGGTGTTTCCAAAGATGATTGGTATAAACTACAGAAAGACTTTGTAGAAAAGTTTCCAATTGACCAGTTACGTACTCTTCCTATCGAAAAATATACCAATCTTAATCGAAACGATTCACTCTGCTATTGGCTTGAATCAGAAACATATAGGCTTGGCTCTATATGGGGTAGTAATTCTTATAAATTCGGTATCTTCAAATATAATAAAGCGCCGAAAGATGATTCATCTCCTAAAGATGGTGAATATACTTGGAACAAAAAATGTGGTGATACTAGAGAAAAGGCTTATCAGTACATTCTAACTGGTCTATATGAAATTGCAAAAGCTGCTTCAGATTGCGATTTTGATATAGTAGAAATGAATTCCACTTACGGTGATATGTGTAAGTGGAAATTAGCCTTTATTTACAGCGGCATGAAGCTCATTCCAATCTACAGTAAAGAAATGCTCCAAAAGTTAGCAAAAGAATACGGAATGAGTAATACAGAATCTGCAACAATGCTGGATTTGCAGCGCTTTCTCCTTAGCAAAAAAGGAGAAAAAGACATGTATGACTTCTATGATGAGTTATTAAAAACATACGATAGTTTACAAGCAGAAAGTAACGTTTGGATGTTTAATGGAAATACCGACACATTCAAAAGCCCAATCATCAGTATGGGAGATAGCGTTTCTTCAAGCTTAACAGATTATTCTAAATTCAAGACTAAGCTCGAGTTAGGAGATGCTTATAGAAGTGCAAAAAATAATACGGATGTCCGAGTTCCGTATTCCTACTGGCACTTCATCAAAGAGGTTAAGGTTGGTGACATAATTGTTGTATTTGAGACACGAGTAAAAAACAAAACCAACAACCATCTGCTTTATGGATGGGGTATTATTACTTCAGAATTAATTAATGACATTGATTCTGAAAACCCATTACAAAGACGAGTTGAGTGGAAAGAAATACTAGAAGAGCCAATAGAAGATAAGAAGACCAAAAACAGTATGTTCTTCCACGGCACGACAAAAGAAGAAGCTGATAATATTAAGGTTCTTCTAAGCATAGCACAACAATCAACACAAAACAGTACGTCTGATAATATGAATCAAATCCAGAAATATATTGACCTTCTTAGAGAAAACCATAATCTTGTATTAACTGGCGCACCAGGAACCGGCAAGACTTATCTAGCAAAAGAAATCGCAAAAGCTATGGGTTGTGATGGAACAGACAAGAGCTTTGTTCAGTTCCATCCATCTTTTGACTATACTGATTTTGTGGAAGGGCTTCGCCCTATTAGCGATGGGAACAACCAAGTCGGATTTGAAAGAAGAGATGGTATCTTTAAGTCTTTCTGTAAAGCTGCATTACTGCAGACAGCGAAAGTAGAAGACAACATTTTTGACGAGTTGAATAATGATCCTCGCGTATGGAAGGTGTCTCTTGAAGGAACTGGTGATAATCCAACAAGAACGGACTGTCTGAACAATGGCTATATCCGTATCGGATGGGATAAGTATGGCGATGTGGATTTTTCTGACTTCGACGAATTTTCAGATGGCGGAAAAAGTATTCTAAATGCTTTTCAGAACAAAATGCAGATAGGCGACATCGTTGTATCTTGTTACGGAGAGTACACAACAGATGCAATAGGTATTATCACTGGAGAATACGAATATCGAGAAGGTAATGGCAAATACCGTCGCTATAGATCTGTCAATTGGATACTAAAGGATGTGAAGCTTGATACGAAAGAACTCATCGGAAAGAAGATGATGCAGCCAACCGTATACAAGCTAAGTGTTCCTGTAGACAAGATTATAGGGTTTGTAAAAGCTAACCGTCCTACAAAAGTATCACCTACCATTGCTGTAAATACGAAACCTCAGGTATTTATTATTGACGAGATTAACCGTGGCGATTTATCCAAGATCTTTGGAGAATTATTCTTCTGTATTGATCCTGGTTATAGAGGCAAGAAAGGAACTGTTCAGACACAGTACCAGAATATGATAGACCCAAGCGACGTATTTGCGGACGGTTTCTATATTCCAGAGAATGTCTATATCATTGCTACAATGAATGATATTGACCGTAGTGTAGAGTCTATGGACTTTGCAATGAGACGCCGTTTCAGCTGGTACGAGGTTGATCCTAAGGAAAGGGTAGAAATGCTTGACAAGCTTGGATTCGCCAGAGATGAAGCAGAAGCTAGAATGAACAGGCTGAATGAAGCAATAACAGAGAAGTTAGGCTCTGCATTCCAGATAGGTCCTGCTTATTTCTTAAAACTGAAAGACGGCGATTTTATTAAACTTTGGAAAATGAACTTGAAGCCTTTGCTCCATGAATATCTACGTGGTACGCGAAACGCAGAAGAAACACTTAAGTTATTTGAAGACAAGTACAATAATGTAGCAACTGTAGACTGATGGTTCACATCATTTCGGATAATAACTATCAGGGGAAATTATTTCTCATAGATTCCTTTAAGGATTTGCTGCCACTTGGAAACAAATCCCTAAAGGTGTTGTGCCATGAGCATAAGAATCTGCTTGTCTTCCCTCCTACCTTAATGGACACAGATGATAAACTCGGAGAAGATCCTATTTTCTCGTTTATCTTCAGTGACGACATGGAGAGAACTCAAGTATTCACATCGAACGTGATGGGATACATTGGCAGAGGAAACCATCAGCTTAAAATATATTCTCGTTTTGACAATCCTGAGAAAGACTATTTCCTGCACTACATGTTGCAGAAAGTATTCTCAATTAACTTGTTTGATTTCGACAACTCGACAAAAGAAGAGTCTGTATTTGAGCTTTTAATGTTCTTTTTCCCGTACTACTTAAAACGGGCTATGGCACAAGGCGTATATCGAGAGTATACTCGCTTTGAACACAATGATAGCAATGTCAAGGGTACGATAGATATAAGCCAGCACCTGCAACGAAATATACCTTTTTCTGGTAAGATTGCATATAACACAAGAGAGTATAGCAGAGATAATTCCATGACTCAGCTCATCCGTCATACGATAGAATATATCAAGATGAGTGACTATGGGGAAAGTATCCTGAATGAGGATAAGGATACCATCGCTTTTGTAGAAGAGATCATTCGCTGTACACCTAGCTACTCCAAAGCAGATCGATTGAAAGTAGTACAGAAGAATCTCAAGATGGCGTCACATCCTTATTATGACAGATACATAGAGTTACAGAACCTTTGCCTGAGAATCCTTAGATTTGACGAGGTAATGTTTGGAGAAAGTAATGATGACTTTTACGGTATCCTCTTTGATGGTGCTTGGCTGTGGGAAGAGTATTGTGCAACACTTCTTGCACCATTCCACTTTAATCATGCAGAGAATAAGAATGGTACAAAGTTCATTACTCTATTCACTGATAGAACAGGGAAACGTTATCCGGATTTCTATAGGACCGACTTTGTCATTGATGCGAAATACAAACGATATGGCACTAAGAATAAAATATCAGAGGCTGGACGTGAGGATCTGCATCAGATAATAACCTATATGTATATGCTAAAAGCCAAGCAAGGTGCATTCTTATCTCCATTCCAGAATGAGATTGTTGAATTTGCATCTTCAACTCTAAATGGCTATGGAGGATCAATCTCACTACTGGGACTTGAAATACCCAACGAGAACAGAAGTTATAAAGAGTTCGTAGAAAAGATGAAGATAAAAGAAAGTGATTTTTGCAAAACATTAAAACAATATCTAGCTCAGTAAACATTACTACAAAAAGTGCCAGAAGGTTTTTCTTCTGGCACTTTTTTGTTACTTGTGTCACGATTTGGCACAATATGCCATTATCTTTGCACCGTAAAAAAACAAAGAGGTATAATAGTGAGTAATAACAAAGAACAATGATAACAGAACTGACTGCCATCGTGGAACGTAGCGGCAACTACTATAGTATTTTTACCACTGAAGAATTTGATTCATGTTTCCTTATGGGATATGGCTATAGTATAGAAGAAGCTAAACGCGATTTCTGGCAAAGTTATAAGGAGATGCAGTCAATGGGAGCTCAGCTGCCAAAACTGCATGTTAGGTTTTTAACCTATTTGTGTGGAAACAAATCACTATGCTATGTACGAAAAAAACGTAATACAAAGAGAAAGAAAAGATTAGGATTAACAATAAAACGGTATAAACTTATGGAAGGAATAGCAATTAGAGACATGCGAAACAGACTCAAAGATATCGAAGGGTATGTAAGTTGGTTTTGGCTGTCAAAAGATTATGTAGGTATGAGTGTCCGCCAGTTCTATCATAAACTTGATGGTAAAGATGGTGATGGTTTCACAGCAGAAGAAGCTGCAAAAGTAAAAGAAGGACTTTTGGAGGTGGCAGAGAAAATTAGAATCTGCGCAGAAAGAATCAAGTAGAAATAAACGATAGAAATACTAAAAGTGAATTAACTTATGAAGGCTCATAAGAATCTTGTTTTTTTCAGCCACCAGGACCGAGAGATTGGTCAGGTGCGCTATTGTAAGAGGACCCTCTATTTATTTAGAGGATTCCTGAATGTGAGTATTGCTTATTGCAAAAGAGCCAAAGGCTAACTGTGCCATAGGTAATACTGGTATTAATGTTATTTGCTTAGTTACCCTGTTTTTTTTGTCAAAGACAGGGTAACTTTTTCAAAAGTACAGTAGTACAGTATCGCTATGATTGCAATTCTTCTAATTTTGCCGGCAACTCATCAATAAACGTACAGAACGTGTCAACCATGAACTGGTATTCCGGATGATTCTTTTGCAACATAATGCTTGAGAAATAATCAATGCCGTCAAGAGTTACTTTGCCATTGATTAATGAGAATTCTTCTTTTCTGCTATAATGATTAAACCAAAAACGGAATAGACGGTCTCTTGCTCCTTGGTGATTATCCGAGGGATCGCAGATGTATAGCATGACAGAAGGTTCTGATTTGAAGAACTCTTCTATAACTACCGTGATTGTCTCCTTCACCAAGGGATCTGCATTATAATTATGGTGGCTATCGTTTACAATGTAAAACTGATAGACACCATCAGGAATAAACGTAGGATCCAAAACGAAGCCTACTGTATAATAAACATTTGAATGAGTGACAAACTGAAAGGAGTTGGCACTAGAAAGGGTTACGCTATAAGGGGCTCTCGCATTTATAGCGCTTACAGAGATCTCAATCATGGAACAACATTGATTGTATAAAGGCCATGTTGCTCCTGCATTTCCTTGCTCCAATTTTCTTTTACAGCTTTTTCCCAAAGCTGACGCAACTTGACCGCCTTCATAAAGGCCGCCTTCTTTTCTTCTGCGTTTTGATAAATTACTTTTTTCATTTACAGGAGGTTTTATCTGCTGCAAAGATAGAGGGTTTTGTGGATTCCTCCAAATTTTTGGCAAGAAAAATGTATCTTTATGGTTTTGAATGTTTTTCCGGAGGGGGGAAGGGGATTTTTAGCAGATAGAGTAAGCAAATAATATGAATAATGGTGGCCATGTGGTGGTCACCATTATTCATTAAAATATAGGAAGTTCGGATTTCATCTTCAGCTAATGGAGAGATGAGATTACTTCTTAAACTCTCCCTCTGGCATCAGATACCAGCGGACTGGCCACTCAAGGCTCTCGCCTGGTGCGAGGTTGGTGTATGCGCCTTGGCTCTCGAGCTCGACGTAAGCGTTGCCCTGATGTACATAGACCTGGATCTCGGCCTCATCTGGTGCTGGCTGTGAAGGATCGAGGTCCTGGAACTTCTTGACCAAGGTCAGGCCATTCTGGGTGAAGGCGAGCCAGCCTTTGCCGTCGGAATTGATCTTGCGGTTCTGGCCTTCGACGTGGTCGATGTCGTAGCAGGCGAGGTTGTCCTTCTGTACGAAGTTCATCAGGCCTGCAGGGGTGATACCCTCGACAGGAGCGTCGAAGAAGACGGTGCCATTGGCCAAGACACGGGTGATCTCCCAAGGAGCGACCTTGCGAGGCTCGGTGCCAGCGTTCTGGATGGTATAGGTCACGACGATGCAGTTGTCTGCAGCATCGACCTCGAACTTCTTCTTGATGATGACTGGGAACTTCTCAGAGAGAGGACTGGTCATGAGGATGGTGCCTCCCTCCTGCTCCTCGACGGTATACATGCCCATGTCATGCTCGTGTACTGGAGGCCAGTTCCACTCCTTCTGAGGACTCGTCCAGAACGTACTGCCGTACATGTTAGGGAAGTCGATGTGCGAAAGTACCTCGGTGGTGTCATGACGCAAGGAGGTGATACGTGCGCCGTTGTTGGCGTCAATGTCCATGGTGATCTTGCCTACGGTGAGGGTGTAGATCTTGGCTTCATTCTTTTTCATGCGGAAGCGTGGTGGCTGCGCCGTGCAGAGGCCGAGGGCCATGGCAGCCAGGATAAGGGTAAGAAATAGTTTTTTCATAGATTATGAGGTAATGTAGGTTGTGTTATTGATCATTGCGGATAAACTCCAGCAACTTCTCGACAGCACCTTCGGTAGGAATGTTCTTCTCGATGCACTGCTTGCCTTTGTAGAGGCTGACCTTGCCAGGACCTGCTCCGACGTAGCCATAATCGGCGTCGGCCATCTCACCAGGACCATTGACGATGCATCCCATGATACCGATCTTGAGGGTAGAAAACTTCGGATCGGTCTTGGCAGCTTCCTTGACGGCGGCCTTGATGCGAGCGATGGTCTCTT
>JAZUDJ010000008.1:0-14484 GCA_045639585.1 Bacteroidales bacterium
GAGATACCCATCTTAGACATGATCTTCTTCAAGCCCTTATCGACTGCTTGGATGTAGTTCTTCTCAGCGGTGCTGTACTCCTCCTGGATCTTGTGCTTCTTAACGAGGTCGTCAAGAACGGCGAAGGTCATGTAAGGACAGATAGCCGAAGCACCGTAGCCGAGGAGCAATGCAGCGTGCATTACCTCACGGATCTCACCTGACTCGACGATCAACGCTGTCTGTACACGCTTCTGAACGCTAATCAGGTAGTGGTGTACGGCTGAGACAGCGAGCAATGAAGGAATAGCTGCGTGTGTCTCATCGAGATCACGGTCGCTGAGAATAATATAGTTAACACCCTCATCGACACTCTGTTCTGCCTGATGGCAGAGATCCTCGATGGCCTGACGGAGGCCGCTTGCACCCTTCTCGATCTCGAAGAGGATTGGGAGCTTCACGGTGTTGAAGCCCTTATAACGGATGTTGCAGAGAATATCGAGCTGCGTGTTGTTCAATACTGGCTGTGGGAGACGAACCATGTGGCAGTTGCTCTCATCTGGTGTCAGAATACCGTGACCTACACGACCGATGTACTCGGTAAGGCTCATGACGAGCTCCTCACGGATTGGGTCGATAGCAGGGTTGGTAACCTGTGCGAACTGCTGACGGAAGTAGTTGAAGAACACCTGTGGACGGTCGCTGATCACTGCCAATGGCGTATCGTTACCCATGGCAGCCACTGGCTCCTGACCATTGACGGCCATTGGAACGACGGTCTTGTCGATGTCCTCCTGACCGAAGCCGAAGTTGAGCAATCGACGCTCGAAGTTTGGTACAGAGTTATCGACCTTACGGCCACTCTTCAGCTTCTCGAGATCGATTCGGTTAGTAGAAAGCCACTGGCGGTAAGGATGCTCGTGAGCGAGCTGCTCCTTGATCTCACCATCGTAGTAGATCTTGCCTTCCTGAGTATCAATAAGGAGGATCTTACCTGGCTGCAGACGGCCCTTGCTGACTACATCACCTGGCTCGAAGTCCATCACACCGACCTCCGAAGCAACGACCATCATACCCTGCTTGGTGATGGTGTAGCGCGATGGACGAAGACCGTTACGGTCGAGCATACCACCGGCAAAGCGGCCATCAGAGAACATCAGGGCAGCAGGACCATCCCATGGCTCCATGAGGATAGAATAGTACTCATAGAATGCCTTAAGATCCTCAGAGATAGGGTTCTTATCATTGAATGACTCTGGCACGAGGATAGCCATTGCCTGTGGCAGTGACATACCGCTCATGACGAGGAATTCGAATACGTTATCCAATGAAGCCGAGTCACTCATCTCTGGCTGAAGGATTGGCTTGATCTCCTTCACATCGCCCAAAGCAGGACTTGAGAGGACGGTCTCTCGCGCTTGGAACCAGCCACGGTTACCACGGACAGTATTGATCTCACCGTTGTGGCAGAGGAAACGGAATGGCTGAGCGAGCTTCCACTTAGGGAAGGTATTGGTAGAGAAACGTGAGTGAACGAGTGCAAGGCCTGAGGTGAGGTAGTTGTTGCTGAGATCTGGATAGTAGCGACGAAGCTGACCAGAGGTCAACATACCTTTATATATAATGTCCTTGCTTGAGAGTGAACAGATGTAGAAATCCTCATCCTCTACGCGGTTCTCAATCTTCTTGTGAACCTTATAGAGAGTACGCTCGAGGTTGAAATCCTCAGGGGTCTGACCCTCGCAGGTGATGAATACCTGCTTGATATCTGGCTCAACTTCGCGCGCACCTACACCGAGAACCTCAGGGTTGGTAGGAACTGCACGGAGGTGCATGAGGTTAAGGCCAGCGCGCTCAATCTCCTCGATCATAATCGAAAGAATCTCGCTCTGACGCTCCTCGTCCTTAGGCAGGAACACAATACCCGTACCATAACGACCCTTCTCCGGCACAGGAATACCCTGCAGGAGAATGAATTCATGAGGAATCTGTATCAGGATCCCGGCACCATCACCGGTCTTGTCGCGTGTCTCAGCGCCGCGGTGCTCCATGTTCTCAAGCACTTTCAGCGCATTGTCCACCAAGTCGTGACTCTTGCCACCGTGGATGTTTACCACCATACCTACACCGCAGGCATCGTGTTCGTTGGCCGCACAGTAAAGGCCTTCCACCTTGGGTTGTTTCTTTGCTTTCTGTACCATTTGCTAATCGGTTTTGCTAATTTTATTGTTATCCTTAAAATAATCTCTCTTTTACGCAATCCTGACATCAATTATTCATAAGATAATAAGCATTTGTCAAGTTTAACACCGCAAATATATGGCACATTATTATATTATCCTCACATTCTGCTTACTTTTTTCAACAAGATCAATACTTTTACTTACAATATTCTTATTTTGCCAATTCTATCTATCATTTTAACACCGCATTTGCGCAATCATTTACATTTTGCAAGCGATTTAGTAGATTTTGCAGCAGAATAACTACATAATATTAAAATATAAGTATCATTTGCAACCGCCATCAGGCTTTCTCTTTTTCACAATACTGCAGCTGATGCTCTGCGGAGCACCAACTGCAGTACAACTTTCGGAGTTTCCTCCTGCTACAAACCTATTCTCTTAGAATGTTTTTCCTTTTGTAAGTAGTGTCTTATTCATTATTTGCGAACCTGATAAACGAGATCGATCATCTTGTATTTCTTTTCCTCCGGATTGTTCCAGTGCTCCATCACTCCAAGGCTTTTCAGCTTGGTTCCGTCACCCTCAGGATCATATTCTATTCCAGAAGGAGCGTTATCGGCCAAAGCAGCCTCCACCAGATAGGCGTCAGCATAATTCATGTCTGGAGCATCGGGGAACTCTGACACGAGGAAGTCAAGTGCCACAGCATCGATGGCGACAGGATCCTGCGATGCCAGCAGAGAACAGGGCCATTCGCCATTGAAAGGCTGCATCTGCCACTTCGGGCGAGGCAGGCCGTCAACGAATTTGCAGCCATAGAGCCCGTCGATGAGATAGAGCATCGTCTTGCCTCCAATGTCCTGATGTCCCATATAATCCACAAAAGTAATGTAGCGAGGGCGACCCTCCCTGTCCTGATTCATATTGATGTGGGCATTCTTGCGCCAGTCCTTGTTGATGTCGGTCACACCATACCAATTCTTACCGCAGAGGGTTACACCTTGTCCTACATGACCTTTCAGCAATGCCATGTTGATAATGTAATCTGCCTCCGTGCAGACGGTCGAAAGTCCCGTGCACATGTTGCCGCTCTCATGCGAATAGTGGATAGCACCAGCCTTATACTCAGTCTTCCTGCGACCCTCTTCGCCCACATTATCCACATAGTTGACCTTCGGGAATTCTGCATAGCACTTCAGGTAAACGCCATTGGTCAGGTAGCGGCTTGCATCGAAAATGGTGATGCATTCCTGAGGTACCTTTGCATCGTTTACCAGCGAGCGCAACAATGCCAGTGCCATGTGTGGAGAGGCGTTGATCTCTCCGCTCTCCTCATAGTTGTAGGTGTTATTCATATTAGCCTTAATGGCGATTCGCTGTCCTGACTGATAGCTTCCGCTGCGCTGGTGAATTGCATTGAAATGTGTGAATAAAGCTCCCCAGGCATCCGTTGCATTCTTCTCGCCCGTGAGGCTAGTCAAAGCGTTGCTTATGAGCCAGTCGGCGGCCTCCTGGTCGTTCCATTGGTCATCGTACCAGTTGCCAGATCCTTCCCCAGGCCATTGTGTTGCACCAGGAGCGTGTGCCCATGCCACACGGCCGGCATGGATACCCTTTGGTGTGCCGATAGGATCATTGGCACCCTTCATCATTTTCACTTGCGCCTGGGCACACAGTGTGCCAGCCAGAAAAATCAGTGTGATAAGTCTTTTCATTAGAATACATGTAATATTTAGTCGTTTATAAAAGTTCCATAGCGATGACACACCCCCTCTCGGGATCCTCTTGTCTGTGGGAAAGACAGTGAGACTTGAACATTATTTGTTTTCTCTGCCCAAAGATAAGATATTTCATTCTTGTAGACAAGATTCAGTTAGTGAAATCTCACTATTCGAACATATTATATCATCGTTTCTGCCCTTTCCAACATATAACTATCAAAAACTGCGCACTGCACCGACGGCAAGGCTTTCTTCCTCGATGCAGGTTACCAGAAGGAAAAGTATCCGAATTGGGAGGTGAAGAGTAAGAATTTTTGATTGTTACCGAGGAAAGGATTCGGACATGAAGGCATCCTCTGCACCGTACGGTGTAGGAGATGCCTTTGTCGCGGCATCCTCCCCAGTGTACAGTGTAGGAGATGCCATGAAGAAAGAATGGACATCTTGCTTGCACGACAGCCGTTCTTGTATGAAGGAATGGACGCCTTGCTTGCAGGACAGCCGTTCTTGCATGAAGGAATGGACGCCTTGCTTGCAGGACAACCGTTCTTGCCTGCAATGTTAATTCGCCGAGAATAATACGTTCTTTGCCACCTACTTTCACTTTCAAATTGGTGCGCCCCTCCCCCTGCACCAAGACATCAAATCTCCTCTACAGCTATCTGTGGATTACTCTATCGTCCCTAGTTATCTGACTGCCCAGCGAATGCCGCGCTTCATGATCTCCAAAGCCTCGGGCACATCGAAGTCGCTGGCTACATGGCAGAGCGAAGAATAGAAGACTCGGCCGTCGCCATACATCTTCTTCCACACTACTGGCATCACTACGCCTTCGACCCAAGGAGCACCTTTGCCTTTCATCGTAGTCGTGGCGAGCACCTTGACGGCAGGATCGACATGCACATAGTATTGCTCCGACTTCATGTGGAAGGTAGAGAGACCCGCTGTCACGGCATCCTCCTGATCCTTGATGTCCACATCATAGTCGATGACGTTGCCTGGATGCGCCACCCACTGGCCGCCGACCATGAACTGATATTCGGTATTATTGCGGAATGAATCTCCCAGGCCTCCGTGCCATCCGGTAATACCGACTCCACGCTTCACTGCATTGAGCAATGCCATTTCCTCGTCATGCTTGATCTGGCCTTGTGTCCAGGTCTGCACGATGAGATCCACCTTTCTCATTACTTCCTTGTTGGTATAGATCGACAATGAGTCAGAGACGATGACCTCTGCCCCCTCGCTCTGAAGCCACGGCACGAAGATGTCTCTGCATTGTACTGGTTCATGGCCTTCCCATCCGCCGTAGACGAAGAGAACGGTCTTGCCTGCCAGGCTCTGAGCCGTGGAAATCAGGCAGATAATCGACATAAGAATTGTAAGGAGCGTCTTTTTCATAATTGTATTGTGTTATTTGTTGTTTTTGGCAAAGAGTCCTGAGTCATTCGTCATTAACTCTGGCCAAAGATAAGGTATTTCTTCTTCCTGACAAAATCCTGTACGAAGAAACACGTTTTTCTGGGACATTACCTCCTTGATATGTGCATTTTTCCAATACATAAATGCCAAAATCATCAAAAGATATTCACTTTTTCAATTTTTTTTCTTCCATTTGAATAAAAATCATTATTTTTGCAGCGTACTCTTTATGTGTGCAGCACAAATAATCAAAGAAACGAAATTGAAGAATGTTATTTATGGAAAAGAAAACTCTATCTCGAAGAATCCTGATGTCCTTGTTTGGCGTACTTACAGGAGCTGTCAGTGTAGCGATTTTTAAGATTGCGTCGTTTGGCGTTGACCCATTTCAGACGTTTATGGCAGGCCTGGATGCGCTTGTCCCTATCCAGTTCGGCACTTTGTATATGATTGCCAATGCCGTCCTATTCCTGTTCGCATTGGTTTTTGACCGTCATTATATCGGTATTGCCACATTTATCAATCTGTTCCTGCTGGGTTATGTCGTGGAGTTCTCCTACGATATGTTCCGCATGGTTCCGTTCTTGGCAGAACCAGCGCTTTGGGTCAGAGCGATTTGTCTTATCGTAGGTATTGTACTGATCTGCTTCGGCTCGGCCTTCTATATCACAGCCGATCTGGGTGTCTCGACTTACGATGCTGTGGCGTTGATCATGGCCAACACCTGGAAGTGGTGGAAGTTCAAGTATATCCGCATCATTACCGATGTGGTGTGTGTCATCATCGGCTGTTCCCTCTATCTGCTTGCAGGCGGTGAGTGGGCAATGATTCCTACCATCGCAGGTATCGGCACCATCGTCACGGCGTTCTTCATGGGTCCATTGATCGAGTTCTTCAATGAGAAATGTGCTCGTCCATTCCTATATGGTAAAGCCAAAAAATGATGTAAATTTGTCACGCAGATTTTGTTTCATCAACCCCTTACTAATACGAATATATGAACTTAAGAACTATGAAGAGATTATTTATTACACTGTTTTTTGCCTTTTTGGCAATTACGAGTTGGGCATTTGAGGTAAAAAAAGTGGACGGAATCTACTATGAACTATTTCCTACTAGCAATAATGCTTTAGTGGTGAAAAATGGTGATGAGAAATACTCTGGAGACATTTACCTTCCTGACGAGATTACTGTGGATGGTGTGACGTATTGTGTTGATGGCATTGAAGAAGAAACTTTTATGGATTGTACCGAGCTGACTTCCATAAGACTTTCTGAGAATATCTGGGAAATCGATCGTAGAGTTTTCTATGGCTGTACCGGATTGACATCATTGGTGCTTCCAAATAGCGTGACCCATATAGAGTTTGAAGCTTTCCATAATTGCACAGGACTCACTCGTGTCACTTTGGGAAATAACCTGAAGATGGTTGAAACACTTTCCTTTTGGGGTTGCGACAACGTGAAGGAAGTGATTTATGCCGAAGGAACAAAAACGATATTGCCACTCGTTTTCCAAAGTGCTACTTCGGTTGTAATTCCAGAAAGCGTAGAGATAATATCTGAGTACGCATTCAATGGCTACAAGAGCCTCCCGTCGATCATTATCCCCAATAGTGTTAAAAAGATTATGGCAGGAGCTTTTGAGGGCTGTACTGGACTAAAGTCAGTAACAATAGGCTCAGGCGTGAGCGAGATTGACAAGTATGCCTTCGATGGTTGTTTCTGGGTGGAGGAACTGATCTATGCCGAGGGTTGCACAACCTTGCTCAGCACCGGATTGACAAGTATCACATCAGTTTCGATCCCTGAGAGTGCAGAGAGTATCGGGAAGTATGCCTTTTGGAGATGCTCACAATTGACTTCCTTCACAATTCCAAGTACAGTGACAAGCATTGGCTATGGTGCTTTCAGGGAATGCCAGAACCTTAGCTCAATCGACATACCAAACAGTGTGACAAACATTGATGATTATGTCTTTTCTTACTGCATAAGCCTTGACACCGTCAAAATTCCAAACAGTGTGACAAGCTTAGGACAAGGTGCTTTCGAAGGTTCGGGTATTAGTGAAATCATATTGCCAAACAGTGTGACGAGAATAGAAAACGGCACATTCGAGAACTGTAGTAACCTTAAGAAAGTAACCATCGGCAACAACGTGACTAGCATAGGTCAAGACGCTTTTGATTTCTGCAAAAGCCTCAGTGATGTGTATTGCTACACGGAGAATGTGCCAGAGACAAAGTCCAATAGTTTCGAAACCTCTTCGCTTAGCAGTTGCACGCTTCATGTGCCATCTGCCTCAGTAGATTTATATCGTACTGCCGATGTCTGGAAGGAGTTCAATAGTATCATCCCTCTTACGGATCAGGAACTGGGCATTCAGAATCCTTCTTGCCTATCCGACACGGATTCACCTGTCTACGATCTCTTTGGACGTCAGCTCCGATCAACACAGAAGGGTATAACCCTCATCGGTGGTAAGAAAATAATGAAGTTCTAACAGATTCCAACAGAAACAGGCTCCCCTTGGTATTGTGACCGAGATATTTGAATTGCGGCATCGTTATCCCGATACCACGGAAGGGATGCGCAGATGAACTAATAGGTAAAAATGTTAACTACTAATAAACACTTTTCTTACACCAATAATGGATGTTAAACTTTTGATTATTAAACATTAAATTCGAAACTAAGCCTTTCGTATTCGATAGATTGACTATATCTTTGCAGCGGCAAATGGGAGAAATCCTGTTTGCCGTTGTAATCTTTATTAGCAATCGACAAATATGCGGGCCCTGCATTTGTGATTTCACACAAAAAACCGTAATGAAAATGCGAGGTCGATTGTATTAGGGATAGAAATGTTTATGACAAAAAAACAGAATAACAATTAACTAACAACATTAACATTATGAAAACAAAAAATCTTTTTCTCGCTCTCTTCAGCATCATCCTTTCATGTACAATCATGACAAGCTGCGACGACCATGTAGATAGTATTCCAGTACTCAGCTTCGATGCTAACGACTTCTCCATTCCTGCGGAAGGCCAGTCTTTTGATGTTTGTGTTTTAGGGAACGAACAACTACAACTTACCAGTAACAGGGATAATTTCTTGATGAACGAACAATTATTTCTAAAACTAAACCCGACTGAGGTTGAAACCGATTGTTATCTTGCAAAGATTGATGCTGAAAAGGAACACATCATTCATGTCACTATTAAGCCAAATGCTTCCGGACAAGAAATAACTAATCAGATTTTTGTTTTCTCTAAAGATTCAGATGCGCAAGGTATTATTAGATTCAAACAGGGGAAATAATAGCTAAATAGGGCAATATCTCAAAACAAGTATCTTTATTATCATTTTTACGCGAAGAAATTTGGAGAAACCAAAAAATATCTTCATATTTGCACCAATAAAAGGAACACATCCTCGAGGCGATAGAGCATGTGCAATATAAAAATAAATTGAACCCCGAGAGTTTCTAATCTAACTATCGGGGTTCAATTCAAAACATAGAATTGACAAAGTGTGGCTGAATGAGCCATGCGCTACATAATATGATGAAAAAGTCCCTACTACTACTCACCCTGTTACTCTGTTCTCTAGGAATCTCATGGGCACAAAGCGCATGGGAGCGTCACGACGAGATCATTCGATCTGTAACAGGATTCCCTCAGGAACTCGCTCTGTCGCAGAAATCGCAACTCATCACAGCCTTCGGTGCACGTAAGTCAGATGCGAGCAGACAACCTGACTGCAAACCAGCCTTCGACCGTGCGATGAAGAAAGCTGCGAAAAGTCCGCAAGGCCTCCGCATCGTAGTACCTGCCGGCGAGTGGTTCGTCAAAGGTCCTATCCATCTGGTGAGCAACGTGACGCTGGAATTACAGGAGGGTGCGGTGCTGAAATTCAGCGACCAGCCGGCGGATTATCTCCCCGTCGTCAAGACCTCATGGGAAGGTAGTTTCTGCCAGAACTACTCGCCTTTCATCTACGGTTATCAGCTGCAGAATGTCTGCATCACCGGTCAGGGAACCATCGACGGCAACTGTCCGACCACCTTCCCTGAGTGGCGCAACCAGCAGAAGAAAGATCAGCAACTGCTTCGTGATCAGGATCACCAGGAGGTTCCTTACGATGAGCGTGTATTTGGAGAAGGACATTATCTGCGTCCTCACCTCATCCAGCTCTTTGAGTGCCAGAACATCACGCTCGATGGCGTCTTTATCACCAATTCGCCTTTCTGGTGCGTGCATCTCCTCAAGAGCGAGAACATCATTTGCCGTGGTTTGCGTTATGATGCCAAGCTCGTCAACAACGACGGTATCGACCCTGAAATGAGTCGTAACATCCTGATTGAGAATATCGAATTCAATAACGGAGACGACAACGTAGCCGTCAAAGCCGGACGTGACAATGACGGCTGGAAGGGTGTTCCTACTGAGAATATCGTGATTCGCAACTGTCGCTTCAAGGGCCTTCATGGCTTGGTGATCGGCTCAGAGATGAGCGCTGGTGTGAGCAATGTCTTCGTCGAGAACTGCACATACGGTGGCTACAACAAGCGTGCACTCTACGTGAAGACCAATCCGAACCGTGGTGGATACGTGCATGACATCTACTTCCGAAACTGTGAGTTCGACGAGGTGGAAGATCTCTTCTATATCACGTCGATGTATGCTGGCGAAGGCGCTGACGATAACCACTTTACCGATATTCATGACATCCATGTGGAGAACGTGAGTGCCAACAAGGTTCGCAACGCTGCCATCGTACTGCAAGGTACTGAGGCCAAGCCTCTGCGCAACATCAGCTTCGACCATGTGAGCGTCAAGGAGTGCAAGATCGGATTCTCAAGCACCTATGCTCCTGACGTACAGCTCTCCGACTGCCACTTGGGAGGCGTGGTCAATTCCGCTCCTTCGCAGGCAGCTCATTCAGACAAAATCTTTGAGCAGAATCATTGATTAACCCGTTGATAATAACAATAAAAATATATACACTATGACTTTCGATCAGATTATCCGCGAGCGCTACTCATGTAAGTGCTTCGACCCTAACCGCCAGATCAGTAATGAACAGCTCAACGCTATCCTCGAAGCAGGACGTGTGGCTCCTACGGCCAAGAACCTGCAGGAGCATCACATCTATGTAGTGCAGAGCGAGGAGATGCTCAAGAAGATTGACACAGCTTCGCCTTGTCGCTACGGTGCTCCTACCTGCCTCGTCGTGGCTTTTGATGCTGAGAATGTATACACCTATCCTAATAGCACACGCGACTCTGGTATCGAGGACGCTACCATCGTGGCTACTCACCTTCTGCTCGCTGCTACTGCCAATGGCGTGAACAGCTGTTGGATCAATTGCCTCGATCCTGCCAAGATGGCTGAGGTCATCGGCCTTCCTGCCAACGAGAAGATCCTGATGATGCTTGACCTCGGCTTTGCTGGTGAGGGTGCTGCACCATTGGCTAATCACTTCAGTCGCAAACCTTTGGAGGAAACTGTGACTTATCTGTAAATAGTTAATAGTTAAAGGTTAATAGTTAATAGTTTACAGTTAGCAACGAATTGTAAACAAAGGAAATTATGGAAATCGGAAAGAAATATACGAGTACCCTCGTAGTCGAAGAGAAGCATCTGGCATGTAATGTCGGAAGCGGTGACCTGCGCGTGCTGGCCACTCCTATGATGATGGCGCTGATGGAGAATGCTGCCATGCTGTGTGTGGCAGACGAACTCGACGCGGAGTCATCGACGGTAGGTGGACAGATCAGTTCGTCGCACATCAAGCCAACGGGATTAGGTCACACGGTGACTGCCACCGCGGAACTCATTGCCGTGGAGGGACGTAAGCTGAAGTTCAAGATTTCGGCCAGCGACGAGGATGGTATCATCGGAGAAGGTGAGCATCTGCGCTTCATCATCGGCCGTGAGAAGTTCATGAGCAAGGTTACTGAGAAATAAGATAAGGCTCTGATTTTATGCAGAGTCGCTGAGAAATGAAATTTCAGGGATACCTCTACGCTGCACTCGCTGGACCTCACGAGCCATCCAGTGCATCGGCAGCACACAGTATCATTGGTCGTAAAGAGAAGAGGATAACATACAATCACAACAATTGCAGCATGAAACCAACACTTAAAGACCTGCGCACCACCTATCGCGTGCTACAGAAGCTCGACTACGACGTCCCGCCTCAGCTGCTTATCACCTTGGCAGACAAGATCAAGGCGGAGGAGAAGTCGCGTCAGTACCGCAAGATTGCGAAGATGAGCGAGGAGGACCTGATCCGATATCAGTCGATTCCGAAACACAAGTTGCGTATCAATCTGCCAGACGGTCGAATCATCCAGGAGAAGACCAACGAGAGTACGTTCTACACGGCGCTGAAAGAACTGGATTTCAAGGAGGTACTGGCTCTCGGACTTAAGCGCAAGACCACTCCCCTCTTCGTCGGCTTCGACCAGCCACGCAAACAGCTGGTGGGACACAAGATGCTGCATGAAGGATGCTTCGTATTGCGTAACATCAAGCCAGAAGAGCGCTACAGCCTCCTACAGAAGATCGATGAGGAACTGCGACTCAACTGGGAGATATTACTGATGTAACTCTATAATCCATAACACAATGAAACATTACCTCAAATTAATTGCCTTAGCCGTCCTTGTAACATTGCCATCGTGCATGGCTCAAAAAGGATCACAGGAAGAACTCCCTGTCGTACGCACCGATGCCGGCCTCGTACAGGGTTTCCATCAGGAAGGTACCGAAGCCTTCTTAGGTATTCCCTACGCTCGTGTGGAGCGCTTCATGCCACCATTGCCCGTCACTCCTTGGGACACCGTCATGGTGTGCGACCACTGGGGACCTATGACCATGCAGGGTATGGAGGAGCGTCCGAAGTCTGAGATGAGCGAGGATTGCTGTGTACTCAACGTCTGGACGACCGACAAGACCGCCAAGAAGCCTGTCATGCTCTGGCTGCACGGAGGAGGCTTCGACTCTGGCACCTCTGCTTGGAACCCTGGCATGGGATTGGCCAAGGAAGACGTCGTCGTGGTCAGCATCAACCATCGTCTCAACATCCTCGGCTTCCTTGATCTCTCAGCTGTATCGCCTAAGTATAAGTACTCTGGCAACGTGGGTATGATGGACGTCGTGGCTGCGCTCAAGTGGATCCATAAGAACATCCATCTCTTCGGAGGTGACGCCAGCAATATCACCGTCTTCGGTGAGTCAGGTGGAGGCGGCAAGGTCGGCACATTGCTCTGTATGCCAGAGGCCAAGGATCTTTTCCACAAGGCCATCATCCTCAGCGGAACCATCCTCAACGTCAACGATAAGGAGATGTCTGAGAGCCTTGGCAAGGCCGTACTGGAAGAACTCGGCATTGACGCTGAGCACATCGAGAAGATCAACGACGTACCTTATCGCGAACTCTATGCAGCTGGCCAGCGTGCCATGGGCAAGAGTATCGGCACACGTCGTCCTGGCACTCCTATGATGTGGGGATTCGGTCCTACTCCTGACGGCGAGGTGCTCATGCAGCAGCCATTCCTGCCAGGCTTCGCTAAGTTTGCCGACAACAAACCGATCATCATCGGTACGACCTTCAACGAGTTGCAGCGCCTCACCTACGACAAACCAATGACCCTTGACGAGGCTCGCACCGCGCTGCAGCCAACCTTCGGCGAAGACACCGAGGTTTATATCCAGGCCTTTGGCGAAGCATGGCCAAACTACAAACCACAGGACCTTCTGTCTATCGACCATCTCTTCCGTCCGAAGACCATCATCACGGCTGACTATGTCTCGTCACATCGCCAGACACCTATATATATGTATATGTTCACGTGGAAGTCTCCAGTCAATCAGGGATCTATCCACGGCCACGAGCTGAAGTTCTGCTTCAATACGCTTCATCACTCTGCCAACGAGCTCCCATCGCCTACCGCAGAAGACCAGCATCTGGCTGTGCGTATGAGCAAGTCATGGGCTCAGTTTGCTCACACCGGCGATCCTAACATTGCTGACCTCCCTACCTGGAAGCCTTACACCGCTGCGGGTGGCGACATGATGATCTTCGACCATGAGTGCTACGTGCGTAACAATCCTGATCGTAAACTGGAGGAGATTATCGATAATCACTGCTTCCAGCAGCTCAAGGAATTTAATGAGAAGAAGCGCAAGGAACAGTCATCGAAATAGTGTTACTTCTTTTTGTTCTCTTTGTCGTTGATTTTCTTCAACTTCTTAACTGCATTCTCCAGGCTTTCCGAAGGCTGGAGAATGTTGTATTCTTCCCAGAAGTCAGGATCCTCGAAGTCAGAGACCTTCTTGCTGAGGACGTCACTGCGACGGAAAGAATCGCGACGACGAGGCTGTTCGGTCGTAGCGTGATGATCGGTGACAAGCATCTCTGAGACAGCTTCATACTTCACAGCAATGCCACGCTTCTTCCAGTCACAGTCGAAGTTATAAGTCGTACGCATGTAAGCGATGTCGGAGTGCTGGCCATCATAATAGTAGTTGACGATGGTCTGCAAGCCACGAGGACGGAAGCGCATACCCAAAGGCTTACGTGCCAGCATGACCTTCGTAGCCTTGTATCGATCAGTCACGTCGAGGTTCATCTCGATACGCGTGAACGACAATGTAGCGTAGTCAATGTAGATCAAGCCATAATAAAGAGGTTCGTCGGGCAATGAGATCGTAGGAGTAAACGAGATGACGTACTGAGGGCGGTCATTGATGGTCTGTGGCGTCTCGATCTCGAGCTTATAACACTGCAAGACCTCTTCGTTGAGTAGCATATACCGGTTCTTGACGAAATCGAGGAACAGCGCTTCTGTAGGACCACCCTGCACATGCACCGAAAGCGTATCGCGCTGACGCTGACTCGCTAAGGTTCGACCTTTGAGAATATGCACCTGATCGTAATCTGGATCCTCCTCATACGAGCGCTTGTACATATTGACCACCGCCTCGCTGACACCGACATAAGTCTTGCGCTTACGGATGGTCTCACGATAGAAGGCTGAATAAGTCTCAGGCGACTGGCGATAATTGACCTTAATTTTCTCGATAGCCGCCTGCAGGATGTTGTCTGGCGAATAGACGAAGACGTCCTTGAGCATGGTGGCTGTAGGGTGCAGCATGATCTT
>JAZUDJ010000009.1:0-3135 GCA_045639585.1 Bacteroidales bacterium
AGCCTGCATCTTCAGGCGGATCATGCCATAGAGGCGGTCACGCTCCTCGTCGAGCGCCACCATGTCGGCGGTGTACATACTGCCCTGCGCCTTGAGGACGATGTCCTGCTCAGCGTTGACAATGTTCTTAAACTCAGTGAACTTCTCAGCGGTCAAGCCGAGATCTTCTGCGCCGATCTTGCCGAGTGCAAGCACGACGTTGTTGAAGAAGGCCACATGCTCTGCGTTGCGGAGCTGGCCGAAGGGAAGGGAATTAATTGTAAGCATTGTTAAAGTTGAAAGTTAATAGTTAAGAGTTGTTCCGTAAACTCCACGCGAGCAGAGCTCGGAGAATAGTTAAAGTTAGGTTACCGCGCGGTTTTCGTCTTTTGACGCTGCAAAGATACACCCTTTTCCCCACTCCCCTGCCGCTTTCTCCCCCATTTAGCCGCTTTCTCCTCTAAATCGCCGCTTTCTGCACAAAAAAGTGAGAAATATTTGGTGGATGAGGAAAAATCGCGTATCTTTGCGGCAAAATTATATACAAAGAAACACTTTATTCTGTTTATATGAAAAAAATCTTTACTCTATTTTCAGCACTGGGCATAATGCTTGCCTCGTCGCTCTATGCACAGGAGGTGGATCCAAAGAGCAAGTTCGGTATGGAACTGCAGCAGCACCTCAGCATGAACGTTAATCATTCTAAGGCACTGACCCGAGGAGCAGAAGCACCAAAGGTCAAAGTCCTCGTATCGCTTGTACCAACGGCAGGCATCACCGCTGCTGACCTGGAGGCCGTAGGCTGTGAGGTCAAGTTTGCGATGAAATCAGTGGCATCGGTAATCGTGCCGGTCGATCAGCTCGAAGCTCTCGCTGCCATCCCAGGCGTACGAAATATCAATCTGCCAAGGAAGGCAGAACTCCTTAACGACAAAGCACGTAGTGTGGTGCATGTTGAAGAGGTTACAGACCCTACGACAGCCGTAGCGGCTGGCCTGCCACAGGGATATGACGGTACGGGCGTACTTGTCGGCGTCATTGATGTCGGCATCGACTTCAAGCATCTTGCATTCACAGACGAAGAGGGCAAGACTAGGATTGAGAAAGCCTATGTACATCGTTTGGATACTGTAATCACATTATATGATGAAACTGGAATTTCAATCAAGGATTCAACCGTCTATAAATTTTATACTTATACAACTCCTGAAAAAATAATTAATGCCGTACCGACCAGAGACGATACACACGGCAGCCACGTGCTAGGCATTATGACAGGTAGGGAACTTGGCAACAATCGCCGTGGCATGGCTCCTAATGCGAACATCGTTGCTGTAGATACTAAAGTATTGACTGACGACGTGCTTATCGAAGCTATGAAGAATATTTGCGACTATGCAGAAGAAGTAAAAAAACCTATAGCTATCAATATGAGTATTGGCGGTTATGGAGGTTGTCCAGACGGAAGTGATCCTGTATCAGAAGCCATAGTGGAATTGACAGACAACGGCACTAAGCCAGGAGTCATTTTCTCGCTCGCAGCAGGTAACGATGGTCTTTTTAACAACTTTGTGCACCACACGTTTACCTCTGATGATGAGAAAATCTACGTCATTTGTGATTCGACATCCGCTATTGAGTTTGAAGGATATAAGGTGCGCCCTCTTCGAGACCCTGAGCTGATCCATGTGTGGACAGATCATCTTGCAGATAATAAGGAAGAGATGGTTGCTGTCTTCGACCTCGACAAAAAGATAATGGTTGATCCTGATACAGAGATTGGCGTTGCCTCGGTCTATCCAAAGGTTGTAGATGGTCAGACGATATACCATTTCGTTGACCCGGATAAAAGTTATCAATATGAAAAGAAAGTAATAACATTACGTCAACTCCGCGACATTCTTAAGTTGGATAAATTATATTCGTCCAGCATCTACACTTTTCCAGATGGCGTATCGAAGAGGAATGAGGCTTGGTTTCATATAACTTCCGACAATCTCAAGCTTTTTCAGAACCTGCGCTTAGGTGCCTGTTTCTCTTATCCTTCAGGCACCGAAATTCTCGTAGCTAACTATGCTACTAGTAACAAAAATGGCAGATTCATCAAGCCTGAAGGTTTCGACTGTGCCAAGGAAAGCACAAGCAATGGTACTATCAATATCTATGCTTGCAATGCAGCCACCATCTCCACAGGTAACTATTGCACAAAGTATAGTTTCAAAAACGTTTTTGGCTATGAAATAGGTGCAAGAGAAGAAGAACTTAATGATGTCGTCGAAAAATCTTCTTATGGTTACACATTTAATAAGGAGCATATGCCTAAACCAGAGGTGCTGGCTCCTGGCAGGTACTTGGAGTCAACGACAAGCAATTATTACCATGGCTATTTCATTGGAGAATACGGCGTATTAAGAACCGACCTCGACGAAAGACAGAAAAAGGATAAACGTGTCTCATCGAATATAAGTCACGATGGACAGGACTATTGGTATGAATTTCAGTCAGGCACCTCGATGGCTGCACCAGTCACTACGGGCGTCATCGCTCTCTGGTTGCAGGCTAATCCAAACCTCTCAGTAGCTGATGTATATAAGATCCTAGAAAATTCATGCACTCCTTTCAAATCGCCTAATAAGTCCTATGAGGAGATCAGGAGCAGTAAATACGGCATGATCAACGCCCTGGAGGGTCTGAAGTATATCAACGCCAACATGACCAGCATCAGCGACGTCTCTGACGACCAGCAGCACGATGACGCTTTGCCTGCCTATAACCTCTTCGGACAGCCGACCCAGGGTCAGGGATTCGTGGTCAAGAATGGCCGTGTGGTGTTTGTCAAGTAACCCGTACTACTCCAGCGGATCACCCAGGTACTCTTTGAGCACCTCGAGGTGAGCCTGCGAGAAATATTTCTGCGACGTGTGGTAACCCATGCGTCGCAGTTCTGCGTTTAAGGGGGGATCGTCATGTATCCAGCGGCGGAGCTTGCGGGAGGCGGTGGCGAAGTTGTCGTCAGGGAAGTAGCGCATGGCTACCTGGAACTTGGTGTAGCGCGGCTCGGTGGGGATTTTGCGAAGCTTATATTTTTTTTGCATACAAGAAAAGTTAATGGTTAATCTTTACTTCCACTAGGTCGAAGGCATCGATGAGGTCCTG
>JAZUDJ010000010.1:0-12747 GCA_045639585.1 Bacteroidales bacterium
TTCTGCGTTACCGGCAACATCTGTCCATTGGCTAAGATGTACACCGTTGGTTCACAGTACATTCCATCTAGCAACCACGCTGGTGGTCTCCACTTCCACGGTATGAGCCCAATCCTCTCTGAGCTCTATCACGAGGGCTTGTTCGAGGCTCGCGCTTACGAGCAGACAGCAGTCTTCGAGGCTGCAGAGATCTTCGCTAAGGCTGAGGGTACTCTTCCTGCACCAGAGTCAAGCCACGCTATCCGCGCTGCTATCGACGAGGCTCTCAAGTGCAAGGAGACTGGCGAGGAGAAGGTTATCGTCTTCAACCTCTCAGGTACCGGTTACTTTGACCTCTACGCTTACAAGCAGTTCAACGACGGCACAATGACCGACGTTATTCCTAGTGACTCAGTTATTGCCGAGGCTCTCAGCAAGTTGCCAAAGGTTGACTGATAATTTCGTCAGATGAGATAATCATCACAATACATAGTATAATAATGACAAGCAAGGACGACAGAAAGTCTTTGCTTGTCTTTTTTTTGATTGGGTTCTCCCGTTTCTGACACGATGGTTAGCAAAATCAATAAAAAAATGACTATCTTTGCGCACCCAAAACAAAGAAACGAAGCAAAAAGATATTTCCCCTATGATCGATAAGACCAAAGAATTTGAGACCAAACCCATAGCTGCGCTGCTCTGGCAATATGCACTTCCAGCTGTCATCACGCAGATCATCGCCTCCATCTATAACATCTGTGACCGAGTCTTCCTCGGCCAGTGTGTCGGTGCGTTGGCCATTGCAGGTCTCACAGTCACCATGCCTATCATGAATATCATCCATGCCTTCGGTTCCTTAGTCGGAGCCGGCGCTGGAGCTCGTATGAGTATCGTCTTAGGCAAGCGCGACATCCCATGGGCCGAGAATATCCTGGGTAACACCATGTTGCTCTCCATCTTCTTCGGATTGCTCTATGTGCCAGCGTGGTACATCTTCAATGATGATATCCTGAGCCTCTTCGGTGCGTCGGCTGAGACCATCGCTTACGCTAAGGAGTACATGAATATCGTCATCCCGGGAATGTTCTTCACCACGGTGACGTTCAATCTCACTAGCCTCATCCGCTCCACCGGCTATTCGAAGAAGTCGATGTGGATCATGATCTTTGGCGCGATCCTCAACATCTTACTCGACGGACTCTTCATCTACGTGCTCGACATGGGTATTGCCGGAGCAGCGTGGGCAACGACCATCTCTATGGGAACCTCTGCCATCCTGGCCATCAGCCACTTTGTGAGCAAGCGCGCGTTCATCCGATTCCGCAGCCACGCCTGGACACCACGATTCTATATCTTTCGTAACATCCTTGCCATCGGTATCAGTCCTTTCTCGATGAACGTGGCAGGCTCAGCCGTAGCCGCGTTGCTCAATAACCAGCTGCTCTATCATGGAGGAGATAACGCCGTGGCAGCCAGCGGTGTAGCCAACTCATTCGGTCCGCTGGTCATCATGCTCGTCATCGGTATCTGTCAGGGTATGCAGCCTATCGCCGGCTATAACTACGGAGCTGGTCGTCTCGACCGTCTGCGCGAAGTTTTTGGCTTGGCCATGAAGTGCAACATCACCATCGGCATTATCGGCTCGCTGCTCGTACTCTTCGTGCCACGCTATCTGGCCATGGCCTTTACCACCGATGCTGAGCTCCTTGACCTCTGTGTGCCAGCGCTCCGCTTCATGCTCATCATGTCTCCGCTCATCGGCTTCACGATCACCAACTCACAGTTCTTCCAGAGTATCGATAAGCCTTGGATCGCCATCGTCACCTCCCTCTCCCGTCAGGTGCTTATCCTCATCCCGATGATCTACATCATCCCACCTATCTTCGAGAGCCTCGGCTGGAGTGGCCTCAACGGAGTCTTCGCCAGCTGTACCGTCTCTGATATCCTCGGTGCAGCCTTAGCGGGTTATCTGCTATATACGCAGAGAGGAATTTTACAGAAAAAATAAAGTTAATAGCTGTCTTACAAGCAGGACGTCCGTTCTTAACATTAGGAATGGACGTCCTGCTTGCATTTTGTCCATTCCGAGGTGTAGGAAGGGATCTCGCGAATCTCTGCGATACCTTCCGTGATGCAGGAAGGGATCTTACGAATCTCTTCGATACCTTCCGTGACGCAGGAAGGGATCTCACGAATCACTGTGATACCTTCCGTGATGCAGGAAGGGATCCCACGAATCTCTGCGGTACCTTCCGTGACGCAGGAAGGTATTGCACAGTTTACAATTATCACGCAAAAGAAAGAATATCGCCATGCGAAAAGAAAAAAGCTGGCTCGAATTTGGTTTTCTCATTATTTATATATAAATTTGCGCGCAATTTTTATGTTTACACGCGAAATAATTTAACAGCGAAAATATTATACTACGATGAAGAAATTTACGGCATTTATCCTGACTCTGCTCTGCTCACTGACCTTGGTGTCAGCGCAGATGGTCAATCCTGTCAAGTGGACACACACAAGCAACCAGTCGGGCAACGTACTGACTGTGACATTCACAGCTGCGATCGAAAGAAGCTGGCACATGTACAGCCTACAGGTTCCTGCTGGAGGCCCACAGCAGACAGAGTTTGCTTACGACAAGCTGGATGGCGCCAAGTTGCAAGGTCCTGCTAAAGTAGTCAAGGGACAAGTCATCAACCACTATGATGATGCCTTCGACATGACACTTTCATACTACGAGGGTAGCATGAGCGTCGAGCAGAAGTTTACGCTCACTGGTGGCGACTATAACATCGAAGGCTACATCACCTACATGAGCTGCTGCGATGGTATGTGCACCCCTCCTACCACCTACGACTTCAATATCAAGGGTTCGGCAGAGGCTGGCGAGGCCCCAGTTGCCGACGAGAGCAATACCGACAATGCTGATTCTACAGCAGAAACCTCTGGTGACGAACCAACTACAAAGCCTTCGGACGAGACTCCTGCGACAGAGGCTACTCCTGTAGCTCCTGCTGGCAAGGGTGCTCTCTGGACCCCAGTCATCAGCCAGCTCCAGGCTTACAATGCTAATAGCGACATCACAACCGATATCTCTGGCCAGAGCCACTCATGGTGGTACATCCTCATCGCAGGCTTCCTCGCAGGTCTCATCGCTTTGGTGACCCCTTGCGTATGGCCAATGATCCCAATGACCGTAAGCTTCTTCCTGAAGCGCACCAAAGACCGTAAGAAGTCTATCCGCGACGCTTACACCTATGGCCTCGCCATCATCATCATCTACGTAGGCCTCGGCTTGGCTGTCACTGCCATCTTCGGTGCTTCGGCTCTGAACTCACTGGCTACAAATGCCGTCTTCAACATCATCTTCTTCCTCCTGCTGGTAGTCTTTGCGTTCAGCTTCCTCGGTGGCTTCGAGCTCACCTTGCCTGAGTCTTGGACTTCTAAGCTCGACGAGAAGGCCGACTCAACCACTGGCCTCCTGAGCATCTTCTTCATGGCATTCACCCTCTGCCTGGTTTCATTCTCTTGCACAGGTCCTATCATCGGCACCCTGCTTGTAGAGGCTGCTACCTCAGGTTCGATGCTCTATCCAGCCATCGGTATGTTCGGCTTCGCGCTGGCTCTCTCATTGCCATTTACCCTGTTTGCCCTCTTCCCAAGTATGCTCAAGAGTATGCCAAAGAGCGGTGGCTGGCTCAATATGGTCAAGGTCGTACTCGGTTTCTGCGAGTTGGCTCTTGCCTTCAAGTTCCTCTCAGTAGCAGACCTCGCATACGGCTGGGGTATCCTCGACCGTGAGGTATTCCTCTGCCTCTGGATCGTGATCTTCCTCTTCCTCGGTCTCTACCTCCTCGGCTTCATCCGCCTGCCACATGACGATGATCCAGATCCTTCTGATCGTGTCAGCGTGACCCGCCTGATGATGGCTCTCGTATCGATCAGCTTCTCAATCTACATGATCCCAGGCCTCTGGGGAGCTCCATGTAAGGCGATCTCAGCCTTCGCGCCTCCAATGTCGACCCAGGACTTCAAGCTCGGCGAACAAGAGATGAGCGTATATCACAACTACGAGGAAGGTATGGCTGCTGCTAAGCGTGCAGGCAAGCCAGCGCTGATCGACTTCTCTGGCTTCGGGTGTGTCAACTGCCGTAAGATGGAAGCTGCTGTCTGGACCGATCCACAGGTCAAGCAGATCATCGAGGGTGAGTATGTACTCATCTCACTCATGGTCGATGACAAGACTGCACTCCCAGAGATCGAGGTAGTCAATGAGAGTGGCAAGGAAGTCAAGCTTCGTACCATCGGCGATAAGTGGAGCTACTTGCAGCGTTCGAAGTTCGGTGCAAACGCTCAGCCATTCTATGTATTGCTCGACAATGAGGGCAATCCTGTCAATGGCAGCTACTCTTACAATGAGGACGTTGACGCTTATGTCAAGTTCCTCCAGACGGGTATCAGCAATTATAAGAAATAATGGAACAGCACTTACCTGTAGCCAATCTCGATAAGAAAACCGCAGCGTGGGCTCGCGCTCTCGGCGTGATGCAGACGCTGCGCAAGGATTGCCCTTGGGACGCCAAGCAGACCAATGAGAGTATCCGTCAGAACAGCATCGAGGAGATGTACGAGCTGGCAGACGCCTTGGTCAGCGGAGATCCGAAGGAGATCAAGAAAGAGTGCGGTGACGTGTTGGAGCAACTCCTCTTCTACGCCATGTTCGGCGAGGAGCAAGGTCAGTTCGACATGGGGGATATCTGTAACTCGATGTGCGACAAGCTCGTGTTCCGCCACCCTCACGTCTTCAATCCGGATGGTTCGCTCATCTCTCAGGTCGGAACGCGTGGCGGCGAGAGCGTGGATAGCGCGGAGGACGTCTGCAAGCTCTGGGAGATCGTAAAGCAGAAAGAGAAGGACGGCAATAAGACCATCCTCTCGGGTATTCCATCGGGACTTCCATCGCTCATCAAGGCTTATCGCATGCAGGACAAGGCCCGCAATGCCGGTTTCGACTGGGAGAAGAAGGAAGACGTCTGGCAGAAGGTACGCGAGGAGATCTCGGAGTTTGAGGTGGAGGCTAACCAGTGGTCAGCCATCGCAGCGGACGAGAATAACAGCGCAGAGAAGCGCGAGGAGGCTCGAGACAAGATGGAACGTGAGTTCGGCGACCTGCTTTTCAGCCTCATCAACGCTGCACGTCTCTATAAGATCAAGCCAGACAACGCGCTGGAGAAGACCAATCAGAAGTTCCAGCGCCGCTTCACCTACGTTGAACTCAAGGCTCGCGAACAGGGCAAGCGCCTCGACCAGATGACGCTGGCAGAGATGGATGCACTTTGGGATGAGGCGAAGCAAGAAGAACGTGGATCTTCTAGTAATTTGTAATCAGTAATTAGTAATTTATAAACAATGAAGTTTTTTATTATGAGCGCCATCTGCGCCGCAGCTGCATTGACAGCCTGCACGAATTCTGGTAGCCAGAAGACCACCGGCCTCGACTACACCAACCTGGACACTACCGTACGTCCTGGTGACGACTTTGCCAAGTTTGCTACTGGCAATTGGATCAACAACAACCCACAGCCAGCCATGTTCCCACGCTGGGGCAGCTTCACTAAGCTCGCTGATGACAATACCAACCAGCTCGCTGAGCTCATCCAGGGTATTGCTGCTGAGAAGCATGAGATGGGTACCGTAGCACAGAAGATTGGCGATCTCTATAACCTCTGCATGGACTCTGTTCGCCTCAACGCTGAGGGCTACGAGCCATTGAAGCCATACCTCGAGCAGGTTCGCGCCATCGCTACCCGTGAGGACTTCTTCAAGATGATGTACGCTGAGCATGATAACCTCCTCTTCAGCCTCTATGTTGGTGCCGACGAGAAGGATTCGAAGAACAACATCATGCAGCTCGGCCAGGGTGGCCTTTCTATGGGCAACCGCGACTACTACCTCAAGGATGACGAGGCTATCAAGAAGCAGCGTGAGGCCTTCAAGGAGCACGTTGTCAACCTCTTCAAGCTCTGTGACGTTCCAGAGGAGGAGGCAACTAAGAAGATGGAGACCGTCATGCGCCTCGAGACCGAGATTGCCAAGGTCAGCAAGAGCTTGGAGGAACTCCGTGATCCAGAGGGCAACTATAACAAGATGACTGTCGCAGACCTCAGCAAAGCTACTAATTTTGACTGGGATGCATATTTCAAGGGCAATACCTACGACGCTACCAATGAGGTAGTTGTAGGTCAGATCGTTCCATTGACCAAGGCTTGTGAGCTCATGAGCAATGCTCCACTTGAGGACCTTAAGGCTCTCTATGAGTGGCGCTGGATTGCCGGTGCAAGCAACCTCCTCGGTGACGACTTTGACAATGAGAACTTCGCATACAGCCAGAAGCTGACTGGCCAGAAGGAGCAGCAGCCACGCTGGAAGCGCGCTGTAAACCGCGTGGACGGCGTCATGGGCGAGGCTGTCGGCCAGCTCTATGTCGAGAAGTACTTCCCTGTAGAGTCTAAGACCCGCATGGTAGAGCTCGTCAAGAATCTCCAGACCACCCTCGGTGAGCGCATCAAGGCTCAGACCTGGATGAGCGACAGCACCAAGCAGGTAGCACTCGAGAAGCTTGCAACCTTCTATGTAAAGGTCGGCTATCCAGACAAGTGGGAGGACATCTCTGGCCTCACCGTTGACCCAGAGAAGTCACTCTTCGAGAACATGCGCACCATCAGCGAGTTCTACTGGAACCTCGACAAGGAGAAGCACTATAACAAGCCTGTTGACCGTGATGAGTGGGGTATGACTCCTCAGACCGTCAATGCTTACTACAACCCTACCACCAACGAGATCTGCTTCCCTGCAGGTATCCTCCAGCCACCATTCTTCTCAAAGGACTTTGATGACGCTATCAACTATGGCGCTATCGGCGTAGTCATCGGTCATGAGATGACTCACGGTTTCGACGATCAGGGTCGTCAGTATGACAAGGAGGGTAACCTCCGTCAGTGGTGGGCCGACGAGGATGTAGAGGCATTTAAGATCCCTGCTGAGCAGCTCGCTGTATACTACGATTCTCTCTGGGTCATCCCAGGTGAGCTCCATAGCAACGGTCATCAGTGTCTCGGCGAGAACCTCGCTGACCACGGTGGACTCAACATTGCATTCCAGGCTCTCCAGCTCGCTAAGGAGAATGGTTCGAAGACCCTCATGGGCGATGAGAACGGGTACACTCCTGAGCAGCGCTTCTTCCTGGCTTACGCTAACGTATGGGCAGGTGTAAGCTCTGAGGAGATCCTCCGCCGCCTCGCACTCATGGACGTTCACTCAGCTGGTCACCTCCGTATCAATGGTGGTGTGGCTCAGTGTCAGTACTGGTACGATGCATTCAACATCCAGGAAGGCGACGCTATGTACGTCAAGCCTGAGGATCGTGTAAATATTTGGTAATGAAAAAAATCTTATCCCTCATAGCAGCGCTGTCAGCCCTCCTGCTGGCAGCCTGCCAAACGGGTCCTGACGCTCCGGTCGTCACGATCATCCACTCCAACGACACTCACTCTCAGATAGACCCAGACGTCCGTACCGAGAGAGGTGGCGTAGTGGAACGTGCCGCCATGCTCGAATATTTCCGCAGCCAGACGCCTGAGCTGATGTATCTTGATGCAGGCGACATGGTGCAGGGTTCTCCTTATTTTAATATATTCAAAGGAGAACTGGAATTCCTCTGCATGGATCAGCAGCAGCTCATCGCCACTACTTTTGGCAACCATGAGTTCGACAATGGCCTGAACTCGCTCGATTCACTGTTCGCTAAGAGTCATTTCCAGCTCATCTCGAGCAACTACCATTGCGAGAACACCGTAATGACCAAGCACGTCAAGCCACACCTTATTTTAAATAATAATGGTGTAAAGGTGGGTATCACCGGTGTCACCTGCAATCCGGAAGGATTGATTTTCAGCCGCTACTGGGATGGAATCACCTACGAGAATCCAGTCACAGCCGTCAACCGCGAAGCCAAGATTCTCCGCGAAGAGGGTTGCGACCTGGTTGTCGTACTCAGCCACGTCGGCTACATTCCTCAGGACAGCTCGATGGATGTGGAAATTGCTCAGAAGAGCCAGGATATTGACATCATCATCGGAGCACATAGCCATATCAACATCGAGGATGGTCTCTATGTGAGCAACCAGAACGGCCAGCCTGTACTGATCACTCAGACAGGAGGCAAGGCCAATCCAATGGGTTATCTGGCCATCACGATGAAGCGTGGCAGCAGCTACGAGAACTGTAAGTACAGCGTAGACAGCATCGTCTGCAAGAAGCTCCACCCAGAGGACTATGACCTTACCGGCTATGGCCAGAAGATGGCCAAGCTCATCAAGCCATACGCTGACAGTGTCGTTGCTACGATGAACGAAGTCATTGGCCACGCTCCTATGCTCATGGAGAAGGGTCGCCCTCAGAGTACGCTCGGCAATTTTGCTGCTGATGCGCTCCGTGCTATGGGCGAACAGGCCTACGGTCACGCTATGGATCTGGGTCTTACCAACAATGGAGGTATCCGTAACGTCCTGCCAGACGGAGACGTCAGCGTAGGTACGATGTACAGCATCTTCCCATTCGAGAACGAACTCACCATCCTCGAGATGAAGGGTAGCGACGTGCTCGACCTCATCAACAGCCTGGCCGGCAAGAAGCTCGAAGCCATGAGCGGCATGAATGTCACGCTCGAGTTGGACGGAGACCGTGTCTATGCCAGCAGCATCAAGGTTGGCGGCAAGCCAGTCGATCCTGAGCGTATCTATTTCGTTGCTACCATCGACTATCTGGCCGAAGGCAACAGCGGCATGGAAGCATTGACCAAAGCCGTCAAGACCACCAAGACCGGCATCCTTCTGCGCGACCTGATGATTGACTATATCAAGCAGCTCACTGCCAGAGGCGAGGAAATCAAGGCTGACATTGATGACCGCGTGATTGACAAAGCCTTTAAGAAAAAATAAAAAATAACTGATGAAACGACTTTTTTCGATTGCCGTTTTAACCATTCTCTATTTCTCAACAGCCACAGCCCAGAATCTACTCGGGTATGTGGCTGCTGACGATATGAACCACTGGGTGGACAGCGTAATGAGCAAGCTCTCGGCCGATGAGCGCCTGGGACAGCTGATCATGCCACTCTACTACATGCCAGAGTACAACGCCACAAATCGCGCCATCATCGAGAAGGAAATCAAGACCTATCACCTCGGAGGCGTCTTATTTAGTAAAGGTACGCGCAAGAGCCAGAACCAGTTTGTCGACTTCGCTCAGTCACAGAGCAAGAAGAAGACTGGCCTTCCCCTGCTCGTCGCAGCCGATGCCGAATGGGGTACAGCCATGCGACTCAAGGATGGCCTCCGTTTCCCGATGAGCAAGGACCTGGCCATGATTGACCCTCAGGTGCGCGACAGCATGCTCTATCAGTACGGCTTAGCCATGGCCGAAGAGCTGCATAACACGGGCGTACAGGTCAGCTTCGCACCCGTACTCGACATCAATTCTAATCCGAAGAACCCGATCATCGGAGCCCGTTCTTTTGGTGCCGACCAGAAGGTAGTCACCTCGTGCGGCCTCTCCTACGCATCCGGCCTCGAAGACGGTGGCGTGATGGCCGTGGCCAAGCACTTCCCGGGTCACGGCGACACCGACGTGGATTCGCACAAGCAGCTTCCTCTCCTGAGCCACAGCGCCGAACGTATGCGCAACTTTGAGATGCAGCCCTTCCACGACTACAGCCGCGCTGGCTTCGGTGGCATCATGACTGCACACCTCGAAGTCCCATCACTCGAACCGACCAAAGGCATGCCAGCCACCGCCTCGAAGAAGATCCTGACCGATGAACTCCGTACCCGTATGGGCTTCAACGGACTGGTATTCACCGACGGACTGGCCATGGAAGGTGCTCGCAAGTACCCTGATATCTGCGTCAAGGCGCTCAATGCCGGCGTAGACATCCTGCTCCAGCCAACCCCCATGGATGCATGCTGGAAGCAACTCAAAGACGCCATCAAGAAAGGTAAGCTCAAGCAGAAGACCATCGACGAGAAGTGCCGTCGCGTCCTGATGTGGAAGTACGCGCTGATCGTAGGTCCTGAGCGCCAGAAACTCCTCTACCCATCGGTCAAGCCAGCCGACACGCCAAAGGCTATCTCCGAAAAGCTCTATGCGCTCGTCAAGGCTGGCAACGCAGAGAATGCTACTCTGTTGGCCGAAAACGGATATAAGGATCCGACCGAAGCCAACACCAAGGCCAATACCGCAGGCAACGAAGGAACCGTCACAACGGCTGCTACAACCAAGAAGTCCTCAAATAACCCGACCATCCCAGCCGGTCCATCGCCTTACGATAGCGTTGACCGTATGGTCCTGGATGCTATCAAGCAAGGCGCCATGCCTGGCTGCCAGATCATGGCCATCCACAAAGGCGAGGTCATCTATAACAAGAGTTTCGGCACGCTCGCACCTGTGGATGGCAATGACAATCAGCTCGACTGGCTGGCCGGCGTACAGGTCAACAACAGTACGCTCTACGACTTAGCTTCTGTCAGCAAAGCCGCCGCTACCGTCCCAGCCGTCATCTTAGCGATGAAGGAGTATAAGCTCAAACTCACCGACCGCGTAACCAAGTGGTTACCAGAGCTCAAAGGCACCAACTACGCCAAGGTCACTCTGCAGGATCTTCTCTATCACGAGTCAGGCCTGCGCGATTTCTATCCATTCTACAAGGACTTCCCTGAGATTACCCCAGACGTTCGCGAGAAGCAGATGATCAAGACCATCGCTGGTCTCAAACCAAAGCGCAAGCAGGGTCGTTATCTCTATTCCTGCCTCAACTTCGTGCTACTACGTTACATCGTGGAGCGCCTCTCCAAGCAGCGACTCGACGTGTACCTTCAGCAGCGACTCGAACCTTTCTTCAATAGTGAACTCTGTTTTCAGCCGCTCGATAAAGGCGTAGACCTCAGCCAGATAGCGCCCACCGAGGTGGACAATACCGTCCGTCAGCGCCTCATCCACGGCACGGTGCACGACGAGATTGGCGAATGGGCGCAAGGCGTAGAAGGCAACACTGGTCTCTTTGGCACTACGCCCGCCATGGCACGCATCATTATGCTCATGAAGAACGAAGGCGTGGAGAATGGCACCCAGTATCTCGACAAGGACCTGTGCCATCAGTTCACCACCCAGCGCTCACCGCGCTCGCGTCGCAACCTCGGCTTTGACCGTCAGGTAGCCTCCGGCGAGAAGCTCGGAACGATGGCTCCAGAGGCCAGTGCGCAGACGTGGGGACACACCGGATTCACCGGTACCTGTTTCTGGGTCGACCCCGAGTCAGACCTCGTCTATATCTTCCTCTCCAACCGCGTTTGTCCATCGCGTGACAACAAGGCTTGGAACGAATCCAGCATCCGTTCTCGCGTCCATAGCGAGTTCTATAAGTTGATTAAATAAGGAGACAAATACACATCTTAGCACCCATAAGTGCATAAATATAATCCACAGCCACAAATTTGCAATATTTTTTGCTGATTTGTGGCTGTTTTTTTGGAAACATCAAATAATTTTACTAAATTTGCACCCAAATTTGGGAAAATTGGCCTCATCAGAACACACAGATTATCGACTGATGTTGCACAAGGTAATTATGGTTATTTTTTATTCAAATCAATTTATATGGAAGGATTAACCCCAATGGAAACCGCCCTGCTGCTGATGATTGTCGGCATGGGTACGGTATTTATCATCCTCGTCCTGATCATCAATCTCTCAAAGCTGATGATCATGGCAGTCAACAAATTTGCTCCAGAGGAAGAAGCTGCACCAAAGCGTGGCGCCGCTCCTGCTCCTGCCGCTATCCCAGCCAACGTTGAGGCAGCCATCAAGGCCGCTATCGCTCAAGTTGCGCCTAAGGCAATGGTGACCAGCATCAAGAAAGGATAATTACGGCTATGCTCCGTAATTTGTAATTAGTAATTTGTAATTATATTCAATATTATGGCTAAAGAAGTAAAGTTAAGCTTGGTCTTCCGCGACATGTGGCAGAGCGCTGGCAAGTACCAGCCTCGTGTTGACCAGCTCGTTAAGGTAGCACCCAAGATTATTGAGATGGGTTGCTTTGATCGTGTTGAAACCAATGGTGGTGGTTTCGAGCAGGTAAATCTGCTCTATGGTGAGAACCCTAATGTATCAGTTCGTCAGTGGACCAAGCCTTTTCATGAGGCAGGTATCCAGACCCACATGCTCGACCGTGCACTCAACGGCCTCCGCATGTTCCCATGTCCTAAGGACCTTCGCAAGCTCTTCTACAAGGTTAAGAAGGCTCAGGGCACTGACATCACCCGTATCTTCTGTGGTCTTAACGACCCACGCAACGTAATCCCTTCAATCCAGTACGCTAAGGAGGCAGTCATGATTGCACAGGATTCACTCTGCCTCACCTTCTCTCCTATCCACACTGTAGAATACTATGTCAACCTCGCTAAGAAGTTCATCGACGCAGGTGCTGACGAAATCTGCTTGAAGGATATGGCTGGTATCGGCCGTCCAAAGAGCCTCGGCAAGATCGTTGCTGGCATCAAGGCTATCAAGAAGGACATCGTTATCCAGTACCACTCACACGCTGGTCCTGGCTTCAACATGGCTTCAATCCTCGAGGTTGCTGAGAACGGTTGCGACTACATCGACTGCGGTATGTCTCCACTCTCATGGGGTACCGGTCACGCCGAC
>JAZUDJ010000011.1:0-4444 GCA_045639585.1 Bacteroidales bacterium
GCGTGAGCGTAAGCTTACCCCAGAGGAGAAGCAGGAGCTCAAGAAGTTCTCTAAGCTCGCTGACTCATTCACCCCACTTGCTAAGGGTATGAACTCAGAGTATGCTAACCAGAACTCTTACGACTGTATCCAGATCCACGGCGGTTCAGGTTTCATGCTCGAGTACGCTTGCCAGCGCCTCTATCGTGATGCTCGTATCACCTCTATCTACGAGGGTACCACCCAGCTCCAGACCGTTGCCGCTATCCGCTACGTCACCAACGGCTTCTACTCACAGGTTATCGCTGACCTCTTCGCTGAGACCGAGATCGCTCCTGAGTATGCAGAGCTCAAGGCTCGCGTAGAGAAGATGGCAGAGAAGTACAATGCTGCTGTCGCTAAGGTCAACGACCTGAAGAACGACGAGTTCAAGGACTTCTGCTCACGTCACCTCTACGAGATGGCAGCTGATACCATCATGGGTATCCTCATCCTCCGCAACGCTACCCAGCGTCCAGACCTCTTCGAGAAGAGCGCTAAGGTATTCGTTCGCTTTGCTGCTGCTGAGGTTGAGAAGCACGCTGACTTCGTAGCTGATGCTCAGCCAGAGGATCTTGACAACTATCGCAAGTAAGAAGTATAAGGGGGTGTGCGATTTGACCACCCCCTTATATATAAATAATGTATAGGGATTTTAGGGACATTTGCATGATGACACCCTGAGATCCCTATATTTAAATTAGGAATGAGGAGTTAGAAGTGAGGAATTGTTTGTTATGCTGCGCCAAGTTTTTCGGAAAATGAGCGTAGCAGATTACTCCTCACTCCTCATTCCTCACTCCACATTTAATCAATGGATTGGATTAACGAAATATTCATTACGCCTTCCCCTATTCAAGCCACAGTGATACTGGCCATCATCATTGCCTTGGGAACAGCTCTCGGCAAGGTGAAGGTCGCTGGTATCTCGTTGGGTGCTACCTTCGTCTTCTTTGTAGGTATTCTGGCCGGACATCTGGGATTCGGTATCGATCATGATATGCTGGTCTTTGCTCAGAGTTTTGGCCTGGTGCTTTTCGTCTATGAAGTAGGTCTTGAGGTAGGTCCGGGTTTTGTCCGATCGTTCCTGGGTTCGGGTATCAAACTCAATGTGCTGAGTGTGGCCAATGTCTTTCTGGGTACGGCGATGGCCATTGGCTTGGCCTATGCTTTGAGCGTGCCAATCCAGGATATGGCAGGTGTTCTTTGTGGCGCTGTGACCAATACGCCAGCTTTAGCAGCTGCTCAGCAGACGCTCTCGCAGTTGGGTGTCAATGCTTCCAGCGCGGCTCTTGGTTGTGCTGTGACTTATCCGCTCGGCGTAGTGGGCGTGATCCTTGCGTTGGCCTTTCTCAATAAACTCGCATTGACGAAGAACGCGAGCAAATCGCCAGTAGGAGAGGGCGTGGCTCAGCCTTATGTGGCTACCTTCCTCGTGAAGAATCCTGCTTGTGATGGAATGATACTCAGCGAGGTAGCGAAGCTGACTCCTGCGAAGTTTATTATCTCACGCATCTGGCGTGACGATCATCCTGCCGATTCTCCCACGGGCGATACGCCTCTGAAGATCAACGATCATCTGATGGTGGTGACAGAGGAAAAGTTCCTGCCACAGCTTACTTTGCTTTTCGGATTACAGGACAAGTCGGAGAACTGGAACCGCCAGGATGTGAACTGGGATCATATCGACGGAACGCTCATTTCGCGTCAGATTGTTGTCTCTCGCAGCGAGATTAATGGTCGCAAGCTTGGTTCTCTCCGCTTGCACAATCGCTATCGTGTCAACGTGAGTCGCATCAATCGTATGGGACTACATCTCTTGGCTACACCTAAGCTTCGACTGCAGTTTGGTGATAGCCTTACCGTGGTTGGTACGGCAGAAAATCTCAAGAAGGTTGAGGCAGAGATGGGAGGCGAGGTGGCTACGCTGAAGGATCCGAATCTGGCTTCCATCTTTGTGGGTATTACCTTGGGATTGATGCTTGGCTGCATTCCGATCTTTGTGCCAGGAGTGTCTCTTCCTGTCCGTTTAGGTCTGGCAGGAGGTCCTATTATTGCGGGTATTCTGATGGGAGCTTATGGTGCTCGTCTGCGATTGCGTACCTATACTACTCGTTCGGCCAACCTGATGTTGCGAGGTATCGGACTCTCCCTTTATTTGGCTTGTCTCGGCTTGGATTCTGGTAAACACTTCATTGAGACGGTCATGCGTCCTGAAGGATTCCTTTGGATTGTCCTTGGTTTCGTCATCACCGTCGTCCCTGTCCTTGTGATGGCTGTCTGGTGTCTCAAGAAGGAAAAGATGGACGTCGGAACTACCTACGGCATGCTGTGTGGCAGCATGGCCAATCCGATGGCTCTTACCTTTGCCAACGACTGTGTCGAAGGTGACTCTCCTTCGGTAAGCTATGCTACGGTCTATCCGTTGGGTATGTTCCTTCGCGTTGTCCTGATTCAGATTCTACTCCTCTTCTTGGTATAAGGCTGATTATGACGATCGAAGAACATCCATTACAGCCTTTTCTGCCCAAGAACGCTCGTATGCTATTCCTTGGCAGTTTCCCACCTCCACAGGCAAAGTGGAGTATGGAGTGGTTTTATCCAAACTGGATCAATGATTTCTGGCGTATTCAGGGATTGATTCATTTTGGCGACAAGCAACATTTTGAGGCTCAGACGCAAGATGCTACAGGAGCAATCGTCCCAGCCAAGCGTTTTGACCGGGATCGTATCGTTTCTTTTTGTGAAAAGGAAGGTCTGGCTTTCTTCGATACTGCCAGAAAAGTATGTAGGTTGAAGGATAACGCTGACGATAATTTTCTGGAGATTATTGAGGGAACTGACGTCTTCTCCTTGCTCCGTGAGATGCCGCTTTGTCACACCGTGATTACTACGGGAGGAAAGGCCAGCGAGGAACTTTGCGCTTATTTTGAGAAGCAGGGGATACTGGTCAAAATACCGAAGGTGGGGGAGAGGGTGGAGATTGCGCTCGCTTCCTCGTCGGGATTGTCAGCAGATGTTTTGACGTGGTGGCGTATGCCAAGTTCGTCGCGTGCTTATCCTATGAAACTAGAAAAGAAAGCTGAATACTATAGACGTTTGTTCGTCTCGTAATGGCTTTCTATTAGATTGATTATTAGCGCGTAAGTGTCGCTTAGTCTTCGAATTTTATTTCCAGCTGACGATTTTCTGGAAGCAGGGTGAAAGACATGCGATGAAAGGGAGATGCACCGTGTGCGGCAATGCCGGCGCGGTGTTTTTTTGTCGGATAGCCTTTGTTGGTCGCCCAGTCGTAGTAAGGATATTCTTCGTGTAGTTTGACCATGAAGTCGTCACGATAGGTCTTGGCTAAGATCGAGGCTGCAGCGATGGCCATCATCTTTCCGTCGCCTTTGACGATGGTCTGATGAGGCAGGTCTTCGAAAGGAGTGAATTTATTTCCGTCGATCAGCAGGAACTCGGGTCGTGTCTGCAATCCTCGCACGGCGCGATGCATGGCTTCGATGCTGGCGCGCAGGATGTTAAGCCGGTCGATTTCCTCGTGTGTACATACGCCTACCGCCCACGCCAGCGCTTCCTCTTCAATAATAGGACGCAGCTGGTAGCGTTGCTTCTCGGTGAGTTGTTTCGAATCGTTGAGCAACTGGAGACCGCTTTGTCCATTGGCAATACGCTGTTCGATATCCAGCGGGAGAATGACGGCTGCGGCAAAGACCGGTCCAGCCAGACAGCCGCGTCCGGCTTCATCGCATCCGGCTTCGAGCCGGCCTTGTTTGAGATAAGGTGAAAGCATGAAAAGAGTGTTGATAACTATTGACTTTGTACGGGTGCAAAGATACGTAAAAAGGACGAAAGTTCCAAACTTGAGTCGTGAATTTGCTATGTGGACGTGCTGAAAAGCATCAAAAGTGAAAAAGATTTAACGAAAAGAAGGCGTAAGTCTTTGATATTTAAAAAATATTGCATACCTTTGCACTCGCTAAAACGCGCGCAAGCGCTGATTTTGGAGCTTATGCAAACGTTTGAGCAAATTAGAGATTAAACAAAATAATTAACCAAAAAGTAAAACAAAATGCCTACTATTCAACAGTTAGTAAGAAAAGGTCGCGTAGTTTTGGAAGACAAGAGCAAGTCACCGGCCCTGGCATCATGCCCACAGCGTCGTGGTGTATGTGTTCGTGTTTACACAACTACTCCTAAGAAGCCTAATTCTGCTATGCGTAAGGTAGCACGTGTTCGCTTGACTAACGGCAAGGAGGTTAACTCTTACATCCCAGGTGAGGGTCACAACCTTCAGGAGCACTCAATCGTCATGGTTCGTGGCGGTCGTGTAAAGGATCTCCCAGGTGTACGTTATCACATCGTTCGCGGTACCTTGGATACTGCTGGCGTTAACGGTCGTACACAGCGTCGTTCTAAGTACGGT
>JAZUDJ010000012.1:0-7032 GCA_045639585.1 Bacteroidales bacterium
GTGACCCGTCCCGGCGGCCTCAACTTCGTGGCTTACCTGATGTACGAATACAGCATCCTCTCCTATTGCTTCGTCGAGGAGCGTATCAACGACCTGCTGGCCAAGGGAGTCGTCGACAAGGACTTTCACATCCAGTCGCAACCGGATGAGCTCTATGACTACGTCCGACTGGAGGACATCAACCGCCTCAACGAGCAAGCCGGCTTGGAGCGCGTGACGATCTTCTCTCCCGATGGCGCTGCCGACTATATGCGTACACGACTCAACCAGATGAGCGAGGATACCTTTGCACGCTTCATCGAATATCAGAAGTGCATCTCTGAGCGTCCTGACCTTATCGGTGCAGGTAGCCATGTGGTAGATGTGCTACGAGTATAATACAATAAAAATATCACCGCTCACACAACCTTGTGAACGGTGATTTTATTTTTTATAACTGATAAACTGATATCTGATAATATTTACTTCTCTTCCTTCTTGACAAACCCTAACGCGGCGACCAGGCAACTCATGACAGGGCTGATAAGATTAAAGAAACAGAATGGCAAGTAGACAATGGTTGGAATACCCAGTACCGTAGATTGCGTCATGCCACAAGCCGTCCAAGGGACAAGCACGGAGGTGACGGTCGAAGAGTCTTCGGTAGATCGACTCAGGAGCTCAGGACGGTAGCCACGCTCGGCATATTCCTCACGATAGATCGAGGCGTTCATGATGATAGAGAGGAACTGATCGCCCATCACCAGATTGAGCAGGACGCCCGAAACGACGGTAGAAGTTACGAGCGAGAAGGTATTGCGGATGGATTTCAGCAGCACGTGTGTCAAGCTCTTGAGCATATTGCTGGCCACCATGCACGAACCGAAACACATAGCGCAGAGGATGAGCCAGACGGTATCGAGCATACCTGCCATGCCGCGCGTAGCCACCAGATCATTGACCACCTCATAACCCGTATCGATCTGTGTATGACTATAGCAGACCTTCATCACACCCACGAAAAGCGAACTACTCCCCGCCTCCTTAGCAATAGAAAGAAGCGCGTCGCCCTGGAAGATCAATGCACAGCTCAATGCCACCAGCGAAGAGAGGATGAGCGTGATGAACGACGGTACTTTCTTCCAGATCAGTACACCCGTAAAGGCTGGCACCAGCAGTGTCCAGAGCGAGATATTGAAACCTTGCTGCAAACCCAACAGATAGATACTTGGCTCGACGCGCTCGCCACCATACCACAATCCCATAATGAGATAGAGCACCAGCGTGATGGTGATACTCGGCACGGTGGTATACATCATGTAACGGATGTGACGGAAGAGGTCGGCACCGGACACGGAAGAAGCCAGCACCGTGGTATCAGACATCGGCGACATCTTATCGCCAAAATAAGCTCCTGAGATAATAGCACCTGCCGTGAAAGCCTCCGGCACATTGAGTGCATTGCCGATACCGAGGAGCGCAATACCGATGGTGGCAATCGTCGTCCACGACGTACCCGTCATCAGCGAGATCAGCGCAGAGATGATACAAGCGCAAGGCAGGAAGATCGACGGAGACATCATCTGCACACCATAGTAGATGAGCGTTGGTACCACGCCGCTGATCATCCACGTGCTGGACATCACACCGATGAGCAACAGGATCAGGATCGATACCGTCGAGTCACCGATGGTCGCCTTGATGCTTTGCTCAAAGACCTCCCACTTGGTCTTATAGATTGCCATTGAGAGCGCCACGCAGATTGTGGCAGCTACGACCATAGAGATCTGGCTGGCTCCGCTGAGCGCGTCGTCAGGTAGCATCTGCATGACGGTGACGATGAGCGCCACCAGTACGAGCAGAGGTATCAGTGAAATAAGCGGATGTGGAAGGGGCTGCTTGGTCATAATGAGGAGAACAGATAGAAAGAGCAATTACTTGGTCAGATACTCCTCAAACTGCTTAGCAGGCAATGGTTTTGAATAGTAGTAGCCTTGGATGGCGTCGATACCGAAGTCGGCAATCATCTGACTGGTATTAGCATCCTCAACGCCCTCGGCGATGGTCTTCATCTGCAGGCGCTTGATCAGGTCGACGCAACCCTGCATGACCAGCTGCTCACGTGGCTCATGAAGTCGGCGCACGAACGACATATCGAACTTCACGACGTCAATAGGCAATTCTGCCAGCGAATGGAGCGAAGAATAACCGGTACCGAAGTCATCGAGCTCTACATGGATACCGTTCTTGCGGATGATTCCCATACGGGCGATGGCTTCTGACGAAAGGTCTGAAAAGAAACTCTCAGTCACCTCCACATGCATCAGCGAAGGAGAGAGATTATACTTCTGCAAGATATCGATAGAATGGTTCAGGATCTCTGGTGTGTCGAAGTCCTGACGCGAAGCATTGACCGAAATCGGCACGACTGGCAATCCCTTGTCAATCCACTCGCGCTGGTACTTACAGGTCTGCTCCCACACAAAGGCGTCGGCCTTCTCGACGAAACCATTCTGCTCGAAGATCGGGATGAACTCACCCGGCGAGATGAATCCCATCTCCGGATGAATCCAGCGCAGCAACGCCTCAGCACCAATCAGCTTCTGTGTCTTGGCATCATGCTTCGGCTGATAGTATACCTGCATCTGGCCGATCTTGATAGCCGTCTCCATCTCCTGTTCGATGCGCTTGGCACGCTGTATCTGATCGAGCTGCTGTGCACCTACAAAGTCAGCATAATGGCTGTAGTGCTTCAGCGCCTTGTCGAGCGCCAGACGCAGCACGTCGAGGTAAGATGGCAGAGGACGGGTTGGATCGATATGCTCACAGAAACCGGCCTTGACGGTCACCTTAAGCGCCTTTGACATCCGTGACATGTAGCTGTCAAAAAGGGCTTGTTTCTGCTCTTCCGACTCATCATGTGTCTGTGTCGGGAACAGGAGAAGCACATGGTCGAATGAGTAGTAACCGACGATGCCTTCTTTGCCCATATGTTCTTTCAGTAGGTCAACTTCCTTCCTCAGCACATCGAACGAACGCTCACCATAGCTGTCCTGCAGCGCCTTGAAGCCGATGACATCGGTCAGAGCCAGGGTATAGTCGGTCTCTGGATTCTCCTGAAGCATCTGGGTGGCATGATAGAGAAAAGCATTGTAGGTATAAGCACCCGTCTTCTGGTCAATCTCGAGCTCATTCACCTGCGAGATGCAGTCACGTAAGCGTAGCAAAACCTCGATACGCAGACGGACGATCGAAGGAACATACGGTTTGTGCAGGAACTCCGTAGCATGCAGCATCAGGCAACGCTCCTCCTCTTCGACATTCTCATTGGCCGTAATGACTACGATAGGAATGCTCTGAAGCTGTGGATCCTTATAGACTTCCGCCAGAACTTCATAGCCATTCATCACCGGCATCTCCAGGTCAAGCAGGACGATGTCGATCTCCGAAAGGTGCTCACGAAGCAGATCCAATCCTACCTGGCCATTTTCGGCAAAGTATAGATTGTAATCGTCCGACAGAATTTCTCCAAGAATTTCACGGTTGATCTCGTTATCCTCAACAATGAGTACAGTATGTTGCTTGTTTATCATCAGGTAATATGGATAGAATGTGAGGCATGCTTAGCAGTGCAAATATAAGTAAATATAATAAATAATGAGAATTTTAATACTCAAAAGGGGCAAAAATTGAAATTTCCGTTCGACAAACCCAAATAATGACCGCTTGACATTCCAATTTTGGGCAAAAAATTGGTCAAATCAAGTTTTTTTATCATATTTGCGCCAGAAATAAAATAAAACACATCGCATCATGAAAAAATCTACCCTTGCCCTCAGCCTCCTGGCCCTCACTCTCGCAGCGCCACAGGCTTCCGCTCAGAAAAACAAGAAGGCCAACCCTATGTATCATAAAGGCTGGATCGACTTCAATAAGAACGGCGTCAAAGACGTATACGAAGACCCTTCGCGCAGCCTTGACGAGCGCGTCGAAGACCTCCTCAGCCAGATGACGCTCGAAGAGAAGTCGTGCCAGCTCACCACCCTCTATGGCTTCGGCCGCGTCCTGCAGGATTCGCTCCCTACCCCTCGCTGGAAGGAGGAGATCTGGAAGGACGGTATCGCCAACATCGACGAGATGCTCAATGGCGTGGAGGGTGCCGGCCGCTTCATGGAGTATAACTATCCGTTCTCGCGCCATGTCGATGCTCTGCATACCGTGCAGCGATTCTTCGTCGAGGAGACGCGTCTCGGCATCCCTACCGAGTTTACCAATGAGGGTATTCACGGCCTCAACCATACATTGGCTACTCCCCTGCCGGCTCCTATCTCGTTAGGTAGCACCTGGAACCGTGACCTCATCTATCGTGCCGGTGCCATCGCTGGTGAGGAGGCTTCTTTGCTCGGCTATCACTCTGTCTATGCGCCTATCCTCGACCTGGCACGTGATCCTCGCTGGGGTCGCACCCTCGAGTGCTATAGTGAGGATCCTTACCTCATCAGCGAGCTCGGCCTCCAGATGGTCCGTGGCGTGCAGAGCCAGGGCGTGGCATCGTGTCTCAAGCACTATGCAGCGTATAGCGTGCCAAAGGGTGGCCGTGACGGTGACGCCCGTACCGATCCGCACATCACCCCTCGCGAGCTGCACCAGATCTTCATGTATCCATTCAAGAAGGTCATCATGCAGGGTCACCCGATGGAGGTGATGAGCAGTTACAACGACTGGAACGGCGAACCTATCTCCGGTTCGTACTACTTCCTCACCGAACTCCTTCGCCAGCAGTATGGCTTCAACGGCTATGTGGTGAGCGACAGTGAGGCGGTCGAGTTTATGCACTCCAAGCACAAGGTCACGGCCAACTATGAGGAGTCGGCCAAGCTGGTGCTCGAAGCAGGCCTCAATGTGCGTACCAACTTCTCGATGCCACAGACATTCATCAACCCTGTCCGCTCGGCATATAAGAAAGGTATGCTCAGCATGGAGACCATCGATCAGCGTGTCCGTGAGGTGCTCAAGGTCAAGTTCCGCCTGGGTCTTTTCGACAATCCTTATACCGGCGATGGCGTCCGCGCCGACCGTGAAGCTGGCTTCGACAAGCACGTCGACTTCACCGACCTCATCCAGAGCCAGGGCTTCGTCCTCCTCAAGAACGACACTGTCACCACGGGTGCAGGCGCTCTCCTCCCACTCGACAAAGCCAAGCTCAACAAGGTGCTCGTAGCCGGTCCTCTGGCCGCAGAAACCAACTTCATGATCAGTCGCTACGGCCCTAACGGTCTCAAGTGCATCAGCATGCTCGAAGGTATTCAGAACTACCTCGGTGCCGATAAGGTCGTCTATGCCAAGGGTTGCGAAGTCTTCGATCAGAACTGGCCAGAGACAGAGATTATCCCAGAACCTCTTACCCCTCAGGAGATTGCCGACATCGACGCTGCCGTTGCCGCTGCCAAGGACGTGGACGTCATCATTGCCTGCCTCGGCGAGGATGACCGCACCACAGGCGAAGGCCGCAGCCGCACCTCGCTCGACCTCCCCGGCCGTCAGCAGCTCCTCCTGGAGCGTCTCGCCGCTACCGGCAAGCCTATCGTCATGGTCATGGTCAATGGCCAGCCACTCACCATCAATTGGGCCAACAAGTATGTGCCAGCCATCGTCGAAGCATGGTTCCCAAGCTATCGCGGCGGTGAGATCATGGCCAAGACGCTCTTCGGCGAGATCAATCCATCGGGCAAGCTCCCTATCACCTTCCCTAAGAGCATCGGCGAGGTGGAGTTCAACTTCCCATACAAGCGCGGTTCGCACAACGGTCCTGCCTGGTACAAGCGTGGTACTCGCGTCAATGGCGCCCTCTATCCTTTCGGCTACGGCTTGAGCTACACTCAGTTCAAGTATGACGACATGCAGGTCAACGTCGACAACTTCGACATCACCGTCACCGCTCAGATCACCAACACCGGCAAGCGCGCTGGCGAGGAGGTCGTGCAGCTCTACTTCTCTGACCTTGTCACCTCTATGGTCAGCTATGAATCTCAGCTCCGCGGCTTCGAACGCGTTGCTCTGGAGCCAGGCGAAACCAAAACCGTCACCTTCCGCCTCGACAAAAAAGACCTGGCCCTACTCGACCAGAATATGCACTGGGTAGTAGAACCAGGAGAATTTGAGTTCCGCATCGGATCAAGCAGCGAGGATATCCGACTCCGGAAAACCGTCGATATCAAATAAGTGCTTTACACACCCTTCGCCTTGATCATAAAGATCGGGTCGTCGAAGACTTTGCAAGTGAGGGTTGACTCGGCAGAGCTCAGGACACTTCCCTCATCGAGTGAGAGATAACCTGATTCATCGTTGATGGCGTTGAATCGGAAATACACGTCCTCACTGCTGTAGAAGTTATCACCCACAAGGTCGGTCAGTTTGGTGCCAGATACCGCATAAGTGTTACCTGGGGTAAGGATGGCCGTCTGCCCATAGGTCTTACCATCGATGCTGGTGATCGAGATGCCCGATGGGTGTGGTGGTGGAGGTGTCTGACCACCGCCAGATGGGTCGTTGTCCGATGGATCGTCATCGGTAGGCTTCGAGAGATCCACGATCGTCTCGCCAGCCTTGATGGCCTTGACTACGGCTGCCTGAGCCACACGGCTGGCTACGAGGTTCCACTCGGCCTCATCGATGAGATTCTTGAACTCACGGCTCTGTTCCCAGTTCACATTGACCGAGGTGATGTTCGCGGTCGGATTGAACGACTTGGCGTTGTCTGCACCCTTCGAGTTGAGAGAGAGGTAGAACGAACCGAGGTCGCCGAGCTGGATCTTCTGACCCGCAAGAAGCTGCTCGCGGAGGCAATCGACGGCCATGGTGAGGATGGCCACGATGTCGGCACGCGAATAGACGCAACCATGGGTGGCGATATGGCGGGCGAAAGCCTGGAGGTTCATCACCTCGTTGTACTGTGCCTGAGCGTAGGCCTTCTTGATCTCGGTGGCAACAAGTGCCTCATCCTCAGCCGATGGCTGCTGGTTGTTTGCCTTGGCTGTAGCGATACGCGCCTTG
>JAZUDJ010000013.1:0-29881 GCA_045639585.1 Bacteroidales bacterium
TACATGATTAAGAACTCTTGGGGTCTCAGCGGCAAGTACAACGGTATCTGGTACATGACTCCTGAGTTCACCCGCGCCAAGGTGCTCAACATCGTTGTCAACAAGAACGCTATCAGCAAGGCACTTCGTGCTAAGTATGGAATCTAATTCTGTTAGGTGTGTGGACTTTAACGAAACAGTCAATAAGCTGAGCGATATCAGCTCAAGCGAACTACATCATTACGGCATCGAGGGGATTCCATTCCCTTCGGTGCTCGTATTACGTGAAATTGTGGACCTCTGCCGCTCGGTACTCTTCCCTGGCTACTACGGTAAGCCGGTGATCGATGCCGACAGCCTGAAGTTCCACGTCGGCGTCGACACCGAGCGCATCTACGAGAAGCTGAGCAAGCAGATTGCTGCCGGCCTGGCTTTGATGTGCGACGGCAAGTGCGACGCTCAGAACATCATGACCGATGCACGCTGCCGTGCCAAGGCTTTCGTGGAGAGCCTGCCACAGTTGCGTGACCTGCTCGAGACCGATGTGGTGGCACACTACCGCAACGATCCTGCAGCCCATAATCTGGGAGAAGTCATCCTCTGCTATCCTGGCATGCGTGCCATCTCAGGATACCGCATCGCCCACCGTCTGGTGGAGCTCGATGTGCCACTCATTCCACGTATGATTACCGAGATCGGACATGCCGAGACCGGTATCGACATCCATCCAGGTGCCACCATCGGCCACTCGTTTGCCATCGACCATGGCACGGGTGTAGTCATCGGCGCCACGGCTATCATCGGACATAATGTGACGCTCTATCAGGGTGTCACCCTCGGCGCCAAGAACTTCCCGCAGGAGGAAGACGGCACCTTGGTCAAGGGTATTGCCCGTCACCCGATCCTGGGAGACAACGTGGTGGTCTATGCCAACGCCACCATCCTGGGCCGTATCACCATTGGCAACAACGCCACCATCGGCGGCAACCTCTGGGTCACTCACGACGTGCCAGAGGGTACAAAACTCTTCTACAAGCAGAATTCATAAATTACATCTATATATATGGACAAATTCAAGATCGTAGCCAAGACCCTCGCAGGACTCGAGGAGATTCTTGCCAAAGAGATCGAACAACTGGGAGGTAGCAACATTGCTATCGGTAACCGCATGGTCAGCTTTGTAGGCGACAAGCAGTTGCTCTACAAGACCAACCTCTGGGTGCGTACCGCCTTGCGTATCATCAAGCCTATCGAGCAGTTCGACGCCTGCGACCCCGATGAGCTCTACGCTCAGAACAAGGCCATCGACTGGAGCAAATACGTGGCTGAGGGTCAGACCATCGCCATCGACAATACTATCTACAGCGAGAACTTCCGCAACTCCCGCTATGCCATCTATCGTGCTAAGGATGCTATCTGCGACTGGTTCGTGGAGCACAATATGAAGCGCCCTAAGGTGGCTGTAGCCAGCGCCGACGTGCAGCTTAACCTGCATATCAGCGACAACTGGGACATCACTGTCGACGAGGAGACCGGTGAGTCATCACGCTCATCGCACTGTACTCTCTCGCTCGATTCGAGTGGCGATCCGCTCTACAAGCGTGGCTATAAGGAGCAGCTCACTGACGCTCCTATCAGCGAGGTCCTGGCCGCAGGTATCCTCCTCAAGGCCGGCTATGACGGCACACGCGACCTTTATGACCCTATGTGTGGCTCTGGCACCTTCCTCATCGAGGCAGCTCTCATTGCGACCAATACCCCTGCCGGCCTCTATCGCAAGAACTTCGGCTTCCAGCGCTGGACCATCGGCGACCTCGCTTTCGACGAGGAGATGTGGCAGGATCTCTACGATGACGACAGCCAGGAGCGCGAGTTCCTCAATCATATCTACGGTTCAGATATCAGCAAGGTGGCTCTCGAAGTGACCGCGCAGAATATCCGCGCTGCCGGCCTCAGCAAGTACATCACTCTCGAAGTGAAGGACTTTGAGGAGGTTGAAACCAATCCAATGAGCGAGGGTGGCATCCTCGTCATGAACCCACCTTACGGCAAGCGACTCTTCACCGACGTTCCAACCTTCTATAAGATGGTGGGCAATGTGCTGAAGCAGAAGTTCCAGGGCTGTGAGGCCTGGATCATCTCGAGCGACGATCCTAATGCTACCTTCACCGCTATCGACCCACGCAATGGCTTCCGCAAGGAGGGTACCCCATTCGATTTCGTCGGCCTCAAGCCATCGATCAAGATTGACCTCAACAATGGCGGCATCCCATGTCAGCTTCGCAAGTATGAACTCTTCTCTGGCAAGTTCGAAGATTTCCGCAAGGAGGGTGGCGAGCTCGATAAGACTTCGGCCGACCAGAAGCAGGACAACTCTAAGTTTGAGAACATCCGCAGCAAGAAGCCAAGCCGCTTCAGCAGCGATCGCAAGCCAGGCGACAAGAAGTTCGAAAAGAAGGACGGCGACGGCAAGAAGCGTTTCTACGACAAGGATGGAAAGGCCTTCGAGCGTGGTCATAAGCGCATCGACGACAAGCCAAAGCGTACCCGCACCGCCAGCACCGAGCGTGCATACACTGTAGGTAAGGATGGTAGCATCGTGGCTAAGACCCCAGGCGAGAAGCCAGCATTTGAGAAGAAACCTTTCGAGAAGAAGAGCTTTGACAAGAAGCCATTCGGCGATAAGAAACCTTTCGCTAAGAAGGACGGCGACAAGCCATTTACCCCTCGTGGAAACTTCAAGCGCAATGCCGATGGCAAGCTTGAGGAGCGTGAAGGCCACTTCCAGCCACGTGGCAAGCGTGAGTACGACCCTAACCGACCACTCTTCCACAAGGATTTCGATATGAGCAAGGCCGTACTGGATTATACACAGGACGACACAAAGAAGGATTAATACTATATGAAGCGACTCTATATTACTGCACTGATGGCAGCCTCACTCCTCACCGCTATGGCACAGCACAAGATCCTGGGTCTCACACCTGCCCAGCAGGGCGAGCTGCCTACGATGGAGCAGATGACGCCTGGCCATCCTGATTATGTCTATACGCCGAGCCTCATCAACGCTAAGTTCGACGACAACGGCAAGTTCACATTCTATACTCCTGAGAACGCCTCGCAGGCTCCTGCACGTCCACGTCAGCGTGGCACCGTCAGTGCCGATGGCCTCTGGACAGCGCTCAATGAGGGTGACCGTCTCTGGGTAGAGACCACGGGCGATGGCGAGAAGCAGCGCCTCCAGGTCAGCGCTCCGGATGCTCCGAGCGACAACCCGGTCAGCGGACAGTCAGAAGTCGTGTGGGGACAGTCTGTCCACCGCAATGAGTTCGGCATCAGTAAAGGTATCTTCTGGAGCCCTAAGGGTCACCAGCTCGCTTTCTACTGCATGAACCAGTCGATGGTCGGCCAGTATCCGCTCCTGCAGACCGACGCCCGTGAGGCTGAGGTCAAGTGGGTACGCTACCCTATGGCCGGCATGACCAGCCATCAGGTCGTCCTCGGCATCTATCGTCCGGAGGAGACGCGCACCTTGTGGGTCAAGACCGGAGCTGAACTGCCACACGCACAGAAGCAGTCGACAGCAGGTACCCGTCACCACGAGTTGGTTAGCGATCCTGAGCACTATCTCACCTGCGTCAGTTGGCGTCCTGATGGCCGTCAAATCTTTATCGCAGAGCTCAATCGCAAGCAGAACTACATGGAGCTCAACGCTTACGACTCCGAGACCGGTGAGTTCATCGAGACTCTCTTCACTGAGTCATCAGACAAGTACGTCGAGCCAGAAGATGAACTCACCTTCCTCCCAGGATCGAACGACAAGTTCATCTGGATGAGCGAGCGTGACGGCTACAAGCACATGTATCTCTACGATCTCTCTGCCACACGTACCGCAGAGGGCCTCATCGGCAAGCAGCTCACCCAGGGCGACTGGATGATCAACGAACTCATTGGCATTGATGACAAGTGCAAATTCGCTTACTTCATGGCCACCAAGGAGAGTCCGCTGGAGAATCACCTCTATAGTCTCGACATGAAGACGCTCAAGGTTACCCTCATCACTACCACGCCAGGCCGTCACAACGTCATGTTCAACAAGGACTATACCCGCGTCTACGATACTTTTGTCAGCCATAACGTCGCACGTCAGTGCCAGCTCATCGACCTCAAGAAAGGTAAGCCTGGCAAGGTCGAAGTCCTCTGGAAGGCCGAGGATCCATACGCTGCCAACGCGCAGCACAAGGCCATTGCTCGTCCTGAGGTGGAAGTCGGCACGCTCAAGGCAGCCGACGGTCAGACCGATCTCTATTACCGCCTCGTCAAGCCGCTGAATTATAGCGATGGCAAGAAGCATCCTGTTGTCGTCTATCTCTACAATGGACCACACGCGCAGATGGTTACCGACGGTTATCAGTGGGGTCTGCCAGGCTGGGACGCTTACATGGCTACCCGTGGCTACGTGGTCTTCACCATCGACGGCCGTGGTTCTGACAAGCGTGGCCTTGCCTTCGAGCAGGCCATCTGGCACAACCTCGGTTACAACGAAGGCAAGGACCAGATGCAGGGTGTGGCTTACCTCAAGACCCTCCCATACGTCGACGCAAACCGCATCGGTATCTATGGCTGGAGCTACGGTGGCTTCATGACCACCTATATGACGCTCAACTATCCTGAAACCTTCAAGGTCGGCGTCTGTGGCGGTCCTGTCCTCGACTGGAGCCGCTACGAGGTGATGTATGGCGAGCGCTACATGGGTACTCCTCAGGACAATCCTGAAGGCTACGCTAATAACACGATGATCAACCAGACCGCCAAGCTCAAGAGCCACCTGCTCATCATCCATGACGATCAGGACGACACCGTCGTGCCACAGATGTCTTACCAGTTCCTCAAGAACTCCGTAGCCACCGGCACCTATCCGGACTTCATGATGTATATGAACCATCCACACAACGTACGAGGCAAGGATCGTGTACACCTTTTAAATAATATATCACGTTACTTCGATCAAAACTTATAAGATGAATATTTTACTCCTCGGCAGTGGCGGCCGTGAATGCGCCATCGCATGGAAGTTGGCACAGAGTGCCAAGTGTGACAAACTCTTCATCGCTCCAGGCAACGCTGGTACCACCGCCTACGGTGAGAACGTCAGCATCAAGGTCAACGAGTTTGACAAGATCGCAGACTTCTGCCTCAGCCACGCCATCGACATGGTCGTCGTTGGTCCTGAGGATCCATTGGTCAACGGTATCGTCGACTTCTTCGAGAGCAACGACAAACTCGCTGCCATCCCAGTCATCGGTCCTACCAAGGCTGCTGCACAGCTCGAAGGCTCGAAGGATTTCTGCAAGCAGTTCATGAGCCGTCACGGCATCCCTACCGCTCGTTATCAGAGCTTTACCGCTGCTGAGTACGACGACGCCTGCAAGTTCCTTGAGACCCTCCAGGCTCCTTACGTCCTCAAGGCCGACGGTCTCGCTGCCGGCAAGGGTGTACTCATCCTCCCTACTCTTGAGGAGGCTAAGGCTGAGCTCAAGGAGATGCTCAATGGTATGTTCGGTGCCGCTTCAGCTACCGTCGTCATTGAGGAGTTCATGTCGGGTATCGAGTGTTCTGTCTTCGTCCTGACCGACGGCGATCACTATAAGATCCTCCCTGTCGCCAAGGACTACAAGCGTATCGGCGAGGGCGACACCGGCCTCAACACCGGCGGCATGGGCAACTGCTCTCCAGTGCCATTTGCCAACGCTGAGTTCATGCAGAAGGTCGAGGAGCGCATCGTCAAGCCAACCATCGAGGGCCTCAAGAAGGATCAGCTCAAGTACAAGGGATTCATCTTCCTGGGTCTCATCCGCATGGATCGCGACATCCAGTGCTACCACGCTGGCGACCCGATGGTCATCGAGTATAATGTCCGCATGGGCGACCCAGAGACCGAGGTAGTCATGCCACGTATCAAGAGCGACCTCGTAGAGTTGCTCGAAGGCGTTGCTGCCGGCAACCTCAACGAGAAGGTCCTTGAGGAGGATCCTCGCGCTGCCGTTACCGTCGTACTTGTATCTGGCGGTTACCCAGGCTCTTACGAGAAGGGTAAGGTCATGACCGGTATGGACAACGCCCTCTTCACCCAGGGTGTAGTCAGCGAGGCCGAGAGCGACCAGAAGTCGATCCTCTTCCACGCAGGCACCGCGCTCAATGCCGATCAGGCTACCGTTACCGCTGGTGGCCGTGTCATCTGTGTCACCTCTTACGGTACCGACCGTGCAGCCGCTCTCGCACAGAGCATGCGTGGCGCAGAGCTTATCGAGTTTGAGGGCAAGTATTATCGTCGTGACATCGGCAAGGACCTTGCCGCTTGGGATTAAGCACTTTGTACCAGTTACTATTTCCACTCAGCCGCAATAAGGGTGTCTCCTTCTTTCTGATACTCTTAAGTGCCATACTCATCGTCGGACAGACTCTTCTGACCGACGGTGATCCTTTTGTGCTCTGGGGTAACTGGCTGCTGTCGGGAGCCTGCGCCCTGGCGCTGTGGTTTGTCCTGGGTCGCTTCCATCTGGGAGGTGTGTCCGAGGGCAAGTCGCTAGGTATCGCCTGGCCGCTGATGAGTGTGACGCAGAACTTTGCGTATCTCTATTTCGCCCCTGATTACCCGGCTTACAAGGGTATGCTACAGGTGGCAGCGCTAATGCTTATCGTCAGTCTTGCACTGAGTATCTGGCAGGACGAGCGTGCTACCGTCCGCTGTCTGGCCGTGGGTCTGCTTATCGGTCTGTCATCGGCCCTCTTCCCTCACACGGTGTTGTGGCTTCTCTTGGGACCCGTTATTGTCTATCACACCCGTTCGGTCAGCTCTCGCAATATCTTCAGCATCCTCACAGGCACTGTCCTGGGTCTCTGGATCATGTATTGCTACCTCTTTGTCTTCTACGGACAGGAAGAGGCCGATGCACTTCCTTTGCAGTTTGCTGAAATCTTCAACCTGTCGGGTTACGCCACGGTCTTACAGACTTTCCAGGTGTGGCAATGGCTCTATCTAGCGCTGATGGCCCTATTGGTCATTGCCTATAGTATCTCGGCAGCCGTGCTGGGTACGGGCCATAGTGTCCGTGCCAGTGATAGCATCATGCTGCTGTGCAATCTCAGTATCGCCGTGGTCATCTTCATGTGTCTCGACCCTGATCACACGGCACTTTATATCTGCCAGCTGTCGTTGTTCCTCGGCATCCAGCTCTCTGTGCATCAGGCCAATCTGCATTCGTCGGCCAATGAGTGGTGGACCATCCTGATCATCCTCGGCGGTATCGTCCTCTCCGTCTTACCTCTCTTGCCAATATGGATGTAACACCTACTTTCCGTTGGGCCACACAGGCCGATGCTCCTTTCATCGCTTGGGGTGTCTGCTGCGCGTTGCACACCCATCCGAGCGAGGTGTTCCTCGACTACGTGGCCAGAGAGGTCTGTAGCCGGGAGTCCGACATCCTTTATTCTTATCGCAACGCGTTGCTCGCACTGGTCGATGGTCGTCCCGTAGGCCTCTGTCTCTGTTATGATGGCGAGGGATATCATGAGCGTCGACTTCGCACCTTTGCCCTCTTCGAGCAGGCTCCTTCTGAAGAATCCGAATCCGACGAACCGGATATGGACCTTGAGCATGCCGAGGATGAGACGCAGGCAGGAGAGTATTACATTGACTCTTTGGCAGTCCTTCCCGAGTACCGGGGTCTTGGCATTGCCCGCCAGCTGATGCAGGCGCAGATCGAGCATGGCCGCTCCCTCGGCCTTCCCTCCACCTTGCTTGTCGACCCTGACAATCCGCCAGCGCTACGCCTCTATGAGTCGCTCGGCTTCCGTTATCATAGTGACTGCTATGCTTTTGGCATGATTTATAAAAAACTGGCGCTTCCACTTTAATGGAGCGCCAGTTTTTATTATTCAGTAAGTGTTACATGTACTGTTTTGACGAAACGCAACGAATATTTGACGGTTTTGCCCACTGCTCCGATATTTGAGCTTGAGACAAATCCGATGGCTTGAGCACCATTATCACAGAGATATCGGATTGCTTTACCGTCCGCACCTTTCTGCGTAATCGCTACTCCTCCTGCTTGTAAAAGGGCTTCATTCAGGTAATCCATGTTAGCGTCTTTATATCCAGCCTTAAGCTGTTGGATCTCATAGCTGGTAGGAATATGCCACCCTGACAACTCGCCTTCAACATAAGCATTGGCTAGATTGATAGCGTCATATTCGTGATTTGCCGCCGCAACAGAATATACATTTGTATGTTCACCCAAACTAATAAGCAGCAGGTCAGCTCCCTCTTCCGTCTCATCAAACACAAGAGCGACAACATGCCCCTCCCAAATCGATAATGCAGTAGGGATAGAAGCCATCTCTGTAGTAATAACCTCTTCCTCTGGCACAGAATTATCAGCAGAAGCACCTTCTCCAAATTCGAAATCAAAAGCTTTAGAATCTTTCCAGCTTTCAACGGTCAACATGCCACTTAAGTCAAAATGCTCTACACGCTCACCTCCCTTATAAGTACCTCTCAAAACGTAAGGTGTTGATGCCGAAAGCGGTTCATTGACCGTATATCCATAACTATACTGCTGACTATTGTCTATAATCGTTATCGTAAGGACGGTCTGCGTATCCGCTCCTGGCAGGACATACATCAATCCTGATGTCCAGATACCTTCTGCATTTTTACTACAATCCGTCCGAGCCACAATTGCCGAGGAATACTTACCATCTAGGCAATATGCTCCATATTGACGAGCAATAGCGATACTGACGGACTCCACCGTCTCTGGCAGATCTTTTAGCGAGACATCCAATGATGCACTCCTACTGCTCATCACAACGTCCACGCTTGCAGCTTTGTCTCCAAGTACGACATCTGCAGAACCGACAAACAAAGGAGCCGTTGCAAAACCAGATGCCGGCATGGAGAAAACTGCATCTGACGAAGAGTAGTCACTTGGTTCGACATAAGACTGATAGCCAGTGATTGCCGAGACTCGATAAGATCCTGCAGGAAGATTCATCTTTACCTGTTCTTCTGACGAAGCCAAGACCTGCTGCGCGCTTTTATTGCCATCTGCGTCGTATGCCAACACAAGAACTGGATAGTTTATCACACCAGTAGAACTACGTGTAGTTAATCTCAACGTCGTCTTTTTCTCCGTTGATAAATCTGAAGATAACTCATCTGCATCATCAACTGCAGGAAAGCAACTTGCCAAAGTAAAAAACAACCCTAGCAGAGCATCAAATAAAATAGCTTTTCTCATATGCTTTAAATTTGTAAAATTGAAGAAGGAAACAACCATATTTCCCTCCGCAAAAATACATAATTTAAAATACTAATATGACCTTCCGTGTTTTTCCGAGTTTTTCCGTGTTCTTTTTTTTATATGCAGGTAATGATTTAGCAAAATATAGTCATTTTCACTTAAAATATACTCATCTATCAGAGAAGAATCAGAGCATCGGCAGGGAGGATCACCTAGAAAATAATATATCAGTTTTACCTGTTGAGGAGTATACGATTTGCTATATCTTTTGCTGCCGGTATGATCTAATACCGTTTTCAAATCTATACAGCGGTTTATCATTATACGAAGACGGCGTACTGCCAATACGGGATTATTCTCTAACTCTGGAGAGTACTGAAGCGCAATTTGATATTTCGTGAACATATATCACAAATTATAGAAGTTTATAGATTCTCCTTCTATCTTTATAGAGGAGGTAAAAAAGTGTAAAGGAATGACTTATGGCAAGCAGCACACCAAGTGCTTGCCAGTTATAAAAAGGGCATAGTTATCCCTGCGGCCATAGTTTTCTCATAATCATTTTTGTTAGTCGTTAATACTAAACTATAGCTGCAAATAGTGGTTAATTAAAAATTTTGATTTCTGATATGATTTAAGGAAACCTCAGTATGAATCGTACAAATGACTCTGCTGGCAAATGTCGCCGAAAAAGATAACAGCCATAAAAACTATTAAATAGACAATAGTTGTGGCATAGTTGTTTTACTCACTTCTTCTCTTATCAAGTCGCTTAGGCGGCTGCAAAGATGACATTAAAAAACGGATCTACCTACAAAAATATCAATTCTATTTGTTTTGGCTCAAAAATAAGCACAAAAAACATTGAACTGCAAAATGGATGTAGCAAAAAGGTGTTTAGTAGATTAGATTTCTAGTATTAAGAAAAGAATGAAAGGCCAATAAAAAAGTGAAAATAAAAAGTTCTGCTTGTAGAATCTTTATTTGATCAAGGAAAGGACGCCTTGCATGCAAAATATCCATTCCTGAATGTAAGAACGGACGTCCTGCAAGCAAGACAGCCCTTCCTGCATCTCGGCATCTCCTACACTGTACCGTGGAAGGGATGCGGAGACAAAGTCATCTCCTACACCGTACAGTGCAGGAGATGACTTGATCGAGAAAGCTGACATCGCGTACGTAATGTCAGCTTTCTCGATCGTGGAATCTAACACTGCGGACGTAGTGTTAGATTCAGCAGCTGTGGATTACTCCCACGAGATTTCTCCGCTGCCGAGACAGATGCGGCCATCAGGAGTGTAGATGACGCAGAACTGACCGGGGGCGACGCCGTTGGTCTTCTCGTCCATCTTAAGATAGTAGCTGCCGTCGGGACGGGCGGTGAGGAGGCCAGAGCGGAGCTCGGCGACGTGGCGGATCTTAAAGAGCACTCGCATAGCGAGAGGCTCTTTAATTGATAATTGAGAATTGATAATTGAGAATTGATCTGCTGCGTCAGGTGCCTTTGCTATTTGTGTGAACGGATCAAGGGTGATCCAGTGCATATCGCGCATCACAAGCCAATCCTGCTTCTGCGCCTCAGGGTCATAACCGCGGCTGACGTAGATGATGTTCTGCTCGATGTCTTTCTTGATGACGAACCATGGGCCTCCGCTGAGATAGAGGCCTTTACGCTGACCGATGGTGTGGAACCAGAAGCCTTGATGCTTGCCGAGGATCTTGCCGGTTTCGAGTTCGATGATCGGACCTTCTTTCTTGCCGAGGAAGCGCTCGATAAACTCGTTGTAGTTGATCTTGCCGAGGAAACAGATGCCCTGGGAATCCTTGCGGTGTGCCGAGGGGAGCTTGGCTTCTTCGGCGATGCGACGCACCTCGCCTTTGGCCATCGTGCCGATAGGGAAAAGACTGTGGCTGACCTGGAGGCCGGTGAGCTGAGCGAGGAAATCGGTCTGATCCTTCACTGGATCTGGTGTCGTACCAAGGAATGAGGAATGAGGAGTGAGGAGTGAGGAATTGAATGTCAGCTGGTCGTTTATTATCTCCAAATTTCCTTCAAGAACTGTGGCATAATGACCCGTGGCCGTCTTGTCGTAGAGATGGCCGACTTTCTGATCGAAGGCGCCGAATTTGATGAGACGATTGCACATCACATCAGGATTCGGGGTGAAGCCGCGGCGCACCTTGTCGATGGTGTAGGACACGACATTGTCCCAGTATTCGTGCTGAAGATCAACGACATCGTACTTCAAGCCATAGCGGTGAGCCATGGCTTTGACGATCTCAAGATCCTCTTCCTGAGGACAAGAGTAACCGTCCTCGTTCATACCAATCTTGATATAAAAGAGGTCTGGCTTATGTCCCTGCTCACAAAGCAGATGGACAGCGACGCTACTGTCTACGCCGCCACTGAGAAGTGCTGCTATATTCATTCCTCACTCTTAAATGCGTTCCATCCCTGCGCCTTGAGTGTCACCTCCGACTGACCGTCGCGAGTGATCATGGCTGCACCGAGCTTCTCGTCGGTGATATGTCCGATGAGACGGATGCCAGGGACTTGCTGGATGAGTTCGTTCTGGGTGAGCGGTACGGTGAAGAGCAACTCGTAATCCTCGCCACCATTCATGGCTGCGGTGGTGACGTTGAGGTTGAACTCCTCGGCCTGCACAGCTGTCTGATAGTCGATAGGGAGGCGCTCCTCATAAATGCGACAGCCGACGTGACTCTGCTTGCAGATGTGAAGGAGTTCGCTCGAAAGGCCGTCGCTGACGTCCATCATAGCGGTAGGGGTGATACCTACTTCCTTCAATTTCTGGACGATATCCTTGCGCGCTTCTGGCTTGAGCTGGCGCTCAAGCAAGTACTCGCGGCCCTCGAACTTAGGCTTGAACTGGGGGGCCTGGCTGCCGTCAGCACCCTTGTTGGTCTCACGCTGCCACTGGTTGTACTCGCTCCAGAACATCGCCTTCTCGCGCTCCAGGAGCTGCAGGCCCATGTAGGCGGCACCGAGGTCGCCACTGACGCAGATCAGGTCGTTAGGACGTGCACCATTGCGATAGACAGGCTTCTCGGCCACACCGATGGCGGTGATGCTGATCGTGAGGCCGGTCATCGAAGCCGAGGTATCGCCACCGACGAGGTCGACGCCATAGACATCGCATGCCAGGCGCATACCGGCATAGAGCTCCTCGAGATCCTCGACCTTGAAGCGCTTGCTGATACCGAGGCTGACGGTGATCTGACGAGGCGTACCCATCATGGCGTACACGTCGCTGACATTGACTGCCACGGCCTTATAGCCAAGGTGGCGGAGAGGACAGTAGGTCAGGTCGAAGTGGATTCCTTCGAGCAAGAGGTCGGTAGTCACGACGGTCTGACCCTCGGAGGGGTTATTACTAATTACGGCGCAGTCATCACCTACGCCGTAAATTGAAGAAGCTTGTTTGAGTGGGAAGTTCTCGGTCAGATGGTTGATCAGGCCGAACTCGCCGTATTCTTTGATTTCCATTTTCTATTAGCTACGTTTGATCATCTCGCTCATGATAATCGTCATGAGTGGCTGTGCAGCGTTAGCTGCCTCCTGCACCTCCTCGTGGGTAGCAGCGACAGGGACGCCGAAGCCGCCGAGGTCGGTAATGACGCTGATACCGAAGACTTTGATGCCAGCGTGGCGAGCCACAATGACCTCTGGGACGGTGCTCATGCCGACGGCGTCGCCACCGATGGCACGGAAGTAACGATACTCAGCGCGGGTCTCGAAGGTAGGACCCTGGGTGCCGACATAGACACCCTTCTGGAGGTGGATATTCTTCTCGGCAGCGATCTTCTCTGCCAAGGCGATGAGCTGCTGGTCATAAGCCTCGTGCATATCCGGGAAGCGGACACCAAGCTCAGGATCGTTCTTACCACGGAGCGGATGCTCTGGGAAGAGGTTGATATGATCGTCGATAATCATGAGGTCACCGATGCGGAAAGAGCTGTTCATGCCACCTGCAGCGTTGCTGACAAAGAGGGTCTCGATGCCACAGGCCTTCATGACGCGGACAGGGAAGGTCACCTCTTTCATATTATATCCCTCATAAAAGTGGAAGCGACCCTGCATGGCCATGATCTCCTTGCCACCGAGCTTGCCGAAGATGAGCTTGCCGCTGTGGCCTTCGACGGTGCTGACTGGCATGTTTGGAATCTCGCTGTAAGGGATGCTCTGCGCATCCTCTATCTGTGTGGCCAACTGACCCAGGCCTGTACCCAGGATGATGGCGGTCTTTGGACGAAGAGTGGTGTGGCTCAGGATATACTGAGCGGTTTCATTGATCTTCTGTTTCATAGTTTTAAGGGATATTTAAGGGATACTATTAAATGGTTATTTGCCTCTGGTCCTACGGACATAGTCAAGAACTATCTGGTTGAACTTCACTTCCTGCTGCTGCAAGAAATAGACCTCTGTAGGCAAATAGTAGATACGCTTGCGCAGGTCCTCTTTGACCGCAGGGTGGTTAATCATGCGGACGGCATCCTTCTCGGTTGTGATAATCACAGACTTGTTCTTACTCAATGAGGTACAAAAGCCATCGCCATTGAGATTATCGAGGCGACTGCTGATCTTCTCGATATCCTTATTGGAGAAATGATGATGATCACCAAAGGTCATGATATCCAAAAGGCGATAATGTGTATGCACATAATTTTCCATCACCTTCGGATCTGCAATACCTGCTACGATAAGAACCTCTGTGGCATGGTCGATGTCGCAAGGCTCTCCGGTGGCCAGATTGACCAGACGGCCGTAACGGTAAGCGCTGTGGAAGATCGGCTGGTCAAGGCGAGTCGGCAGATTTGCCTGAATCTCAGTCTCCTGTTCACTACGCAATGCATTCGGACACTTGGTCACAATGACTACATCTGCACGGCTAACATTAGCAGCAGGTTCACGGAGACGACCAGCAGGCAACAGCCTATCCTTATATAATATACGATTATAGCTCGTCAGACAGATGGTCAGGCCAGGTTTGACGTAACGGTGCTGCATGGCATCATCGAGCAAGATGACCTGTGGAGGCTGTGGCAGCTTGAGCAACTCTCGGATACCATGTGGACGATCAGCATCGACAGCCACAATGATATTTGGTTATTTGCGATAGAGCTGGAAAGACTCATCTCCTAACTCCATGGCGGTAATGCCAGGTCTGGCAAGGACAAATCCCTTGGTATGACGCTTATATCCTCGACTCAGGACGGCAATAGGCCCTATGCCCTGGCTCTGGAGCAGAGAGACCAAATACTCGGTGTGAGGAGTCTTACCCGTACCGCCAACGGCAAGATTGCCGACACAGATCACAGCTACTTCGTCCTCAAAAGAGACCGAAGGCTTGCGACCCATATCGAACATGCGATTGCGGAACCAGACTCCTAAGCCATAGAGCCATGAGAATGGCAGGAGTATGTCCAGGTTTTTGACGGTGGGAAGATACATTTTTTAGTTAGGAGTTAGAAGTTAGGAGTGATCAGTATGTCACTGCATCGAACGAACGAGCCTGAATACGATCTGCGTCCTTAATAGACTTGATGAACTTCAGCGCCTCACGATCAGCAGGAGTAGTGCCAAGAGCGATATCTGCGATGCGTATAGAAAGATCTTCGGCCTTCTCTCCAAAGAGCTGCATCATGACCTCCATCTTTGATTTCTCAAATGGATAGACGGCACGAGCATAGTCGCCAGAAGTTAATCCAGCCAGCTCAGCAGCCTTAGCGACAGCCTCATTCAGGCCTCCAAGTTCGTCGACCAAACCGAGATTGATTGCATCACTACCCGTCCAGACACGACCGCCAGCGATAGCCTTGATGCTATCCTGCTCCATGCCACGACCCTCTGCACAACGCTTGGTAAACAGGTCGTAAGTGAACTCAACGCCACGCTGAACCTTTGCCTTCTCATCCTCGGTGGCAGCACGCATAGTGTGGAGGGTACCGAACTTGTGGGTCTTGACTTCCTCGAAGTTGACGCCAAGCTTGTCTGAAACCAAACCTCCCAAATTAGGAATCATACCGAAGACACCAATTGAACCGGTGAGGGTATTTGGCTCTGCCACAATGTAGTTAGCATTGCAGCTGATGTAATAACCGCCAGAAGCAGCGTAGTCGCCCATGCTGACTACAAGAGGCTTCTTTGCCTTCAGATCCTCAAGCGCCTTCCAGATCTGCTCGCTGGCAAAGGCGCTACCGCCAGGACTATTGACGCGAAGTACGACAGCTTTGATGCTATTATCAGCAGCAATAGCGCGAACATCCTTGATAAAGGTATTGTAGTAAATGCCATCGTCAGCACCATCTGACTCTGTGGCAATATCTCCACAGGCATAAAGAATAGCTACCTTGTCAGAAGACATTGACTGATCCTTGGCATTTGAAGCCATCTTCTTGGCAGAGACGAGATGTCCGTCTAATTTCTCCTGACCAATCTTGGCAAGAAGAATCTGCTCTACATCAGTCTTATAAAGCATGCCATCCACGAGATCTGTGGTGGCAATCTCTTCTGGAATCATGTAGCTGACAGCCTGATTGGCCAACGAATCCAAAGCCTCAACGCTCATATTACGTGAAGCAGCAATATCGCGGGCCATCACGTCCCAAATATTCTTCAAGTAGGTCTGGGTCTGCAAGTAGTTAGCCTCACTGATATGATCGACCATATAAGGTTCTACAGCACTCTTGAAAGTACCTACACGGAAAATCTGCATCTCAATACCGAGCTTGTCAAGCAAATTCTTCGGATAAGTAAGCAGACTGCTCATACCATCAAAGCTAATGCCACCAATGGTGTTGACATAAATAGAATCAGCCACCGAAGATACATAATACTGTCCTACAGAATAGCCGTCATTATAGGCAATGATCCACTTGCCTGCCTGCTTGAAATCTGCCAGTGCATTGCGCAAAGCCTCATAAGTAGCAGGAGCTGCAGCCATACCATCTGTATTGAGGTAGATGCCGGTGATATTAGGATCCTTCTTGGCACACTCAATAGCACTGAGATAGCTACGAAGACTAAGACCTGCCTCCATGCTGAAATTGCCAGCCTCATCGATGAAGAATGGCATAGAAGATGGCACTTCGGTCACCTCACTGTTGATCTTAAGCAGCATGACATCACCAGGCTTTGTAGCCACACCTGTCTCGTCTGTCGATGCTGCAGCAACCATACCCATAAAAACGCAAGTAGTAAACATGGTGCTGATGATGCTTACTATGATGGTGCCGACAATGACGGCCAAAACCATTTTCAGAAAACTAGTTTTCATAAGATTTATTTAAAATGTCTATACATTCTTGAAGTGGAATCCTGACAAAGTCGCGCTCTACGATGTGAGGGTGAGGCAAGGTCAGTCGTTCGTCCTGATAATTCAGATCATCATACAGGAGAATATCCAGATCTATTTCGCGATCAGTATAGGATTCTCCCGGCTGATGCTTATGCTTACGACCCATCTGACGCTCTATCTGCTGGGTCTCGTCGAGGAGAGGTAAAGGGTCGAGTTCGGTACGTACTGCACAAACTGCATTGGTGAAGCGATGCTCACTCTCAAAGCCCCACGGCTCACTCTGCATATAGGAAGAGACACATAACACCTCTCCTATCTGCTGGCGGATCCGGACAATCGCCTCATCGAGCAATGCGGGTCCGTCGCCTAAGTTTGAACCGAGAGCGATAAATGTAAGATGCATCATTTAATTCTACATTTTACATTTTAAATTCTACATTTTTAATCTGGCATGATCAGCATGGCATCACCATAAGTGCCGAACTTATAGCCTTCCTTGATAGCCAGCTTATACGCCTCCATCGTAAAGTCGTAACCGCCGAATGATGCGGTCAGCATCAACAGTGTCGAGTATGGCATATAGAAATTGGCTACCATACAATCAGCAATTGAGAAGTCGTATGGAGGGAAGATGAACTTATTTGTCCAACCATCGTATGGCTTCAGATGACCCGTAGTGCTGACGCAAGATTCGATGGCGCGCATGACCGACGTATCGACGGCGCAGACATGATGACCCGCATCCTTGGTCTTATTGACACGCTCTGCCAGATCCTCACTGATAATAATCTGCTCCGAATCCATCTTATGCTTGGTAAGATCCTCGACATCAATCTCGCGGAAGTTACCCTGATTGCTATGCACGGTGATGAAGTCAAAGTCAACGCCCTTGATTTCCATGCGCTTCAGCAGTTCACGACTGAAATGCAGCGCGGCCTGTGGAGCTACGACGCCACCCTCATTCTTGGCAAAGATGGTCTGATAACGCTCGCGGTCTGTGAAAGGATGATCTTCGTCAATAGGAGTATCAATGACGTCACGACGCTGCTTCAATGACGGAGGAATTGGGGTCTCGCCATAGCCATAAAGTGTCTCAATAAACTCGTCATGTGTACCGTCGAAAAGGAAACGGAGGGTACGGCCGCGAGAGGTCGTATTGTCAATTACCTCTGCCACCAGGCTCTCATCCTCTCCGAAATAAAGCTTGTTACCGATACGGATCTTACGTGCAGGATCAACCAGTACATCCCAGAAACGGATGTCCGGATTGAGCTCGCGCAAGAGGAAGACCTCGATGCGAGCACCTGTCTTCTCCTTATTACCATAAAGGCGTGCGGGGAAAATCTTGGTATCATTAAACAATACGAGATCCTTCTCATCGAAATAATCGATGAAATCACGGAAGGACTTATGCTCGATGGTACGGCTCTTCTTGTGGAGAACCATCAGTCGGCACTCATCGCGGTTGTCACTCGGGACAAGTGCGATACGCTCCTCTGGGAGTTTGAACTTAAACTGAGATAACTTCACGAATCTATATTTTTGAATTATAAATTTTCTGTATGTTCAATAATCGGCACCTCAAGGGCCCATTTCTCGACGTCCTTGACCTGCAGACACTGGTCGACGAGAAAATCCCCTACTCGGGTACGACGCAAGCCAATCAGGTAAGCGCCACTCTGCAAGGCCTGGCCGATGTCGCGTGCCAAAGCTCGAATGTAGGTTCCTTTGCTGCAGACGACGCGAATGGTGAGGTAGGGTGTTTCCACGCTGGTCTCAGTTTGCTCCTGGAGAGAAGCGGAGGCTATCTCTGCATCCTCGAGCAACTGTTTGCGACGACCAAAAGCCTTGATATCCACACTCTCACGGACAGTGGAAAGAATCTCTTCAGCCTTCGGAGAGACGATTCCTTGCTCTGGAAGATGCAAGTCGAGGAGTTCGATCTCGTCAATGACCAGTTCCTTGGCCTTGAGCTCTACCTCCTCTCCCTGACGTACATAGTCAAAAGCGCGTCGACCCTCTACCTTACAGGCAGAATAGACTGGAGGGACCTGCCAGATGCTTCCTTTGAATTTCTCAAGCGCCTCCAAGACCGCCTCACGGGTAATGTGGCTGGTCGGGAAGGTTGCATCGACTGGGTGCTCCGCGTCAAAGGACGGTGTCGTACAACCTAATCGTAGTGTAGCAATATACTCTTTGGTTCCTGCCTGCAACTGGTCAATCTGCTTCGTGGCCTTGCCTGTACAGATGATCATCACGCCACTGGCCAACGGATCGAGGGTACCAGCATGACCGACCTTGAGTTTCTTGACACCCAGGCGGCGACTCAGATTATTGCGGACCACCTTCACCAGATTGAAAGACGTCCAGGTAAGCGGTTTGTCAAAAGCGATTACTTCGCCTTCAATAAAATCGTATGGTTTCAAGCTTGCGCTAATTACAAATTACTAATTACAAATTACCTCAGTTAGAGGAAGATGAGTGTGAAGAGGCCAGCCAATGCACAGTAGATAGCAAAATAGATCAACTTGCACTTCTTGACCAAGGCAATCATCCACTTACATGCCAGACAACCGCTGATGAAAGCAGCTACAAAACCGACGATCAGAGGCAAGGTGCCAATAGGCTCGTCAATACCATGCTCTGCCAGATACTCTGCCGATGGTGCTACAATATGCTTAAAGTCAAGTAACGCTTCTCCCAAGATTGGAGGAATCACCATCAGGAACGAGAACTGTGCCAGTGACTGGCGACTGTTGCCGAGCAAAAGACCTGTAGCGATGGTCGAACCAGAGCGTGACAAGCCTGGCAATACGGCCAGCGCCTGCGCGATACCGATGATGAAAGCGTGAACTGGAGAGATGCTTTCACGTGGCTGTGGCTTATAGAAATGTGTCATTGCCAAGAGTGCTGCAGTGACCAGCAGACAGACTCCGACAACCATCAGCTTGACATGCTCATCGGCATAGAGGCTCTCGATCATATCCTTGAAACAAAGTCCGACAACACCGACAGGAATCATCGACACAAGGATATTGAGCGTATACTTCTGCTCATCGTTGAGAGCACAGCCAGGACCGAGAGGACGGAAAAGTCCCTTGAAAATCCAGACGACCTCCTTCCAGAGGATGACCAATGTGGCCAACACGGTGGCAACATGCACGACGATATCGAAAGTGAGTCCGCCAGCCTCAGCACCGTCTCCGAGAATGGCCTTGCCGATCTCAAGATGTCCGCTCGAAGATACGGGAAGATATTCTGTGAATCCTTGGACAAGGCCAAGGATCAATGCTTGTAACCAATCCATCTTTGATAAATCAAATTACGAATTACAAATTACAGATTATGAATTCTTTTCCTTCTTGCCCTTGACACAGATACCGACAATCATCAGCAGATAGCCAAAGAAACAGATATTAGGACCATAGACGATTCTCGTATCACTAAAGACATCCGGATTGAAATGTTCCGGAGTGCTAGCTGGACCTGCAGTCATGACAAAACCAACGAGAATAAGCAGGGCAGAAATGCCCATGATAATAAAATTGAGTTTACCTAAACACAGACGCATAATAAGCGATTTAAAAATTACACAAGGAAAGGGGAACGACGATGATTACATTAAATAAAGTTCGTCAACAGAACGTCTCAAATAATGGCCGGCAGAATACCAAGCGGCAATGGCAGGAATCAGGATACCCAATGCAACTACCGTACCAACTAGGATACAAAGTGGCAATGGATGAAGCAGGCAATCTGAAACTACACTGGCAAATCCCTGGGTCATGCCGCCATAGATCAAGGCTCCTAATGCCAGCAGCGCTACGAACGAAGCGATCAGTCCGCAAATGACATGCGTACGGATAAATGGCTTACGGATAAACCAGGAGGTAGCCCCGACGAGGCGCATTGTATTGATAAGGAAACGATCTGCATGCAAGGCCAATCGGACAGTGAAACCGATCAGAGAGATACTGATAATAAGCAAGGCTGCGGCCAGAATGGTCAGTGCGATGGCATAACGACGAAGATTCGCATTGACCGAATCAAGCAATGAACTATTATAGTCGATGGAAGTTACGTTTCGCTTATGTACCTGCTTAAGCTGCTTCACGATCTGGTTGATACTATCCGTCTCAGCATATTCCGATTTCAGCTTAAGTTCCACGGTAGCAGGCAGCGGATTGTATCCTAAGAACTCTGCAGGGTTTTCTCCGAGTTCGGTCTGCAATACCTTGAGCGCGCTATCCGGGCTGACATAGACGGCATCGGCCGCATACTTCGTCTTTTTCAGGTCGCGTACCATCTTAGGTCCATAACCGTCCTTTGCACCATCGCTGATTGTCATGGTAATGGTAAACTGCTCTCGCAAAGCCTGCGCCATACGTGCAGCCACCAAAGCGCCCATGGTCATCAGTCCCATGACGAATAGTACAAGGGTGATACTGACTGTGGTTGTAAACTTTGCGCCAAAATACCTTTTCATTGACAACTTTTTTGCTTCAAATACTTGATTCTAAAGAGGCGAAAATCCCCAAATTCGCTGCAAATATAATACTTTTTCGCACAAAAAGCAATAAAATTGCTCTAAAAAGAACAAAAAGAGGGGGAGACTTGCTTGTTTTTCCAAAATAAAACCTATTTTTGCGCAAAATTTATAGATAATTTTACTCTTTGAAGTATAGAAAAATGTCATTTTTTAGCAATAATAACTATAGTGGACAACCGTCTACCCCGGTCACTACCAATCTCATCATCATCAATGTGCTGTTGCTTTTGGCCGATGCGGTGATGGAGAAAAAAGGGATCGACCTGTCCACCTATTTGGGCCTTCACTACTACGATGCCGACAAGTATAACATCCTCCAGTCGGTGAGCTATATGTTCATGCACGCCGACTTCTACCATCTCTTCTGTAATATGTTCTCACTCTACATGTTCGGACGTCTGCTTGAGATGGTGTGGGGACCTCAGCGTTTCCTGATCTATTATCTGGTTTGTGGCGTCGGTGCAGGTATTGTACAGCAGTTAGCATGGCGCTTTGGCATTGTCAACACCTGGCTCACAGACATCCATTTGCAGGATCCAGAATTTACTTACGGACAACTCTTGCTTGAGGGACAAGGTATCTTGAACCGACTAGTCACGGTCGGAGCTTCAGGCTCTGTTTTCGGTATCCTGCTGGCTTTCGGCATGATGTTCCCGAATGCCCGTATCTTCCTGCTCTTCCCTCCTATGCCCCTGAAAGCCAAGTGGCTGGTCATCGGTTACGGTATATTCGAATTGATGTCAGGCGTGGCAGGTACAACTGGCGATAACGTCGCACACTTTGCTCACCTCGGAGGCATGCTCTTCGGTTTCATCCTCATCATGATGTGGAGAAAAGACCGAAGGATGAACTTCTAAAGTAATTTGTAATTCATAATCGTAATTAATTCGCATGAATTATAAGTCCTTGCCTATCCAGGGCAAACTCATCTATATCACAGTCGCTGTCTATGTGCTGACTCAGCTTTGGCGACTGATCTGCCTCTTGTTCTGCGTCAGCGGATACGACTGGCAGCAGGTGTTGGCATTACCGGCCAACCTGAACGACCTGGCCATGCGTCCATGGACGATCCTGACCTATATGTTCTGCCATGCAGACATTGGTCAGCATGTGCTGCACATTGTTTTCAATATGCTCTGGCTCTGGTGGCTGGCTCCAATCTTCCTCCGCTTCCACACCAGCAAGCAGTTCCTGTCGCTCTATCTGATGAGTGGCATTTTTGCCGGTCTGTTCTTCCTGGTAGTCTATAACGGATTCCCTTATTTCCGTTTTGACCGTCATTATACCTGGATTGTCGGAGCATCCGGCTCTGTCTGTGCCATGCTGGCTGCCATCATCATGCAGCCAGACCAGCTGGTCGGTCTCAATCTTTTCATCCGCACCATCACCACTCGTATGAAGTGGGTGGCTCTGGTCGTACTCCTGCTGACTTTGTTTGCTGGTCCTGCTGGCAATACTGGAGGATTGGTCTGCCACGTAGGTGGCGCCTTGTTCGGATTCATCTATGGCTATTATTTCCGTCATGGCACCGATATTACAGCCTGGTTCTCTGAGGGTTGCCAGACCATTGGTCAATGGATCAAAGACTGGAATAAGCCAAAGATGAAGGCAACTGCCGGAGGCCGTAGAGACCCTATCAGTGCAGACAAGCAGAAAGACATGCAGTATAATACGGACAAACGTCAGCATGAGGCTCGTATCGACGAGATCCTGGATAAAATCAGCAAGCATGGTTATGACGGACTGACCGCAGAAGAGAAGCAACTACTTTTTGACGCTTCAAAGCGAGGACGCAACTGATCTCAAATGGAATCGAAGAAAAAAAGTATAATAAGCAAAAAGGCCAAAGTCAAGTCGAAAGCCAAAGCAAAGGCTTCGTCCTTGCTTGTCAGCATCACCAAGTGGACCTACTGGTCTATCATGATGGCGCTGACGGTGCTGCTATGCATCATCCTGATTCTGTCGGCATTTAGCGACACAATCAGTCCTTCTACTTGGGTCTATCCGTCTTTCCTCGGCATTGCATTTGGTTTCACACTAGCTCTTTCCTTGATCTGGCTCATAATCGTTCTGATTCTACGTCGATGGAAGTGTGTCATTTTCCTTCTCGTGACTCTTTGCATTATCTATGAGTCAATTACCCGTATCTGTCCTTTACAGATTTTCGGTCTCCCTGAGCCAGAAACAGACGAACTTACGGTCGACGGAGTTGCAACGACGACACCTGTTGACAGCATTCGACTGTTTACATACAACACTTGCGCCATGGGTCAGACACGACTCTCGAAGATCAAGGAAAAAATCCATGTCATCGATGCGGTGCGCAAATCTGGAGCGGACATTGTTTGCCTGCAAGAATATGCTTTCACGCTTTCAAAAGACGGACATACAGAGAAGGAACTGAGAAGTCAGCTCTCGGACCTCTACCCTTATTATGATTTCACACCGAATACTGGCAAGAAAGCCATGGGTATCGCGCTCTATTCCAAGTATCCGATCAAAAAAGCCACTCGCATCGATAAGCGTAAGTCCGGATATTTCTCTGCGATGTATTATCAACTGGAAGCATACGGCCAGCGCATCGGACTGATCAACATGCATTTGCACACCAACAGCATCCAGCCGAAGGATCGTATTTTGTATGATGAAATGATCGAACATTTCGAGAAAGACAGTCTTAACCGCATCCGTACCGGCATGATGAGATCATTGTCAAAAGCATTCAGAAGCCGTTCTGAAGAGGCCAATCTGATAAGTCGATTCCTGCAGGAGACGCATCCGAGCGATATGCCACTCCTTATCTGTGGAGACATGAACGATACTCCGGTCAGCTATTGCTATCGTACCCTGCGTCACGGTCTGAAAGACTCATGGCAGGAGGCTGGCAGAGGCCCTGGCATCACATTCCGAGAGCATAAGTTCTGGTTCCGCATTGACCATGCATTCCATTCCAGTCACTTCAAGGCGCTCGATGCTACCGTCCGCAAGGACATCCTTTATTCAGATCACTACCCACTTCAAGTGACATTGCAATTACTCAAAAATGATTAATAATATACCCGATCTGCCGTGGTCGTTACCTCAGCTGCAGAACAATTCGGTCATCGTCATCCTGATTATTGCCTTCGCGGCCATTAATCTGCTGGCATGCCATCCAAAGGGGATGCTGATTCATCAGCTTTCCTGGCTGGGAGACACTCGCAACGCCCGTACGTTCGAAGGCTCTTCCATCGTATATCCTTGGCTGAAGCCGGTGCTGATTATCCAGCTTTTCCTGTTCACCTGCCTCAGCGTCTATTGCGTCACCGACAGCGCTCCTGCCCTGCATCTGGAAAATCCAGATATGGACACATGGATCCACCTTACACAATGTCTGCTGGCTCCTGTCTGCCTGGTTCTGCTGCAATTTATCAGCTACAACTGGTTCTGCTACTTGTTCAACACCAAGTTCCAGCAGATCATCATGAACCGCACTTATACAGCGTCGCTAATCATTCTATCTCCGTTTCCTGTACTGATCTTTATTGGCACAATGTCTGGTTCTTTTTCGGAGGAAACTACCATCATTTTGCTCGCTGCGCTCTTCATTTTGTCACAAACTTTGTTCATTTTCAACGGAATTAAGATTTTTTTGAGAGGAATTGACTCCTTTTTAATAATTATTGCGTATCTTTGCACGCTCGAAATTGCCCCCTTGTGGATAATTTGGGCCCGACTCACTACTTGACGAGCGTAATAAAAGATCATGGATATTAAAAATATATTGGTATCACAGCCCTATCCCTCTTCGGAGAAGTCTCCTTACTTCGATATTCAGAAAAAGTTTGGAGTGGAACTGACTTTTAAGCCATTTATTCGCGTCGAATCACTTACCGCGAAGGAGTTCCGCACACAGAAGATCGCGATTCCAAACTTCACTGCCATCGTCTTCACATCACGTACCGCAGTCGATCACTTCTTCAAACTAGCCGAAGAGCTCAGGTCGAAGCCGAATGAGGAAATGCAGTATTTCTGCTTATCAGAAACCATTGCACTCTACCTTCAGAACTATATCGTTTACCGCAAGCGTAAGGTCCACTTCAGCAAAGTGGGCAAGATTGAGGATCTTGCATTAGTTATGAAGAAGCATAACTCAGAAAAATTCCTCATGCCTGTTGCCGACGTCCATAAGGAGGACTTGACTTGTTTTACCAAGGCAAAGGTGCAGGTGACTACTACTGTCATGTTCCGTACGGTCAGCACAGAGTTCACTCCTTCTGAGATTGCCTCATACGATATGCTGGTTTTCTTCACTCCTGCCGGCATTCAGTCACTCTTTGAGAACTCTCCAGAATATCAGCAAGGCGAGCAGATCATCGGACTTTTTGGTCCAAGCACTCGCAAGGCGGCAGAAGACCGAGGATTGCGTGTTGACATTGCAGGTCCGACACCAGAGTGTACCTCAATGACCAGCTTGTTGCAAAAATTCTTGCAAGAGAATAAATAATGAAACAGTTTACACTACCCAAGACGGAGCGTCTGTATCTACGAGAATCCATTAGCGAGTTATTTGCTAATGGTTCGTCGTTTACGGCCTATCCCTATCGCGTAGTGTATCTGCTGAAGGACGAGAATGACGAGACTCGTCCGTCGGAAGAGCGCCAGTCACGCTGTTCGGTGATGGCTGTTGCGCCAAAGAAGCGTTTCAAGCATGCCGTTGACCGCAACCACATCAAGCGATTGACCCGAGAGGCCTATCGCAAGCAGAAACTTCCTCTCTGGGATTGTCTCAAAGAGAATAAGAAGGCCATCGAAGTCGCTTTCCTTTATTCTGATAATAAATTCATCTCTTACGAGGATACCTACTCCGTCATTGGCAAGGCTATCGGACGACTTGTTAAGATCATCAACAAAAGTCAAACGGAATCTCAATTGAATGCTTAGCAAAATCCTTTTGTCTCTGATCCGCTTTTACCAGCATCACATTTCTCCATTGACACCCCCTGCGTGCCGATACACTCCGACGTGTTCACAATACACGTTCGAAGCCATACAGAAATATGGAGCTATCAAAGGAAGCTGGCTCGGGCTGAAGCGTATCTGCCGCTGTCATCCATGGGGAGGATCGGGATATGACCCGGTTCCGTAAGTGAAAAAAATAAGAAACAAAAAAATAGTTGACCTCACGGCCAACTATTTTTATAACACTACCTATACCTTAGAATAAAACTAATACCATTAATAAAACATCGAATGTATAACTAAACCTTGCTATGAAATCCAATTATTGATCAAAAAAGAACCAATTATCCTTTTTGACGCTGCAAAGATACGACGAATTATCTTCGCCAATAATAACATTTGTTTCAATGTCTTCAAAAAATCTTTCAGACAAACGATTTTTGCAAGTTTTTAGTCAAAAATGAAAGATTTTTATAGATTTTTCATCGAAAGTGATAGTCTTCCGCGTTTCAAATCCACTTCCTTGACTCTGACTTGCACGTGCTGATGGAGCGAGACGACCGTGTTTGGATCTTTTACAAACCTATTTGCAAGCTCCGAAACATGTACCAGACCCTGAGTATGCACGCCGACATCGACAAAACAACCGAAGTTCGTAATATTCGTCACGATGCCAGGTAGCACCATTCCTTCATGCACATCTTCGAGCACTTTGACCTCGCTGCTGAAGCTGAACTCCTCGAGTTGCTGACGCGGATCTCGACCAGGCTTCTCCAGTTCTTTGAGAATGTCCTGAAGCGTTGGCAGACCCAGGCCTTTCCCATCAGCCGAGACATACTGCTGAAGGTCGATTCTTTCTCGCGCCTCCTTGCCTTCTGGTCCCATCAGGTCTGAGACCTTGCAATGCAGATCCTTCGACATCTTCTCTACAATAGCGTACGACTCCGGATGCACAGCCGAATTATCGAGCGGATTATCACCATCTGCGATACGCAGGAAGCCGGCACACTGCTCGTAAGCCTTCGGACCCATGCGAGGTACGTCGAGCAACTGACGGCGATTCCTGAAAGCGCCATGCTTTGCACGATATTCCACAATATTCTGTGCCAGCAAAGGGCCTAAGCCAGAGATGTAAGTCAGCAGGTGTTTTGATGCAGTATTCAGATTGACGCCTACCTTATTCACACAGTTCTCCACCGTCTGATCCAGGCTTTTCTTAAGTTCCTTCTGATCCACATCCTTCTGATACTGGCCGACACCGATAGAGTTCGGATCAATCTTCACCAGCTCTGCCAGCGGATCCATCAGTCTTCGACCGATGCTCACAGCTCCTCGCACCGTCACATCCTCATCTGGGAATTCCTCTCGTGCCACCTTGCTGGCTGAATAGATCGACGCTCCATCCTCGCTGACGACAAAGACAGAAAGGCCATCTGGCAGATTGAGTCCCTTCACAAACTCCTCCGTCTCTCTCGAAGCCGTACCGTTACCGATACTGATAGCTTCGATCTGATATTTCTTAATCAGCGACTCCACCTTATCCATAGCATCGAGGAACTGGCTCTTAGGTGGATGTGGATAGATCACATCGTGGTGCAACAGATTCCCTTCACGATCCAGGATAACGAGCTTACATCCTGTACGGAAACCAGGATCGAGCGCTAAGACTCGCTTCTGTCCGAGAGGAGCAGACATCAGGAGCTGCTCCAGATTGCGCACAAAGATACGGATGGCCTCCTGATCGGCCGCGAGCTTGCTCTGCTGCATGAATTCTGTCTCGATGCTTGGACTTAGCAGTCGCTTGAAACTGTCAATAATCGCATCCGTCACCAAAGGGGACGCCGCCGAGCGACTGCTCTTTGCGAACTGTCGCGTCAGTCGGTCGATGCAGACACCATCATCTCCACTGATCGATAGGCGAAGCACGCCTTCTGCCTCACCACGGCGCATGGCCAGCAGGCGGTGACTCGCACAACGCTTCAAAGGCTCCTTCCAGTCAAAGTAGTCACGGAACTTCTGGCCTTCTTCCTCTTTGCCTTTCACGAGTTTCGATGTGATAACTGCATCAAAAGAGAAATTCTTGCGCACCGTATTGCGCGCACTCTCATTCTCTGCCACCACTTCTGCGATGATATCCTGCGCTCCTTTGAGAGCATCTTCGGCAGTATCGACGCCTTTCTCCTTATTAATATATATAGAGAGCTCATGGTCGACATCCTGTTGTGTTGCAGGGCGCTGATTCAGATCCGTAGCCTGCGACAGGAGATAGTTGGCCAATGGCTCCAGGCCTTTCTCACGAGCCACCATGGCACGCGTACGGCGCTTTGGCTTGAATGGCAGATAAATATCCTCCAGGACAGTAGCATCCCAGCAGTCTTCGATACGCTTCTGCAGCGCCTCCGTCAGCTTTCCTTGCTCCTCTATGGTCGAGAGGATGGTCACCTTGCGCTTCTGCATCTCGCCAAGCTTCTCATACTGATCGGCAATCGACGCAATCTGGACTTCATCGAGCGAACCGGTCGCCTCCTTGCGGTAACGACTGATAAAAGGGATTGTACAGCCACTCTCAAGCAGATCGAGCGTAGCTGCCACCTGTTTTTCAGGTATATTGAGCGCCTTACTGATCAGCGCCGGGAAGATTTCAAGCATATTTTCTGTGATTATTATGATTTATGTGCGCAAAGATACGCAAAATTCCTGATAAAATGAAATTATTATTCTCTTTTTCACTCACCTTTTGCATTCCTTTTGCTATTACGTATTGGCAAATTGCAATAAATACCGAAAAATAATTAACTTTTTCTACTTTTTTCATCAAATACAAACTTTTTTTACAATTTTATTTGGTTATCTCAAACTATATGCTTATCTTTGCACTCACAAATAGACAAGATTGCCGTTATAAAAGGTAAACACATTTACAACATACTTTAAAACAACAAGAAAAATGGACGCTAAGAAAGTCTTGGAGGATCTGAAGCGCAGATTCCCTAATGAGCCTGAATACCATCAGGCAGTAGAAGAGGTATTGGGTACTATCGAAGAGGAGTACAACAAGCACCCTGAGTTTGATAAGGTTAATCTCATTGAGCGCCTCTGCATTCCAGATCGCATCTACACCTTCCGCGTAACTTGGATGGACGACAAGGGTAACATCCAGACCAACATGGGTTACCGCATCCAGCACAACAACGCTATTGGCCCTTACAAGGGAGGTATCCGTTTCCACAAGTCAGTTAACCTCGGTATCCTGAAGTTCCTCGCATTCGAGCAGACCTTCAAGAACTCTTTGACAACCCTCGCTATGGGTGGTGCTAAGGGTGGTTCAGACTTCTCTCCACGTGGCAAGTCTTCTGCTGAGGTTATGCGTTTCTGCCAGGCCTTCATGCTCGAGCTCTATCGTCACATCGGTCCTGACTGCGACGTTCCTGCTGGTGATATCGGCGTAGGTGGCCGTGAGGTAGGTTACATGTTCGGTGCTTATAAGAAGTACTGCCGTCAGTTCCAGGGGGTTCTTACAGGTAAGGCTCTCGAGTTCGGTGGTTCATTGATCCGTCCTGAGGCTACCGGTTACGGTACCGTTTACTTCCTCCGCCCTATGCTCAAGCCCAAGGGTCAGGAGATCGCTGGCAAGATGCTAGCTATCTCTGGTTCTGGCAACGCTGCTCAGTATGCTGCTGAGGAGGTTCTCCAGCTCGGTGGTACTGTTATGACCATGTCTGACTCAGACGGTTATATCTACGATCCAGAGGGTATCGATCGCTCTAAGCTCGACTACATCAAGTCGGAGG
>JAZUDJ010000014.1:0-10986 GCA_045639585.1 Bacteroidales bacterium
CTCATCGTAGGTGGTTTCGAGGGTGTTTACGAGATCGGCCGTAACTTCCGCAACGAAGGTATGGACCGCTCACACAACCCAGAGTTCACCTGTATGGAGCTCTATGTCAGCTACAAGGACTATAACTGGATGATGTCATTCACCGAGCAGCTCCTCGAGAAAATCTGTATCGCTGTCAATGGCACTACCGAGGTCAAGATCGGCGACAACATGGTAAGCTTCAAGGCTCCATACCGCCGCCTCCCAATCCTCGACGCTATCAAGGAGAAGACCGGCGTTGACCTCAACGGCATGAGCGAGGACGAGATGCGCGAGGTTGCTAAGAAGTATGGCGTAGAGGATACTGAGACCATGGGCAAGGGTAAGCTCATCGACGAGATCTTCGGTGAGATCTGCGAGGGTTCATTCATCCAGCCAACCTTCATCATCGACTACCCAGTCGAGATGTCTCCACTCACCAAGATGCACCGCAGCAAGCCAGGCCTCACCGAGCGTTTCGAGCTCATGGTCAATGGCAAGGAGCTTGCAAATGCATACTCAGAGCTTAACGACCCAATCGATCAGTACAACCGCTTCGTAGATCAGATGAAGCTCGCTGATAAGGGTGATGATGAGGCAATGGTTATCGATCATGACTTCGTACGCGCTCTCGAATATGGTATGCCACCTACATCTGGTATCGGCATCGGTATCGACCGTCTTGCTATCCTCATGACCGGTCAGCCAACCATCCAGGAGGTACTCCTCTTCCCAACCATGAAGCCTGAGAAGCCTGTGGCTAAGGACTCTGCTGAGAAGTTCATGGCTCTCGGCGTTCCTTGTGAGGACTGGGTAGCAGTGATCTGGAAGGCAGGTTACCTCACCGTAGCAAGCCTCGCTGGTTGCAAGCCAGGCAAGCTCTATCAGGAGCTCATGGATGTCAAGAAGAAGTATAAGGCTCTCCTTGCTGATCTCGAGAACGTATCACAGGATGCTGTGAAGGGATGGGTAGAAGCAGCAGCTAATGCGTAAGTAACTATGAACTTTCCCGGTAAAGTAGCCCTCCTTGGCAGCGGATCGTGGAGTACCGCCATCGCAAAGATCGTTCAGATGAACGGTGCTGAGATGTGGTGGTACATGCGCTCATCGGCTCGCATCGAGGAGTTTAAGAAGCTGGAGCACAATCCTGCATACCTGTCGAGCGTCCGCTTCGACATGAGCAGGATTCACCTCACCACCGATATCAATGAGGCTATCCGCAACTCAGATACCGTAATCTTCGGTATGCCATCGCCTTACCTCAAGTCGAGCGTCGAGAAGATCACAGAGTGCTTTGATGGCAAGGTCGTCTTCTCGATCATCAAAGGTATTGTCTCTGACTATAACATCACCGTGACCGAGTATCTCAAGGAGATGTTCTCGCTCAATGATTCTCAGGTCTGTACCTTGAGTGGTCCGAGCCATGCAGAGGAGGTTGCCTACGAGCGACTGACCTACCTCACCGTAGGTTGCGCTGACCTTAAGGTGGCTGAGGCGTATGCTGATTATTTCCAGAATCACTTCGTACATACCACGATATCTAACGATGTCATCGGCATCCAGTATGCTGGTGTCCTCAAGAATATCTACGCCATCGCCTCGGGTATCTGCTCTGGTTTGAAGTATGGCGACAACTTCCAGGCCGTGCTTGTAGCTAATGCCATCCGTGAGATGAAGCGATTTATTAACGAACTTCATCCACTCAAGGGCCGTCACGTGGTAGAGAGTGTCTATACGGGTGACCTCCTGGTTACCGCCTACAGCCGCTTCTCACGTAACCACATGTTCGGCACCATGATCGGCAAAGGCTATTCGGTCAAGACCGCTCAGCTCGAGATGGAGATGGTGGCCGAAGGTTATTATGGTACCAAGTGTATCAAGGAGATCAATCAGAAGTACGGCATCTCTATCCCGATCGTCGATTGCGTCTATAATATCCTTTATAAGCGCATGAGTCCGTTCGTAGAGATCAAACTGCTGAGCGATATGCTTCGATAAACGTAGGAATCTAACACTACGTCCGCAGTGTTAGACTCATTGATCTCAGGACTTAACACTACGTCCGCAGTGTTAGATTCATTGATCACGGGACTTAACACTACGTCCGCAGTGTTAGACTCATCGATCTCGGGACTTAACACTACGTCCGCAGTGTTAGACTCATTGATCACGGGACTTAACACTACGTCCGCAGTGTTGATCCCATGAATCAAATATTGACATAATTTATTTTATATTATACCATACACAAACAAAATTATGAAACTTTCTATTTGCAACGCCCAGGGATTCGTTCCTGCAGGCTCTTTGGCAGAAGTAGCAAAGGCTACCGCTCCATGTAATGAACTCCTTGAATCTGGTAAGGGTGCTGGTAATGACTTCCTTGGTTGGGTACACCTCCCATCGAGCATTACTGATGAATTCCTCGCTGAGGTACAGGCTACTGCTGATCTTCTCCGTTCTAAGGCTGAGATCATCGTTGTAGCAGGTATCGGTGGTTCATACCTCGGCCCACGTGCCGTAAACGAGGCACTTGATCACGCTTTCGGCCTCAATGGCAACAACCCTCGCGTCGTATACGCTGGTAATAATATCGGAGAGGACTATCTCGCTGACCTTATGGAACTCCTCGATGGCAAGACCTTCGCTATCATCAACATCTCTAAGTCAGGTACTACCACTGAGACCGCTCTCGCTTTCCGTCTCCTCAAGACCAAGCTCGAGGCTCAGGTTGGCAAGGCTGCTGCTAAGGATCTCATCGTAGCAGTAACTGATAAGGAGAAGGGTGCAGCTCGTAAGCTCGCTACCAAGGAGGGTTACAAGACCTTCGTCATCCCTGATAATGTTGGTGGTCGTTTCTCTGTATTGACCCCAGTAGGTCTCCTCGCTATCGCTTGCGCTGGCCACGACATCAAGGCGCTCGTCAAGGGTGCTCAGGACATGGAGAAGGCAACAGGTGTGGACGTTCCTTACGAGGAGAACCCAGCTGCTCAGTATGCTGCTATGCGTAATACTCTCTACCAGTACGGTAAGAAGACCGAGATCCTCGTTAACTATCAGCCAAAGCTCCACTACATGATGGAGTGGTGGAAGCAGCTCTTCGGTGAGTCAGAGGGTAAGGATCGCAAGGGTATCTTCCCAGCATCTGTAGACTTCACTACCGACCTTCACTCTATGGGTCAGTGGATCCAGGAGGGTGAGCGCACCATCTTCGAGACCGTTGTCTCTGTAGAGAAGGCTAACAAAACCGTTCTCTTCCCAATGGATGAGGAGAACCTCGATGGCCTGAACTTCCTCGCTGGCAAGCGTGTCGATGAGGTAAACAAGATGGCAGAGCTCGGTACTCAGCTCGCTCACGTTGACGGTGGTGTACCTAATATCAAGATCTCTATCCCTGTTCTTGACGAGTACAACCTCGGCCAGCTCATCTACTTCTTCGAGCGTTCATGCGGTATCTCAGGTTACATCCTCGGTGTCAACCCATTCAACCAGCCAGGTGTTGAGGCTTACAAGAAGAACATGTTCGCTCTCTTGGAGAAGCCAGGTTACGAGGAGGCAACTAAGGCTATCAAGGCTCGTCTTGCTAAGTAAGGACGTTAAAAGGATGCTTAAAGCATTTTTATTCGATATGGATGGCGTGCTGTTCAACAGCATGCCAAACCATGCCGAAGCATGGTATCAGGTCATGCACGAACACTATGGGTTCGTGTGTGACCGTACTTTCTTCTATCTGGTCGAAGGTTCTACGGGTCATCAGGTCATTGATGACTTCTTCGTGGAGCAGCGCGGACGTCATGCTACAGAGTATGAGCTGGAGGCGTATTACAAGGAAAAGTCTCAGTGCTTTACGCAGTTAGGTCCTACGGAACCGATGAGTGGCGCTGCAGAAGTCTTGCGCAAGGTAGGAGAGAGGCAACTGACGAGAGTCATCGTCACAGGTAGCGGACAGGCTTCGCTGCTTAATAAATTAAATAATGTATATCCTGGCATTTTCGATCTCGATCATATCGTGAGTGGTAAGGATTGCCCGATAGGACACGGTAAGCCACATCCCGATCCTTATCTGATGGGACTTGTCAAGGCTGGTAATCTGAAACCAGAAGAAGCTATCGTTGTAGAGAATGCACCTATGGGTGTACAGGCAGGTCGAGCTGCCGGAATCTTTACGGTGGGAGTCAACACCGGTCCTCTTGATCCTCAGGTCCTGAAAGACGCAGGTGCAAATATTGTCCTGGGTTCGATGCAGGAACTCGCTGATCGTCTTGATGAAATAATTCAACTTGCTCAAAATGGCTAAGAAAGCTTTTGTAGCCTCGATGTTTGATAACATCGCGCCTACTTACGACAAACTCAATCACATCCTCTCGCTCAACATCGATAAGCTGTGGCGTACCGATGCAATCAATCGCCTGGCCAAGACACAGCCGAAGGTGGTACTCGATGAGGCGTGTGGTACTGGAGACTTCAGCATCCTCATTGCTCAGAAGTGTAAGGATGCTAAGGTCATCGGTGTAGATATCAGCGAGGGAATGATGGAGATCGGTCGTCAGAAGGTAGCTGCGGAAGGCTTGAGTGATCGCATCACCATGCACGTCGACGATGCCACACAGCTGCAGATGGATGACAATAGCGTCGATGCCATCACCGTGGCCTTCGGTGTACGTAACTATGAGCAGTTGCAGAAAGGTCTGAATGAGATGTGCCGTGTCATCCGTCCGGGTGGCCACACATTCATCCTTGAGCTCTCTGTGCCACAGAACAAGATCCTCTTGTGGGGATACAAGCTCTATTTCCTGCACATCCTGCCATGGATCGGAGGACTCATCTCTGGCAATAAGGAGGCCTATAAGTACCTGCCAGCGTCGGTGCTTAACTTCCCTAAGCCTGATGCTTTCCTGCAGATGATGCATGAAGCAGGCTTCCAGGAGTGCAAACAAAAAGCCTACACATTCGGATTGTGCAGGCTTTATATCGGAACGAAATAAGATTCGATATTGCTAGATATTATTCTGGATCAAAGCATCAGTCGTGTGCAGACCACATCGGCCATCAGGATCATGATGCTGCTGATCACTACGGCTTGGGTGGAGTTGCGACCAACTTGGAGCGCTCCGCCCTTTACTGTATATCCGAAGTACCCGGATACAGTGGTGATGATGAGGCCGAAGACCATCGACTTCTTGATGGCGTAGTAGGCATGTCCGGAGTTGACGCCTGTCTGGATACCATAGACATAGTTGTCGATCGTAGGTTCACCGGTAATATAGGCCAGAATAGCACCTCCACAGAGTCCCAAGGCGATGGAGAGGATGACCAAGATTGGCATCAGCGTTACGAGAGCACATACCTTTGGCAGAATCAGATAGTTGGCCGAGTTGATACCCATGATCTCCAGTGCATCGATCTGCTCTGTGATGCGCATCGTACCGATCTCTGACGCGATATTTGAACCAACCTTGCCGGCCAGGATCAGACACATCATGGCTGATGAGAACTCAAGCATCAGGATCTCACGCGTGGTGAATCCGATGGTGTAGCGGGGAAGGAGAGGACTGAAGAGATTCATCTGCATCTGGATACAGCACACTGCACCGATGAAGAGTGAGATGATGCCAATAATGCCGATGGAATCAATCACCAAAGAATTACATTCCTTGATGTACTGGCGGAAGAACATCCCCCAATGATCCGGTTTCGAGAAGACACGCTTCATCAGGAGTACATACCGGCCAAAGTCACGAATCCACTTAAGTATAAACACGTTTTTTCTTGCTGTTTGGTTTATCGATGCTGCAAAGATAGGTAAAAAATAATTAAAGTGAACGATTTTGTGTCGATAATTCAAAAATAATCACTATCTTTGCGCAAAATTTCAATGTATAATGGAAAATTTTGAAGGCTCTTGCAGCGTATTGCGTACCGAAAACCTCGTGAAGCGCTATGGTCCACGTACTGTGGCTAATCACGTCAGCATCGATGTGAAACAAGGCGAGATCGTAGGTTTGCTGGGACCTAACGGTGCAGGTAAGACCACTACATTCTATATGACTACGGGGCTTGTGACCCCAAACGAAGGCCGTATCTTCCTCGATGCGCAGGAGATCACCAAGCTGCCTGTCTACAAGCGTGCCAAGCTCGGTATCGGCTATCTGGCACAGGAGGCGTCTGTCTATCGCAAGATGACTGTGGAGGATAATATTCGCGCCACACTCGAAATGACCGACATGACTCCCGAGGAGCAGAAAGATAAGCTGGAGTCGCTGATTGCAGAGTTCCGTCTGCAGAAGGTACGTAAGAACCTTGGTGACCGTCTCTCTGGTGGCGAGCGTCGTCGTTGCGAGATTGCGCGCTGTCTGGCCATCAATCCTAAGTTCATCATGCTCGATGAGCCATTCGCAGGTGTCGACCCTATTGCTGTAGAGGATATCCAGTATATTGTCTATAAACTCAAGGATCGCAACATCGGTATCCTCATTACCGACCACAATGCGCCAGAGACCCTGTCTATTGTCGATCGCGCCTACTTGCTCTTTGAGGGTAAGATCCTGTTCCAGGGAACCAGCGAAGAATTGGCAGAGAACCCGATTGTACGAGAAAAGTACTTGGGTCGAAACTTCAAGTTCATTCGCAAGAAGTTCGATCAACCAAGTACTACCGAAGAAGTCGCTATGCGTGAGGCAGAAGCTGCTGAAAAAGCAGAGAATTCAGAGACTGCAGAGAACGCAGAATAAGGATTCTGCTTAGTCTTCGTAATGATGACGATGTATAAGTCCTCGGTCTATAAGAACAGCGTGGACTTTCTTTTCTTTGTTCGTCTTATATTCCTGTCCGTGAGCAAGTCGACGGACGTGATCAGGGGACATGAAATACTTTAATGACAGTTTCATGTAGAGGCCTCTATGCCTCTTGGATTTTAAGAACTTGAACATAACGGTTAGTTTCTTTAGCAAAATTTTAGTATATTCGGTGCCAGAGTGGTTTCATGCCACCTGGCACCGTTTTCGATGTTTTGGGATTATATTTTTCGATGTTTTCGGAATATTATAATGTAGGACCTTGCTTCTCAGCAAGAAGTGACGCCATGATGTAAGGGCCTACGCCCTTAGGGTCATTGTCGCGGATGATCTCGTTGATATAGTAGTCGAAATCACCACTGCGGTATGGATTGCCACCGAGACCTGCTACACCACAGACACGGGTGAGGCTGATGGTGCCGGTAGGATTGCCCTGTGCATCGACATCGTCAACGACGAAGTTCTTGTTGAGGCTCTGGAGAGTGTTATAGCCGATCTCCCAGTACTTAGCAGGAAGGAAGCCCTTGAGCGCGCCCTTCATGAAGGTGTAGGCGAACATGGCTGTGCACGAAGTCTCCTGATAGTTGCCCTCACGACCGGTCTGATCGAGCACCTGCTCCCAGGCCAAAGTCTCAGGATTCTGGATGGTGAGCAATGTCTCGCACATAGGGAGGAGGAGGCTCTTGATGCTGTCGCAACCGCTGTAGTCTGCTGGGAGGATATCCAGGACGTCGACCATAGCCATAGCGTACCAACCCATAGCACGACCCCAGCAGTGTGGAGCCTGGCCTGTGGTCTTGTCGGCCCAATCCATCTCCTTGCTCTCATCCCAGGCATGACGGTAGAGACCGTTAGCAGGATCGTAAGTGTGACGACCTACTACCATGAACTGGTTGACAACGTCAGCATAAGCGTTGGCCTGCTCCTCGCCAGAGAGGTAGCGCTTAGCGTACTCAGCGTAATAAGGAGCCTCCATGTAGATACCATCGAGCCACATCTGGTATGGGTAGGCCTTCTTGTGCCAGAAACCGCCTTCGCTGACGCGTGGATGGCTCTGCAGCTGGCTGTAGAGGGTATCCATAGCCGTCTTGAAGCGAGCGTCCTGCGTGCGATCATAGGCGATGAAGAGCATCTTGCCCGGGTTGATATGATCGAGCGTATAGTTGGTCTTCTTATACTTGTTGATGCTACCGTCAGCGTTGATGATGGTATCGAGATACTGGGTGGCATAATCCCATACAAGAGACTCGATCTCAGGGTGCTGTTCAGCGCAGAGCATCATCGACTGCAGCTCGAGACCGTGGGTGTAGTTCCACTTGAGCGTAGTATTGAAGTCGATCATATCTGCCGTTGGCATACGGGTGATCTCAGACTTGACCATACGTACTGAGTATGGCTCTGGGGTAGCTGTGTTGTTCGACTGACAACTGTTGAGGCCGATGAGCAAGGCTGCGGCCGCCAGGAAATGTTTTGTGTTCATATTATATAAGATGTGTTAGTTTATTTCAGAATATTCTTAATGTCGTATTTCTTTGCTTCGGCAGCTGTGAGCTGATGACTCCATGAGATACGCTTCTTGGCATTAGCTCCAGCGCCTTTGCTGTTATATTCTCCGTAATAGCAGGTGGTGCTGCCATCGAGGCCAGTGGTCTTGTTTGGCCAAGCCTTCCAACCCTCTGGCTGCACAGCGTCGCAGAGCTCACAGTTGAGGAAGACGGTCTGCGCGTAGTTGCGCCATGGTCGACCGAGATAAGTCTTGACGCCTGGCTCTGCGGTGACCTTACAATCCTTGAAGACATAGCCAAACTCCTGACCTTCAGGAGTAGCAGCTGCAGTCACGTAGCCATCACCGAGGCAATGCAGCTCACAACGGTCAAAGACTGCGATGGCCCATCCGAAGATATAGTCGACCGTACCCTCGATGTAGCACTCCTCGTAGAGCTGACGACTCTGCTGATCGGTAGGGAAGGTGTTCTTATGACTCTCTGCAATCTCTTCAGGCGTCTTAGGATCGCTCTTGCGACCGTATGCATAGAGCGTGTCCTGATGGCCGAGGAAGCGACAGCGGCGGAACGTCGCCTTCTCGCCACATACCACTGCAGCTACGGCCTGACCGAGGACTTTACCTTCCTTATTCCAGCTCTCGCGTGAAGCCGTGTTCTCGAAGGTGATGCCACGAGCCTCGAAGTGTGGAGCGTAGATATAGACCGATGCAGAACCCGAGGTGCCGAGGTTACGACCCGTGAGAGCTGACTTCTTGCCTGCATAGTCATCATACGAGATGATACACTGGCCTTCTGACTGAGCTACGAGCGTGATGTGGCTCTTGCTCTCAGGAACTACGAGCTTCTCTTTATAGACGCCAGGCAGGAGCAGGATGGTGATCTCCTCGCTGTTGTAGTCAGGAACGGCATTGACAGCCTCCTGCACGGTGAAGAAGTCTCCACCACCATTCTGTGCGACGACGAGATCGTAGTGACGAATGAAAGGCTTCAAGGCTGGTACAGCTTCTCCGATGGCATCTACGGCCAGGCTACAGAGCTCGCGAGCACCCTTCACATTAAGGTGTGTATTGTCCTCACGTCCCTTAGGACAAGCAGCGTAAGTGTCAGCAGGGAACCAGCAGAAGAGCTGCTTGCTACCCTCATTGCCATACTTCTCGATGAACTGCTTGCTGAGCTCATTCATCTCTACGAAAGGTACCTGCAGCTCACGTGCCACGCGGCGTGGAGCCTCCAGATAATCCTCTAAGGTGCCGTCCTCACGCTTGATGATATGTGTCTCGACGAGATGCTCACCCTCTTCCTTGAGCGTGATACCCTTGCCGAAGAGATCGTCCTCTTCTGCCGCCTTGGCATTCTCGAAGAACTGGCGACGGGCGATCGGATTCATCAGCACAGGGATACCTCCCTTGTCGCGAGCTTCACGTACGAAGCGTCGCAGATTGTCAGAATACTCTCCGTCAGCAGCTGCATATCGCTCAGGAGACGTGATCTTCTCGTCATTGTGACCGAACTCGATGATGACGTAGTCACCTGGCTGCAGCGCATCGAGCACCTTCTGCCAGCGACCTTCAGAGATGAACGACTTGGTGGAGCGACCGTTGATGGCGTAGTTGATCACCTTGACATCGTCGGTGAAGAAGGCCTGCAGCATCATGCCCCAGCCTCGCTCCTGGTTGTTACCCTTCAGATCCTTGTTGGCCATGGTGCTGTCGCCTACCAGATGCAACGTGATCGGTTTCCGGGTGTCGGCACTGGTGAGCGCGATGATCAGCGTCAATGCCAGTGTCAGGATGGATAGAAATCTTTTCATGTGTGGTATAAGAATAAATGTAAAATGTAAAATTAAAAATGTAAAATTGTTAGTTTTTACTTCGAGATAACAACACCTGCCAGCAAGGCTGCGATATTGGTCGTGAAGAGCTTGACCGAGATGGCCAGGAGGATCACACCGAAGAATTTACGCAACACGAAGATACCGCCTTCGCCCAACAGCTTCTCAAGCATACGATAGCGATTGAGCACGAAGTAGACAAAGCCGAGATTCAGTGCCAGCGCGATGATGATGTTGAGAATGTTATATTCTGCGCGAAGGGAGATCAGCGAGGTGAATGTACCCGCACCTGCAATAAGTGGGAAGGCGAGAGGTACGAGCGCGGAGGCGCTTGCCGGACCTCCGGAGTACTGCATGATCTCTCGACCGGATAGCATTTCCATGCCCATGATAAAGAGGACGATGGCACCAGCTACGGCAAACGAGTGGATGTCTACACCGAAGAGGTCAAGTATCATATTGCCGGCAAAGAGGAACGCGTAGAGCAGGATACCCGCATAGAGCGTCGTCTTGCCAGGATAGATGTGTCCGGTCTTCTTCTTCAGGTCGATGATGATAGGGATGGCTCCCGTGATATCGATCATCGCGAAGATGACGATGAAGGCCGAAAGTATCTGTTCGAAGTCAAAATGTAATTCTAAGAATGTCATCAGAATATCATTTATTGATTTTTCCCTTATCCTTTTTCCTTTTTACTCATCTTTTTTTCCTTCCAGTATATTCCTATACTTATACTCCTCAGCGAAGATGTTGAGTGCCTTGAGGAACGCCTCATTCGTCTGGTTCATCACACGGGTGAATGCTCCGTTCTCATAGAGGTCGTTGGCCAGATAGGCCT
>JAZUDJ010000015.1:0-3266 GCA_045639585.1 Bacteroidales bacterium
AGCGACTTGGTTGGATAGTAATCCTTGTCGTGAATATGCAGATAGCCGCGCTTTACAGCCTCCTTGACATCCTCGTCGAGCAGGTAAGCGTCAACGAAAGGCTTGGTACTCTCGCTGGCGAACTTCATCATCATACCGGCAGGAGTGTCGGCATTCATGTTAGCGTTCTCGCGGGTGATATCGTTATTCTTGGCACCAATGATACCTTCAAAGGTCTCGCGGGTCTTTGCACGGCGAGCGGTGGTACGTGAGTTACGGTAAGAGATGTAGATACGGGCTACCTCCTTACGCTCAGATTCCATGAGCGCCTCCTCTACGCGATCCTGGATGGCCTCCACGGTCATCAAAGCATCGCCTTCCTTAGAGATCTTATCGGCAATGGTAGCAGCAAGGATAGCATCGATGCCCTTCTCCGAAGCCGCCATGGCTTTGCGGATAGCATCCTCGATTTTGCTGAAGTTAAAGTCGACGGTACGTCCGTCGCGCTTGATTACTTTCTGAATCATGTGTTTATAATTTATATAGGTAATTTCTTACAATTTTTCGCAATCTAATGTATCAAAATTGCCAAATAGGACAGTTTTTTGGATTGCGGCTGCAAAATTACGGAAAAGATTTGAACAAAGCAAACAGATTTTTTCTATCTTTGCATCGATAAAAATCAATAATGTTATTCTGGCGAAGCCTAAGTTCGTAAAATATAGGCAAAAAAAGAACCAGAAAAAAGAGCAAAAAAATCCCAAGAGTAGGACAATGACATTTCAGCAGTTGGAATATATCGTAGCAGTCGATGAGCATAGGCACTTTGTCAATGCTGCCACGGCGTGTGGCGTCACACAGTCGACGCTCAGTTCTACGATTGCCAAGCTCGAGCAGGAGGTCGACGTCATCATCTTTGACCGCTCGAAGCATCCTATCGAGCCTACTACCCTGGGAAAGAAGCTCATCTCACAGGCCCGCGTCATTCTCCACAACTCGAAGCAGCTGCGAGACATGGTGCAGAGCGAGAAGGACTCTGACCGTGGCAGCCTCTTCATCGGCATCATTCCATCGGTCTCTCCTTATTTATATCCATATATGGCGCGACAGATGAAGGCGCTCTATCCGAATGTCACCACTACGGTCAACGAGGACTACGCCCCTGTCCTGATCGAGAAGCTGCAGCGCGCCGAACTGGACATGGCACTCGTCTCGAACGTCGACATTCAGGACACCAACCTCCTTGAGATAGAGCTTTACAACGAGCGATTCATGCTCTACGCCTCGCAGGCCTCGCCTCTCTGGCAGCGAGAATGGGTCCGTCCAGAAGACCTCATGGGTAGCGATATGTGGACCCTACGCGCCTTCCACGACCATTATCAGCAGCTCTCCAGCTACGTGCATCGAGAGAACTTCCACACCACGACGTTCGATCATGGCAGCCTCTCCACGCTCATCCAGCTGGTCGACACCAACGGTGGATGCACGCTTATCCCAGAGCTCTTCCGCCTGGCGCTCACCCCTGAGCAGCAGCGCAATCTGCGACCAATCCAGGGTCCTCGTTTCTTCCGTACCATCTCGCTGGTCATCCGTCGCGACTATATGCGTGAGCGTATGCTCAACATCATCGCCGACGTCGTCAAGCGCATCGTCCCAGCCGAGATGCTATCTACCCGCATCAGCAAATACAAGATTCAGTTATGATCAAACAGTTCTTTCAGGTCATTGGCCGATATATCCGTCCCTACAAGCAGCTTCTGGTCTGGTCAGTGATACTCAACTTCCTCAGCCAGTGGCTCAACATCTTCTCGTTTGCAGCGCTGGTCCCTATCCTGCAGATCCTCTTCCAGATCGATCAGAAGGTCTATACTTTCCAGCCTTGGGAGTGGCATGGCATTGACAACTTCAAGGACATTGCCATCAACAACGCGTATTACTACGTCTCTAACCTCATTGCCTCTGAGGGAGCCTTCTATACGCTCATGCTCATGGGTATCATCCTCATCGTCATGACCGCCATCAAGACCGCAGCTTATTTTGCTTCTTCGGCCGTCATGATTCCTTTCCGCACAGGTATCGTCAAGGACATCCGTCTTGAGGTCTACGACAAGGTGCTACACCTTCCTCTCTCCTTCTTCAGTGAGGAGCGCAAGGGCGACATCACCGCTCGCATGAGTGCGGATATTCAGGTAGTTGAGACCGCGCTGACCTCTTCGGTCGATATGCTCATCAAATCTCCTATCGCCATCTTTGTCTGCTTCTTCTCGATGTTCCTGCTCAGCTGGAAGCTCACCGTCTTCGTCATCCTCTTCATCCCTATTGCCGGATGGATCATGGGTAGCGTCTCTCGCAAACTCAAGCGCAAATCCAAGACCGTGCAGGACCAGTGGGGTGAAATCATGACCGAGCTCGACGAAACTCTCGGCGGCCTCCGTGTCATCAAAGCCTTCCTTGCTGAGAGCAAGATGATGGAGCGCTTCACCAAGACCAACAACCTCTATCGCGGTTCGATGAACTCCATGGCCATCCGCCAGTCCTCGGCTCACCCGATGTCGGAGTTCATGGGTACCGTCCTCATCGTCGTCGTCCTCTGGTTCGGAGGATGGCTCATTCTCGATGGTTCCTCTACCATCGACGCTGCCATGTTCATCTACTATCTGGTCATCCTCTACAGTGTCATCAATCCGCTCAAGGAGTTCTCCAAAGCGTTTTACAACGTCCCACAAGGCCTCGCCTCTATGGATCGTATCGACATGATTCTCAAGGCCGAGAACAACATCACTGATCCGGAGAAGCCAGAGCCTCTCTCTACGCTCGAATCTGAGATTGAGTTCCGCAACGTCAGCTTCCACTACCAGAACTCTGATGCCATGGTTCTCAAGCACATCAACCTCACCGTCCCTAAGGGCAAGACCATCGCTCTGGTCGGTCAGTCGGGTTCTGGCAAGTCTACGCTGGTCGATCTCGTCCCTCGCTATCACGACGTCTCTGACGGCCAGATTCTGGTCGATGGCAAGGATGTACGCGCCGTTCGTATCAGCGATCTCCGCGCGCTCATCGGCAACGTCAATCAGGAGGCAATCCTCTTCAATGACACCATCTTCAACAACATCACCTTCGGCAAGCCAAACGCCACCATGGAGGAGGTCGAAGCTGCCGCTCGCATTGCCAACGCTCACGACTTCATCATGGAGACCGAGCATGGCTACGACACGATGATCGGTGATCGTGGCGGCCGTCTCTCTGGGGGGCAGCGCCAGCGTCTTAGCATCGCTCGCCCCATCCCC
>JAZUDJ010000016.1:0-3838 GCA_045639585.1 Bacteroidales bacterium
AACTTCTCGCCTTCGATCTGTCCCATACCGTCGAGTGGCTCGCCCAGTGGGTTGATGACACGGCCGAACATGTTCTCATTGACCTGAATAGAGGCAATGCGCTTGGTACGCTTGACGACCATACCCTCCTTGATCTTCTCAGCACCACCGAGAAGCACGGCACCCACATTGTCTTCCTCCAGGTTCATGACGATGGCCATGACACCATTCTCGAATTCCAGCAACTCGTTCATCTCGGCATTGCGCAGACCGTAGATACGTGCTACACCGTCACCGACGGTCAACACGGTTCCGACCTCGTCGAAATGTGCTGAGTTGTCGATGCCATGCAGCTGCTGCAACAGCACCTCGCTGACTTCGCTGGCTTTGATATTACTCATATTTTATTATTATATGATTCTCTTATTTTTTTCTATAAACTGCTTCTTGATCGCATCAAACTGCTGACGCACAGAGGCGTCGAGGCGCTGATCGTCGATCTGGAAGATGAAACCGCCCAGGATGTCAGGATCGACCGAGGTCTCGAGGATGACATCGACAGAATTCTGAGAATTCCGCTCGACCATCTCCTCCAGGCGCTTGGCCTCTTTCTCAGCGACTGGCACAGCAGTAATCAGCTTGCCGATGCTGATGTGCTTGAGTTCGCGATAAAGCGTGACGAAATTATGGGCGATGAAGAGCATGAACGACTCTCTGCGATGAGCTACAACCAGAGCAGCAAACTTCTTGTAGACAGGACTTGGCTCAGTAGTAGAAACCGCTGAGCAGAGCACCTGCTCTTTCTGCTGCTGGGGTAGGAGTGGGTTGCCCAACACAGTAGCTACCTGAGGCACGTCCTTATAGCTCTGGATGAGGGTGAGGATCTCCTGATAGACAGTATCCTCGCACTTCTCTTCCACAGCGAAGTCTAAAAGCGCCTTGGCGTATCTTTTGGCAATAACTCCAATATCCATAAATTACTTAGTTTCGAGCTCATCCAGCATACGGTCGATCATAGCCATCTGATCCTTGTCGGTCTTAAGGCTTTGACGGAGCACCTTCTCAGCGATCTCTACAGAGAGGAGGCCTACCTGACGACGGATGTCGCGAATAGCATCCTCCTTCTCCACAGCGATCTGCTGCTTAGCTTCCTCCAGAATCTTCTGGCCGGCCACGGTAGCTTCGGTCTTTGCCTTCTCGACAATCTGATTGCGCATCTCAACAGCTTCAGCCAAGATCTTTGACTGCTGCTCCTGAGCCTGCTTCAGCATAGCGGCTGTTTCGGCCTGGATACCAGCGAGTTTCTCGTTAGCCTCCTTAGCTTTAGCGATGCTCTCGTCGATGTACTTAGCTCGGTCGTCGATCATGCCAGTGATGGCAGGCCAACCGAACTTAGCCAAGACGAACAGCACCACCAGGAAGGCAACAAGCATCCAGATGAATAGTCCGCTTTCGGGAATTAGCAAGTCCATATTGCGTGGATTTTAGAAGATGAAGATTATGCAGCGAGGAGGCAGACAACGACAGCGAAGAGGCTAACACCCTCAACGAGTGCGCCGATAATGATCATAGGAGTCTGAATCTTGCTGATAGCCTCTGGCTGACGAGCCATAGCGTCCATAGCTGAAGAACCGATCTTACCGAGACCGAGACCTGCACCGATTGCTACGATACCTGCGCCGAGAGCGGCTGCACCCTTAGTTGAAAGAATTTCCAAAAGCATAGTTGTAATGTTTTAATTGTTAATATTGAAATTTTTTATAATTATTCGTGATGATGATGCTCCACCTGGCTCAAACCAATATAAATAGAGGAGAGCATGGTGAATACAAATGCCTGAATGAAAGCTACAAGGAGCTCCAGACAGTCGAGGAAGATACCGAGCAATACGCTCACTACCGACATGATGCCGTTGCCGACACCTGGCATGCTGATAGCAGTCAGGAAGATAACGCTCAAGACACCCAGCAATGCAGCGTGACCTGCCAGGATGTTGGCGAAGAGTCGGATAGTCAGTGAGAATGGCTTGGTAAAGATGCCGATGAACTCGATGACCGCCATGATTGGACGGAGCCATGCTGGAAGCTCAACGTTCCAGAAGATCTCCTGCCAGTAAGCCTTCGTACCATATATATTTACAATGACGAAGGTACAGAGCGCCAAGCAGAGCGTGACAGCGATGTTGCCAGTCAGGTTAGCCGAACCAGGGATCAGGCCCGTGAGGTTGGCAAAGAAGATAAAGAAGAACGCGGTGAGCAGGTAAGGAGCGTAACGGTCGGTGTTCTTAGGGATGTTTGGCTTGATCACATCGTTATAAACGAAGCTGACCAGCATCTCCATCGCACCGACGAAGCCCTTAGGAGCCTCAGCCTTGCCGTCTTTATTCTTATACCAACGGGCGCAACCGAGTATCAGACAGCACAATACGATGCTGGCCAATAGCAATCCGGCTACATTCTTGGTGATAGAGAGGTCGAACGGACGGACATACTCGCCACCGCCCACGCCTTCGACGATCTTACCAGCATACTCCTCGCCTTCATGAGCGATGTGGAAGCCTTCGTAAGCCTCGTGGCCGTGGTGGAACTTGCTCGACATGAACACGTGCCAACCCGTCTGATGGCTATGAAGAATCACAGGCAGAGGCAAGGCGATAGAGGTCTCGCCAATGTCGGTGATGTGCCAGTAGTACGAGTCGCCTACATGCTCGAAGATCATGGCTGTGACATCCAGACCTTCTTCCTTCTCGGTCTCATGATGGGTATCCTGAGCCTTGAGCGAAGAGGGGAGGAGCAAGCCGACTGCAAGCAGCAGACAAGCGACGAACGTCCAGACCTTATTTGTTATTTTTATCATTTTGCTTATTCTTTTTGAGGAAGAATATTGTTTCGAAGAGGATGCTGATGAAGTAGACGCCCACTGTGACCAGCGCGAATGTCTTCATCGGAATCTCTGTCAGCCTTGGTACCAGGAAGATGGCACCCACGGTGAAGAGGATCTTCAGGAGCTTCGAACCCATGACAACCCACATCGTGAGCTCAGGATTCTGTTTCTGAAGAAGATTGTAGATGCTGACAACGACTGATTCGAAGAAGATGAAGCAGGCTATCAGTATTTCAATCCACAACATCATAGCTGTACGCAGGCTGAAATGACATTACTATGCACCTCTACATAACCGCCAGTCACTGGCTGGAGGGTCTCCTCGCCACCGATGACATAACGGATATTGCCCGGCTGCAGCGTGGTGATGATGGAGTCATGGTCCTTAAGGATGGTAAAACGTCCCTTAGTTCCTGGCACCTCACAAACATCCACTTCACCGTCGAACACGGTCTTCTCTGGGGAATAAATGATCAATTTCATAGGCTTTAACCCTTAGCTGCCTCCATCAACTTCTTACCCTTCTCGATAGCCTCTTCGATGGTACCGACGTTGAGGAACGCCTGCTCTGGCAGGTAATCGACCTCACCGTCCATAATCATATTGAAGCCCTTGATGGTATCTTCGATGTTGACCATAACACCCTTCACGCCGGTGAACTGCTCTGCCACAGTAAATGGCTGAGAGAGGAATCGCTGAACGCGACGAGCGCGGTTTACGGTCTGCTTATCCTCATCAGAGAGCTCGTCCATACCGAGGATGGCGATGATATCCTGAAGTTCCTTGTTGCGCTGAAGGATCTGCTTAACACGCTGTGCACAGTTGTAGTGCTCCTCGCCGATGATGTTTGGATCGAGGATTCGTGAAGTAGAATCGAGTGGGTCTACAGCAGGGTAGATACCGAGCTCGGTGATCTTACGGCTCAATACGGTAGTTGCATCGAGGTGTGAGAAGGTAGTAGCTGGAGCAGGGTCGG
>JAZUDJ010000017.1:0-9796 GCA_045639585.1 Bacteroidales bacterium
CATCGGCGAGCGCCTCCGCGCTTGGGTCAAGGGAGTACGCGAGGACGAGAAGATCGACCTCTCGCTACAGCCAATGGGTTATCGTCAGATGATCGATCCAGCCGAAGCCACCATCCTCAAGGCGCTGCATCTCCACGGCGGGTTCATGCCTCTCACCGACCGCTCGACACCAGAACTGATCGCCTTTGAGCTTCAGATGTCGAAGAAGACCTTCAAAAAAGCCATCGGTGCACTCTACAAGCAGCAGCGTATCCTGATCAAGGACAACGGTATCGAGCTTCTCGACTCTGAGAAATAATTCTCTTTTTCATTTAGAGAACATACCAACAAAAAAAGACTTCAACAAAGCAAAAGCAATGTTGAAGTCTTTTTTTATTGATCAAGTTCCTAAATTAGAACTCTGGGATCAGGAGCCATGCTGCTGGGCATGTACCTGGATCATCATTAGCATAAGTGGTGCGGATGTTGTCACGAACCTGAACAGCCTGCTCACGGGTGTCATAGCCACCAGCAACGACACGATACATACCGGTACCATTCTGTACGAGGAATGCATTGTAACCACGGCCAGCCATCTTGTTCTTGAAGTTCTCAGCGTTGGTCTTGTTGCCGAATGCACCAACGATTACGTTATAGTCCTTCAAAAGAGCAGCATCAGCGCTGTTAACTACAGAAACCTTCTCCTTACGGTCACCTGCCTGTGCAACAGGAGCAGTACGCTTAGGAGTGCTGTAAGCGATAGGTGCAGCCTCAGAAACCTCCTGAACGGCAGCTGGCTCAGCTACGGTAGCAGCCTGGTTGAGAGTCTTTGAACTTTTGCAGCTTGTTACTGACATAGCTGCTACGACGGCGAGAGCCATCAAAAGAGTCTTCTTCATATTTGTTTAGTTTAATAATGTACTTAAGAGTATAATTATTTGGGTGCAAAAGTAACTAATTATTTGCAAATAAACAAATAAACAGCATAAAATCTTCGGAATTTTATACATTTTTAGTTACTTGCCTCCTATTTACCAGCCAAGATCCTTCAAAGTACGTGCTGCAGGTACGCCTGGCAATGGCTTGCGGTCCTTCAACTGCTCGAGGAGTACCTCGATGGCCTTGTCGAGCTGCTGGTCCTCACCTGCCTGCTCTCGGATAGGATCGTTGTCGAGGAGAATGTCTGGATCGACACCATGATTCTCTACAATCCACTGGCCTGTCTCGGCGCTGTAGTTGGTGAAGAATGGAACGCGGACGTCTGTTCCATCCATGAATGGAAGCGAACCGCTGATACCTACGATACCACCCCAGGTGCGGGTACCGATGACAGTACCGAGCTTGGTAGCCTTGAAGCTCCATGGGAAGAGGTCACCGTCTGATGCAGAGTACTTGTTGATCAAGAGCGCCTTAGGACCATGGATAGCAGCGTCAGGGATGGTACCTGTAGTGCTGCGGCCACGATACATAGTGAGACGATATGGTTCACGAAGCAGACGCTCGATGATCATTGGAGAAATGTTACCGCCACCATTAGCACGGTCATCGACGATGAGCGCCTCCTTGTCGAGCTGAGCATAGAACATACGAGAGAACTCGTTCAGGCCCTCAGGACCCATATCAGGGATGTAGACATAACCGATGCGGCCATTTGACTTCTCCTCGACGTGCTTGAGGTTCTTGAGTACCCACTCGTTGTGGTAGAGCATATACTCGTCAGCGATTGGCTTGATCACGATCTTGCGAGCGCCATTGGTTGAAGCGCTGCTATTGACGGTGAGCTCGGTGAGGACGTTAGCCTTGCCTACGAGGAGCGAGTAGATGTTAGAGGTCTCGGTGACAGCAACGCCATCGACAGCTACGATATAGTCACCCTCCTTGACGTTGAGACCTGTCTCGGTCAATGGAGAACGGAGCTCAGGACGGTATGGCTCGCCTGGGAGGATGCGGTCAATGCGATAGTAACCGGTCTTCTCATCACGGCTCAACTCTGCACCGAGGAGACCCATATCGATCTTCTCTGCACCAGGATACTCACCTGGATTGATATAAGCGTGGCCACAAGCGAGCTCACCGATCATACCACCGATGACATAGTTGAGGTCGAGACGATGCTTGACGTATGGCAGGAGAGCGCTGTACTTCTCCTTCATGGCCTTCCAATCGATGCCATGCATGTTCTCAAGATAGAAACCGTCACGGAATGCACGCCAGGTCTCGTCGAAAATCTGAGACCACTCCTGAGTATAGTCAATCTCTGCAACCATGTCCTTGAGGTTGACAGCCTTATCGAGGCTGACCTTGCCTCCCTTTGGCAAATCGGTTACATAGACAGAAGCTGCGCCACGGCCACCCTTTGTCCAGAGAGCCTTCTTGCCGGCTACGATCATGCGAGCGTCACAGACGTCCTCTGTCTTGTCCTTGGCGAAGTCATAGACCTGAGTACCCTTGCCGCCATTGAAATAGAGCTTGCCATCGTTGCAGTAGACAGCGCTGGCGTAACGACCTGCAGTTGAGATAGGGAGCTTCACGATACGGTTCTCGATACCCTCAGCATCGATCTTGACGTTGACGGTCTTGTCGTCCTTTGCCTCTGACTTGGCATCCTTACCCTTGGCTGGAGCCTCGGCCTTTGCTGGAGCGCTCTCCTCACCCTTGATCATGAATGGCGATGGAGTCTCCTTGTCGAGTGTTACGAGATAGAATGCACCGAGGTTGTTGTATGAGTGGTTCCACTCAGTGCTGCTGTATACAGGGTTGAAGTCGCGATCAGAAGTGAAGATAAGGTACTTGCCATCAGCGCTGAAGAGTGGAGAACCTGAGTTGTACCACTTCTCGGTGATAGGATACTCCTGACGCGACTGGAGGTTCATCACGTAGACGATAGCCATCTGGTTCTTGGCAGGACGGGTATAGCTGATCCACTTGCTGTCTGGAGAAATGGCAATACGACGGAAACCACCCTCAGGGCAAGTGAGGAGCACGTCCTTGACGCCTGTCTGAGGATCGACCTTCACGATGCGGTTCTTGCGGTCGGTATAGAGCAATGACTTGCTGTCTGGTGTCCACATCACGCTGGTGATGTAGGTGTCATTGTCCTTGGTCAACTGGCGTGCAGCGCCCTCAGCTGGCTGGAGCCAGAGCTCGGTCTCACCGGTTACGTCGCTGATATAAGCGATGTTCTTGCCGTCTGGAGAGTAGACAGCCTCACGGTCATTAGCACCAGGAGTGCGGGTGATGTTGCGGGTTACACCCTTCTCTACAGGTACGTTGAATACCTCACCACGAGCGGTGACTGCGAGGTTCTTGCCATTGCCATCGACAGAGATAGCGGTGGTGTAGCCAGAGACGTTCTTGCGCTCTTTACGAGCGAAGTTACCCTCTGCGTTGAGCGAGATGTGGATCTGCTCGCTCTTGCGGGTCTTAGGGTCGAGCTTGTAGATATAGCCGGCGTGCTCGTAGACGATGGTCTTGCCGTCGGTGCTTGGGAAGCGGACGTCGTAGTCGCTGTAGTTGGTCACCTTCTCGGTCTTCTGGGTCTTGGTGTTATAGACGAAGATGTTCATGGTGAAGTCACGATCCGAGCAATAGAAGATCTCGTCGCCTACCCACATAGGGAAGATGTCCTGGCTCTCGTTGTTGGTGATGTTGGTCACCTTGCCAGCTGCCTGGTCATAGATCCAGACGTCATCGGCCATACCACCCTTGTAGTGCTTCCAGGTACGGAACTCACGGAATACACGGTTGTAAGCCAGCAGCTTGCCGTCTGGAGAGTAAGAACAGAAACCGCCTTCTGGCAATGGGAGCACCTGGCTCATGCCGCCTTCTGGAGCAATCGACCAGAGCTTGCCGTCAAAACTCTCGCTGATACGGTTACGATAGATGATCTGCTTGCCGTCAGGACTCCAGGTCATTACGACGTTGTTAGGACCCATACGGTCACCCATGTCGTCACGTGCATTGGTAGCGGTGTAGGTGAGTCGCTGTGGCTCACCACCATTGATTGGCATGCTGTAGACCTCAGTATTGCCATCATACTGTGCGGTGAAGGCGATGGTCTTGCCATCTGGAGAGATGCGGGCAAACATCTCGAAGCCTGCGTGTGAAGTAAGGCGATGAGCCTCACCACCTGCCAGAGGAGCCTTATAGAGGTCACCGGCATAAGTAAAGACAAGATCCTGGCCATTGGTAGCAGGGAAACGAAGCAAGCGGGCCTCGTCTGCCATTGCCGGGATTGTCAGACAGCCGCCAAGGACTGCCAGAAAAGCGGAACGTAATTTCATTGTATAATAAAAATAAATAAGAATATCATTTATTGTTTCGTGCAGAAGCAAAACAATCAATACCATTTATATATTTGCATATCATCCTGGGAATGTCCTTTACAGACAAACCCAGGATGACATGATTTATAAACAGTAATTATTTCTGTGATTCAACCCACTTGCGAGCGTTGACGAAGATCTCGATCCAAGGAGTACACTCGTCGTTCTTGTGATCCTGTGGATAGTAACCACACTGCCATGGGAACATTGCACGCTCTGGATGTGGCATCATTGCCAAGTGACGGCCGTCAGCAGAGCAGATACCTGCAAGGCCTTCTGGTGAACCGTTAGGGTTAGCAGGATAAGCCTTATAGCCATAGAGTGCTACGGTGCTGTAGTCCTCAAGGCTCTTACCCTCTGGCAAACCGAACTTACCCTCACCGTGAGCGGCCCAGATACCGATGCGAGCGCCAGCAAGGCTACCCATCATCACGCTGTTGTTCTTAGGTACGCGAACGCTGACGAAGTTTGATTCGAACTTGTGGCTGTCGTTGTGCAGCATGTGTACACGGCCAGGGTTCTGAGCTGCAGCCAGGATGTTAGGATTCTTAGCGTCGAGGTTAGAACCAACGAGACCCATCTCGATCATCAGCTGGCAACCGTTACAGATACCGAGCGACAGGGTGTCAGGACGTGCATAGAAGTCCTCGAGAGCCTTACGAGCCTTCTCGTTGTAGAGGAAGCCTGCTGCCCAACCCTTAGCCGAACCAAGTACGTCGGAGTTAGAGAAACCACCGCAGAAGACGATGAGATTAACATCCTTCAAGTCCTCGCGACCAGAGATCAGGTCGGTGATGTGAACGTCCTTTACGTCGAAGCCTGCGAGCCACATTGAGTAAGCCATTTCACGCTCTGAGTTGACACCCTTCTCGCGGATGATTGCAGCCTTCACGCCGGTCTTGTTGCGACGGTTTGGATCGAGACCCCACTGAGCGAGCTTGCCAGTGAAGTTCTTTGGCCAGAGGTAGTAGAGTGGCTGTTTCTTATAGTTCTCGAAGCGCTCGTCGGCCTTCTGTACACCACTCTGCTTGCGGTCGAGGAGGTGTGAAGACTCATACCATACATCACGGAGTGCATCGATGTCGAAGCTCTCAACGGTCTCACCCTGACGGATGCTGACGGTGCGCTCATCGCAAGGATAACCGATCTTAGCAACGGCTACACCAGCCTTCTCGAAGATCTTCTCGAAGCTCTTGGTGTCCTTGACCTGAAGGATGACGCCTGGGTTCTCAGCGAAGAGAAGCTTGACCATATCCTTCTCGGCGAAGTCGGTGAGGTTGATGCGAAGACCGCCCTCGGTATTAGCGAAGCACATCTCGAGGAGTGTGGTCAGCATACCACCGGCGCTGATATCGTGGCCAGCGAGGATGAGATCCTCCTTGATAGCCTTCTGTACTGCCTCGAATGCATCAGCGAAGTACTCTGAGTTAGCAACGGTTGGAACGCTGTCGCCGAGCTTATTGAGGGTCTGAGCCAAAGCTGAACCACCGAGACGCATCTCACAGAATGAGAAGTCAACGTAGTAGAGCGAAGTGCTGCGATCGAGCTGAACGACTGGAGAAACGACCTTGCGGATATCGGTAACCTCACCGCCACCAGAGATAATCACACAACCAGGGCTGATGACCTTCTCTGAGGTGCCGTCTGGCTTGTTATACTGCTGGGTCATTGAGAGGGAATCCTTACCAGTTGGGATGTTCACGCCAAGTTCGATAGCGAAGTCCGAGCAAGCCTGAACAGCTGAGTAGAGACGAGCGTCCTCACCAGCGTTGCGGCAAGGCCACATCCAGTTAGCAGAGAGTGAAACACCTTCCAAGCCGCCCTCGATTGGAGCAAAGACAATGTTAGTGAGAGCCTCGGCAACAGCCATGACTGAACCTGCAGGAGCATCGACGAGAGCTACAGCTGGAGCGTGACCGATAGAGGTAGCGATACCAGCCTTGCCACGATAGTCGAGTGCTACGACGCCGCAGTCAGAAAGAGGCAACTGAAGTACACCCTGACACTGCTGACGTGCAATCTTACCAGTTACCGAACGGTCAACCTTGTTGGTCAACCAGTCCTTACAAGCTACTGACTCAAGGCGGAGTACATTCTTAATATAGCTCTGGAGCTCTGATAACTGAGTAGCAACTGGCTGATAGTGGTGCTCGACGGTCGAGTCGTGCATATAGGTCTTTGGTGCATGGCCGAACATATCTGCCAAAGCGAGGTCAATAGGCTTTACGCCATCCTTCTGCTCGAAGGTGAATCGCATATCGTTGGTAGCCTCACCGATCACGTAGAATGGTGAACGCTCACGCTCAGCGATCTTACGGCAGTAGTCGATAGCGTCTTCCTTAACAAGGAAGCCCATACGCTCCTGTGACTCGTTACCAGCGATCTCCTTAGCCGAGAGAGTTGGGTCACCGATTGGGAGCTTGTCCATCCAGATCTTACCACCAGTAGCGTCGATCAACTCAGAGAGACAGTTGATGTGACCACCTGCACCGTGATCGTGGATCGAAACGATTGGGTTATTATCGCTCTCACCGAGTGCACGAACTACGTTGTATGCACGCTTCTGCATCTCAGGATTAGCACGCTGTACGGCGTTGAGCTCGATACCAGATGCATACTTACCAGTGTTTACTGAAGATACAGCGCCACCACCCATACCGATGCGATAGTTATCACCACCGATGAGGATGACCTTCTCACCTGGCTCTGGCTCACCCTTGAGGGCGTCACGGAGCTTGCCGTAACCTACACCACCTGCGAGCATGATGACCTTATCGAAGCCATACTTCAAGTTATCAGCAGCCACGTTGGTATCCTCCTGATGCTCGAAGGTCAGCAATGAACCACAGATCAGTGGCTGGCCGAACTTGTTACCGAAGTCAGAAGCACCGTTCGAAGCCTTGATCAATACCTGCTCAGGTGTCTGATAGAGCCAAGGACGAGCCTCCATGCCATTCTCCCACTCCTTCTTCTCGTCGTTGCGAGGATAAGAGGTGATGTAAACTGCAGTACCAGCAATTGGCATTGAAGCCTTACCACCACCCATACGGTCACGGATCTCACCACCAGTACCGGTTGCTGCACCGTTGAATGGCTCGACGGTAGTTGGGAAGTTGTGGGTCTCAGCCTTCAATGAGATGACAGATTCAAACTCCTTCACCTCGAACTCCGAAGCGGTAGTAGGATCAGCTGGAGCGAACTGCTCGATGACTGGGCCCTTGTTGAATGCAACGTTATCCTTGTAAGCGCTGACCAGCTTGCCTGGCTGGCACTTTGAAGTCTTCTTGATGAGATTGAAGAGCGATGACTCCTTCTCCTCGCCATCGATGATGAAAGTACCACCGAAGATCTTATGACGGCAGTGCTCAGAGTTGACCTGGCTGAAGCCGAAGACCTCACTGTCGGTCAAAGGACGACCTACGCGCTCGCTGACCTCATTGAGGTACTTAATCTCCTCTGGAGAAAGTGCGAGACCCTCCTTCTTATTATATTCTTCGAGATTATCGATATAAACGATAGGATCTGGCTGCTTGTCGATCGTGAAACACTTCTGATCGATACCCTCGTACAGACGACGGAGCATAGGATCGAAAGTAGCATCAGGACCACTTGCAGGGAAATACTCCTCGATACGGGCAATACCTGTGAGACCCATGTTCTGTGTAATCTCAACTGCATTGGTACTCCATGGGGTAATCATCTCGCGACGTGGACCCACATACCAACCCTTAACCTCTGACTCAGGCAGGAGAACGGCATCACTGAAGAGCCAACACAGACGCTGTGACTCATCAACGCTCAGCTGATGGTCAACATCGACAGCCAGCACAGTAGCTGACGGTTGCTTGAAGAAGAAAATCATATTTTGAATTGAAAATTAAGAATTCAATTTTACAAAACGGTGTAATTACTATTAAAAATTAAGTTGAAAATCGTTTTGCGCTGCAAAAATAATAAAAAAAAATGACATTATTGAGGTTTATTGAAAAAATAACACTATCTTTGCACAAAATTTTACTGAAAAGCAACAAATCGGTGACTATAGTCACCAATCTTGTAAATTAGGTTTGCAGGATTTGATATCTTAATATGTTAGAAACAACGATAATCACTATCGTATGGGGATTCCTCATCGGCATTCTGGTTTCGGCTCCAATGGGTCCGACGGGAATCCTTGTTATCCAACGAACACTGAACAAGGGCAAGCTCCCTGGCCTCCTCACAGGTCTGGGTGCGTCACTGAGTGACTTTATCTACGCTCTGATCTCGGTGTTTGCGTTGGGTTTGGTAGTCGATTGGCTGGAGCAATATAAGTCGACCCTGCAGTTCTCAGGATCCTTCTTCATCGCACTTTATGCCATCTATCTCTGGAAGTCCAATCCTGCAGCAGGCCTTGGCACGAAGGATAAGACAACCGAACTGATGTCGCCTCGCATGAAGGCCTCTGGTGTCCTTAAGAATTTCTTCTCTGGCTTCGGCATCACGATCAGCAATCCATTGATCATCTTCTTTTATATTGCGCTCTTTGCACGTACAAACTTTCTGTTCGAAGCAAGTGCAGAGAAATGGTGGCTCTACTTCATCGGCTTCGGAGCCTTGGTAGGTGGCGCCATCTGCTGGTGGCTCCTGATTACCTGGATCATCAATAAGGTTCGAAACAACTTCAGCCTCCGTACGCTCAAAAACATCAACCGCGTCATCGCTGGCATCATGTTCACCATTGCTCTCGTCGGTTGCGGAAATGGCATTTACTACTTAATCAAAGGCTAGATTACTTCCTGATCAAAGATTAATCAAAAATATTGACGTTACGTACGCAATGTCAACTTTCACGATCACGGCATCCTCTACACGGTACAGTGTAGGAGATGCCTTTATCAATTAATGGATGTCCTGCTTGCAAGGCGTCCATTAATACATCTTGTCATCCTCTGCACTGTACCGTATAAAGGATGCCACGAGTAAAGAAGGGATTGCACGAATCTCTGCGAACCCTTCCTACATGTGTGAAGGGTTCGCAGAGATCCGTGAGATACCTTAATAGCTCTTAGAACATACAATACAAAAAAAGAGTACCGGACAAGATTGTCCAGTACCCTCATGTAAGGTGGCCGCTTCCTACTCTCCCGCGTTGGCAGTACCATCGGCGTTACAAGGTTTAACTTCTCTGTTCGGAATGGTAAGAGGTGGAGCCCTTGTGCTATAACGGCCTTATGTTCTTCAATCACAAATGATTTGTGACATGAAATGTTGCTGTACCAGGACACGAACCCAGACTAAGAGAACCAGAATCTCGCGTGCTACCATTACACCATACAGCAAGTTGACGTATTGAAAAGTTTTGTTCGTTTAGCAGATTATTGAAAACTGATGTTGTGTGACCTCCTCAAGGGGAAGTCTTTTTGAAAAGAAGTGTTCGGGTGATTAGTACTACTCGGCTGAACACGTCACCATGCGTACACCTGTAGCCTATCAATGTCGTCGTCTACGAC
>JAZUDJ010000018.1:0-7882 GCA_045639585.1 Bacteroidales bacterium
TATCTCAATAAAGGAGATGCTCTTCCCGGAACCGAGGTCCCTAATGGCATCTTCCAATATAGACTTGTTTGAATTGACTAGGTTTTGTACTACTATCTTACCTAAATGGTTGATTAAGATTTCACTCTTTCAAAGATCGTATGCTAAAACCATTGAACTTGCGTTTTATCGTTTTAGCGGGTGCAAAGATAGCGGGTTTTTAAATCCCTTCCAAATTATTTGGCGACTTTTTTCGAAAAAAGTGCTTTTTCTGTCATTTTCGAGGGTTCCTATCCCTTCGATTGCCACTTATAACTTACATTTAGAAGCCCTATCCTTGCAAAATTGGGCTATTCCACAGGCTTCGCACTTCGGAGAACGAGCCGTACAAATATACCTTCCGTGCAAAATCAGCCAGTGATGAGCCAAAGGAATATACTCCTCAGGGATATTTTTGGTCAATTCCTTCTCCGTTTCGAGAGGTGTCCGACTATTATTGGTCAATCCAATGCGATTTGACACACGAAACACATGTGTATCGACCGCCATTTTGGGTTTATTCCAGATGACCGAAGCCATCACATTAGCCGTTTTTCGACCGACTCCAGGCAAACTCAGTAAAGCGTCGTAGTCTTCTGGCACCTCTCCCCCATATTCATTGACGAGTCTTTGCGCCATTCCTAAGAGATGTTTCGACTTATTGCGAGGATAAGATACAGACTTGATGTACTCGAAAATCTCATCTTCGGTCGTCTCGGACATCTTCTGAGCCGTCGGAAAGGCTTGAAGGAGGTCCGGAGTAATCATATTGACGCGTTTATCCGTGCATTGCGCCGAAAGGATTACGGCTACCAGAAGTTCAAAAGGGTTATGATAGTGCAGCTCGGTTTCGGCATTCGGATTGTTCTGCAGGAAGTATTCGATGATTCCTGCATAGCGTTCTTTCTTGGTCATATCAAAAAACTTTTGTTACAAGATTCCCATTTTACTCAATCGACCATCCCAGAACTGGAGGATGCGATTGTTGCTATAATACCAAAGCTCAATCATCCCGGAGCGCGAAGCTCCTTTCTCAACTTTTGACGGACGGCCCCAAGACAGACGGACCTCTTCGGACGTCATATCGAGCTGCACCTGACTCCATCGGATTTTCTGCCAGATCTCTGGAGTGATATCCGGATGCGCCTGATATGGATCGGTTGTCGAGAAGAAACGACCAACTGGCATCGCGGACGAGAGTTCTCTGGAGGTTGGCAAAGAAGTATCTGCCCAACCAGCCTCCTCACCATTATGGAAATAAAAACGGAGAGGAGCAATCTCAGTGCCATAGCTCACCGAATCGATTGTCACTGGCACAAACTTCTCGTGACGCTGGTCAGAAACCGTATCAGCAGGATAAGTCAGACGGTCGTCATTAATTAATATATATAATGTACGCGCACGAAAGATCTCGTCAACCTTCGTAATCAAATCCTGCGGATACATGCAAGTCAGGACCGGACGATAGGTCGTATCGGACACAGCGGTCATCGGACGTCCTGTACTAAAGCGATAGGCCTTGCCTTGAGGCGACAAGAATCGCAGCTGGAGCAGTTCCTGCCCCATCCAGTCCTCCTCGCTCACCATGGAGTCATAGTGCCAGATCGTTCCTTTCTGCGGCAATGTATCAGCCTCCTCCGAAGGAATCTCAGGCATCAGTGTCATGTCTACCCGGTCATTGAGATAGATAAATGGCATTCCCTGTGGCCAACGCGCAGGAGAAGACTCGGACAAGCCTTGCAGAAGTTGCTCAACCGTAGGTTCTACAACTTTCTTTGGCTTGGCGATAAGGGGCAATGCCACGAACAATGTGACCAGGAGCACTACCGACTTGAGGAATATAGAGTATCTTTGCATTTTCTTATCAAGTTAAATTTTACGAGGATCCACTTTATGGCAACGAATCAGGATACTTCCCTTTTCATGATGTGTTGTTCCGAAGAGATAGACCTCTCCTCCATCGCGTATTCCCGTCTTCTTTTTCAGTTCTTCTGGCGAGAGAGGGAAGTTTCGAGTGGCGATATTTGCCTGTGGAACGACTCGTTTCAATTGTTTCAGTTGTCGGGAAGAAGCCTCTATGATCTCATCAACCTCAAAGATCCTTCCGGGGAAATCCTCTATCAATTCACCCGACATGAAATAATGACTGTCCTTGTCTAAGGCAAAAACATTGTACTGACTCATCAGCGGTTCAAAGGCCTGCGCCTTCATGACCGACACATCCGGTTCGAAGAAATATCGGCCTGTCTCAGCTGGGCCTTCATACTTCTGAGAATAAGAAGTGTTCAAGTCATAGTCGAAAGAAACTGTCTTCTGAGGCAGGAAATCTACACAATGAACCTTGACAGCCGCTGCATCTTTCTGCTGCACAATCAAAAGTTCCTTACACTCATTGCGCACAGAAACCACATAGATATCAGATACATGCTTCATACGGGCAATGGTACGCGAGATATCGGCCATAGGTGAAACCTTGACAATCAGTCTACGACAATGCTCCAACAATATGTCCTGCCAAGCAATTACGTTCGGCTCGCAATCCTCGATCTCATAGATGCGAGAACCATCTGTGGAGCGACGAGCAGGATCGAGATAGATAACATCGACATCAGGTACCGGCATCTCCGTAGAATAGCCTTCTCGCAACTCGATCTCGGTCTTTTTAGCAGTAAGATTATCGCTCAACTCTGCCGCGCTCAGAACTTCAAAGTTATGACGCGCCGCGAAACAAAGAACCTCCTGTCGCTCTGTATAAATAGCTCTATCCAGACCTCGTGACATATACCAGAAGTCCACACCCATTCCACCGGTCATATCACAGAGTGAATGCACATCGTCACCCATCACAGAACGCTTGAAACGAGCCGTCTGCTCCGAGCTGCATTGCTCAGCAGGAACACGTCCGCTCATGATCAGATCGGGGTTGGCATACCACTCCGGCAACTTCGTACGAAGGCGCTTTCTGGCCTCGATCTGCTCCACCACAAAAGGCATGTCGACCTCCGGAAAACGGTGAGCTGCAAACAGCAATTTTGCCGTATCATCATTTTGATGAGCGGCAATGAAATCACGTATTTGAGGAGTCCAGTTCATGCGTTTCGAATTACGAAAGTGGGGCGAAAAAGTTACTACAAAGACAAAAACGATGCAAAAATAACGTTTTTTTTACATATTTAGACCGACTTTGAGAAAAAAAGATTATTTTCGCGGCGCATTAAGTTATAAATTGGCATAATTTGCCGCGAAAAAGAGCATAATCATGACTGAATACTGGAAGTGTAAAGATGGTTTCCGTCAGTTGCCCGAATGGGAGTCTGATTGCTGGATTCAGGTTACTCAGCCTACACAGGAGGAACTGGGTGATCTGGAGAGTCGCTTTGGTGCGCCTATGGACTTCATCCAGGACGTTGAAGATACTGAAGAGAGACCTCGTACCGAGAGTGAATCAGGCTGGTTGATGACTCTCATCCGCGTACCGAACAAGGAGTTCGACGAGGATGGCAATCCGGTATTCTCGACCATTCCTCTGGCATTGCTCGTACATGGTCAGATCTTCATCTCAATCTGCTACTACAAGACTGAGATGATCGATGACTTCATCCGCTACACCATCCGCAAGAACATCGAAGAGCGTATCCGTTATGACCTGATGCTTTCGATCTTCCTGAGCAGTTCTGTCTGGTACCTGAAGTACCTGAAGCAGATGAATACCATGATGAAGCAGGCCGAAGATGCTCTTGAAGACTCTATGGAGAACGATCAGTTGCAGAAGATGATGCGTATCGAGAAATTCCTCGTATACTTTGTCACCTCTATGCGAGGCAATGAGGTCGTAATGGTCCGACTGAAGAAGCACTTGCGCCACTTACCTTACGACGAGGACTTGCTTGATGACGTAGAGATTGAGCTGCAGCAGGCATACGCGACTGCTAACATCTACTCAGAAGTCTTGGAGCGTCAGCGAGAGTCATACTCTTCAATTATCTCGAACAACCTGAACGTCATCATGAAACGACTCACCGCCATCACCATCATTCTGATGATTCCGGCGGCTGTCAGTGGTTTCTTCGGCATGAACGTACCGAATGGCATGGAGGAATGGAATCCGGCTTTCGCCTTGATCCTTCTGGCCACAGCGGTTATTTCGATTATTGCTTACGTCTTCTTCAAAAAGCGTGATCTTGTATAATCACAAATCTATCAGCATCGACCTGACTCGGGAATTTCTTCCTGAAGTCCTTCAACTTTTCGATATCCGGCTCAAACGAGCAGACACCTTCCTGGTTGTCCTCGCATTGAGCAACGATATGTCCGTATGGATGGATGGCCATAGTGCCACCGCTATACGGACATAAATTGTCTTGTCCCACTCGGTTCACACCCAGCACATACGCCTGGTTCTCAATGGCACGGGCAGGAAGCAATGTCTTCCAGGCCAGTTGACGCTGCGATGGCCAGTTGGCCACACACGCCATCACATCATAAGGTTCTGCATCGGTAATCCTTGACCACACACAGAAGCGCAGATCGTAGCAGACGAGCAACAGGAAACGGACTCCACGCCACTCCACGATGCATTTCTTATCTCCGGCCTTATACCCTTTCGACTCTCCTCCTGGAGAGAAAAGATGGTGCTTATCAGCATAATGCACCTCACCTTCTGGCGTCACAAAGTAGCAGCGGTTGCGATTGCACTCCGCTGTCTGTACTGCAAAGGAACCACAGAGTGCGGCATTATACTTCTCGGCCAACGCCTTCAGTCGTGACACTACTTTTTCTGGCTTCTCTATCTGTCCGGCAGATGGATTGGTAACAAAGCCTGTCGAACACATCTCTGGCATTACCAGCAGGTCAGTATCTGGATGGGACTTAAGCACAGACTCGATCTTGAGGTAGTTAGCCTCAGGATCGAGCCATGTAATGTCCTGTTGAAACAGGGAAATTTTCATTCGATAAAAGAATTACTTTACGATTGAAAAAAGGATTGCCCTTTACAATCACTTCTTAAAATAGCGATTGTAGAGGCCCTCGAAGCCCTTGCCATGACGAGCCTCGTCCTTAGCCATCTCATGTACGGTGTCATGGATAGCGTCCCAATTGTTCTTCTTAGCGTTGGTCGCGATGCGGAACTTATCCTCGCAAGCACCAGCCTCAGCATTCATACGCTTCTCAAGGTTGGTCTTGGTGTCCCAAACTACATCACCGAGGAGCTCTGCGAACTTAGCAGCATGCTCAGCCTCCTCCCAAGCGTAGCGCTTGAAAGCGTCAGCCACCTCAGGATAACCCTCACGATCAGCCTGACGGCTCATAGCAAGGTACATACCTACCTCGGTGCACTCACCCATGAAGTGAGCGTTGAGATCCTTGATCATCTCCTCGTCAACACCATATTCTTTAGCAATGCCAATGACATGCTCCTGAACGAACTGGATGCCACCTTCCTGCTCCTCGAGCTCCTTGAACTTAGAAGCTGGAACCTTACACTGTGGGCAACGCTCTGGTGGGGTTGGTCCTTCATGGACGTAACCGCAAACTGTACAAATCCATTTTTTGTTCATAGTAGTAAAAGATTAACTGTTAAAGAATAAAACAACTATTATTAATCCGGTCAGACATCCTGACCGTAGGAAAGTCTTTATGAGTGGGTCACACGATCCTTGAGCTCAGCCAGTTTGCCAGAGTTCCAGCGATCGGTAGTACCTACCAGATAACCAGTGATACGCTGCAGACGATCGAGGTTGTGACTACCGCACTCTGGGCAGATCTCCTCACCCTCAATAGCATCCTCATGGCCGCAGTCCATACAACGGTTACGGTTGTGGTTCACAGAACCATAGCCCATATTGAGCTGATCCATCAGATCCACTACCTTGCAGATGGTGTCTGGATTATGAGTAGCATCGCCATCGAGCTCTACATAGAAGATATGGCCACCACGAGTCATGTCATGATATGGAGCCTCGACCTCAGCCTTATGACGGATAGAACACTTGTAGTATACTGGCACGTGGTTAGAGTTGGTGTAGTAGTCACGATCGGTAACGCCAGGGATGATGCCATAACGCTTACGGTCAATCTTCGTGAATCGGCCAGACAGACCCTCTGCTGGAGTAGCGAGAATTGAGTAGTTGTGCTGGTAGCGGTCAGAGAACTCATCAGCCTTCTTCTTCATGAAGCCGATGATCTTCAAGCCCAGTTTCTGAGCCTCATCGCTCTCACCATGATGCTTGCCGACGAGCGCCTTCAGAGCCTCAGCAAGGCCGATGAAACCGATACCGAGTGTACCCTGATTGATAACAGGAGCGATGGTGTCGTTTGGCTTGAGCTTGTCAGCACCATTCCAGAGACAGCTCATCACGAGAGGGAACTGCTTAGCCAATGCAGTCTTCTGGAACTCATAACGCTGGTGCAGCTGCTTAGCAGTCAACTCACAGAGCTCGTTAAGACGGAGCATGAATACCTCGATACGCTTCTCCTGTGAAGGTTCGCTCATACTCTCGATAGCCAGAGCAACGATATTGATGGTCGAGAACGAGAGGTTACCACGGCCGATAGAAGTCTTCTTGCCGAAGCGGTTCTCAAAGACACGTGTACGGCAACCCATCGTAGCCACCTCATTCATGTAACGCTCTGGATCGTCAATGCGCCACTCCTCATGATAGTTATAGGTAGCATCGAGATTGAGGAAGTTAGGGAAGAAACGACGTGCAGAAACCTTGCAAGCCAACTGATAGAGGTCATAGTTAGGATCCTCAGGCAGATAGTTGACACCGCGCTTCTTCTTCCAGATCTGGATTGGGAAGATAGCGGTAGAGTGATTGCCGACACCCTCATAGGTGCTGTGGAGCAACTCACGCATCACGCAACGTCCCTCAGCCGAGGTATCAGTACCATAGTTGACAGAAGAGAACACAACCTGGTTACCGCCACGAGAGTGGATAGTATTCATATTATGGATGAAAGCCTCCATGGCCTGATGCACACGCGACACAGTACAGTTGATAGCCTGCTGCTTGATGCGCTCAATGCCGGTAAGGCCCTTCAACTCCTTCTTGATATAGTCCTTGATTGGAGCGTCGAGCAACTCGGTGAATGGCTGCTCCTCATAGACCTCGAGCTTGCGTACCTCCTCCTGATAGGTCATACGTACGAATGGAGCGAAGTAGAAGTCGAGCGCAGGAATAGCCTGACCACCGTGCATCTCATTCTGAGCAGTCTCAAGGCTGATACAAGCCTGTACCGAAGCGGTCTCGATACGCTTGGCAGGACGGCTCTCTGCATGTGCAGCCTTCAGTCCATGCTGCAGGATGGTGTTCAATGGGTGCTGTACGCAGGTGAGCGACTTGGTTGGATAATAGTCCTTGTCGTGGATGTGCAGGTAGCCGCGCTTTACGGCCTCCTTGACATCATCGTCGAGCAGGTAAGCATCAACGAAAGGCTTGGTACTCTCGCTGGCAAACTTCATCATCATACCGGCAGGAGTGTCGGCATTCATGTTGGCATTCTCACGAGTGATGTCGTTGTTCTTAGCGCCGATGATACTCTCAAAGATCTCGCGTGTCTTAGCACGACGAGCGGTAGTACGTGAGTTACGATAAGAGATGTAGATACGAGCCACCTCCTTACGCTCTGACTCCATGAGAGCCTCCTCTACTTTATCCTGAATGGCCTCGACGGTCATCAAAGCATCACCTTCTTTAGAAATTCTGTCGGCAATAGTTGCAGCAAGGATGGCATCGATGCCCTTCTCCGTTGCGGACATTGCCTTGCGGATAGCATCTTCGATCTTGCTGAAGTTAAACTCGGCGGTACGTCCGTCGCGCTTGATTACTTTCTGAATCATGATATTTTATATATAATGTGT
>JAZUDJ010000019.1:0-12024 GCA_045639585.1 Bacteroidales bacterium
TATGACCGTGAGCTCATTGGCGATACCTATCTGCCAGCTTGGGAGAAGTTCCACCTCTTCGACCTCCACTGCTCTAACCCTGAGCCAACCATCCGTGCTTACTCTATGGCTAACTATCCAGATGAGGGCGATATCATTACCTTGAACGTACGTATCGCTACTCCTCCATTCCTGCCACGTGAGCAGCAGAAGCCAGATGCTAACAACTTCATGCCAGTTAACCCTGGTATCGCATCATCTTACATCTTCAACCTCAAGCCAGGTGATAAGGTAGTGATGTCTGGTCCTTATGGTGAGTTCCGTCCTGTTTACGGATCTGGCCGTGAGATGATTTGGGTAGGTGGTGGTGCCGGTATGGCTCCTCTCCGTGCACAGATCATGCACATGCTCAAGGGCAATGGCATCGCTCCTGAGGATCGTCAGCGTCCAATGCACTACTTCTATGGTGCACGTGCACTCGAGGAGATTCCATTCCTCGACGACTTCCTCGCTCTTGAGAAGGAGTTCCCTAACTTCCACTTCCACCTCGCTCTTGACCGTCCAGATCCTAAGGCCGATGCAGCAGGTATCGCTTACACTCCAGGCTTCGTAGCTCCAGTAATGGGCGACACCTACCTCAAGCAGCACGAGGCTCCAGAGGATTGCGAGTACTATCTCTGTGGACCTCCGATGATGGCTAAGACCGTTCTTGATCTCCTCCACTCTCTCGGTGTTGAGGATGACATGATCCGCTTCGATAACTTCGGTGGCTAATCCCACTCGCAAGAAGATCATAACTAGTAGGGGCAGAATGATTTCTGCTCCTACTTTTTTTGCTCAATTTCACCATCCACTTAGCAAATACGCAGCTAACACTCATAATATTATAATCAAAAATAATCATTTTCGACAAACATTTGGTGAGCTCCGGAAAATTCCTTATATTTGTGGCCAATAATATAACATTACAGTAGATCTTCACTTAGGAAAATATGTATCTCGACAGCAATCTCTATGTGGCTCATTCGGCCAATGGTCCTATCAACTTAGTTGGTAAAATGTGTAACCGTCATGGTCTCATCGCCGGTGCTACCGGTACAGGTAAGACCGTCACCCTTCAGGTCCTCGCTGAGACCTTCAGCCAGGCAGGTGTACCATGTTTCATGGCCGATATGAAGGGAGACCTCTCTGGCATCAGTCAGACAGGCAAGATGAGTGGCTTCATAGAGAAGCGCTGCAAGGAGTTCGGCATCACCGATCCAGACTTCCAGCCATGTCCTGTCCGTTTCTGGGACGTCTATGGTGAGCAAGGTTTCCCAATGCGCACCACCATCTCAGCCATGGGTCCTCAGCTCCTCAGCCGTCTCATGGAGCTCAACGAGACACAGTCAGGTGTCCTCAACATCGTCTTCCGCATCGCTGACGACAACGAACTCCTCCTCATCGACCTCAAGGACCTGCGCCTCATGCTCGACTTCGTTGGAAAAAACGCCTCTAAGTTCACCACTGAATACGGCAACATCTCCCCTGCCAGCATCGGTGCCATCCAGCGCGCTGTCATGGCCATCGAGAGCGAAGGTGGCGATAAGTTCTTCGGCGAACCTGCCTTCGACGTCAACGACCTCATCGACACCGAGCGAGGCAAAGGCGTCATGAACGTCCTCGCAGCCGATCGTCTCATGCTCAATCCTAAGCTCTACTCCACCTTCCTCCTCTGGCTCATGACCGAGCTCTACGCTACCCTGCCAGAAGTTGGCGATAAGGAGCTTCCTAAGCTGATCTTCTTCTTCGACGAAGCTCACATGCTGTTCGATGGCACCTCTAAGGCGCTCACCGACAAGCTCGAGCAGGTGATCCGTCTCATCCGCTCTAAAGGCGTCGGCATCTACTTCATCTCACAGTTGCCAACCGATATCCCAGAGAACATCCTCGGTCAGCTTGGCAACCGTGTTCAGCACGCTCTTCGCGCATACACTCCAAAGGATCAGAAAGCCGTCCGTACCGCTGCACAGACCTTCCGTGCCAATCCAGACTTCAAGACCGAAGACGCCATCCTCGAGCTCGAGACCGGCGAAGCACTCGTCTCATTCCTTGACGAGAAAGGCGCTCCTGGCATCGTAGAGCGTGCACGTATCCTCTTCCCTCTCAGCCAGATCGGAGCAGTCACCGAAGGCCAGCGCCTCGACATACAGTCGCTCGCTCCAGCTCGCATCAAGGGATATAAGGACTTCTTCGACCGTGAGTCAGCCTACGAGGTTCTCTCTGCAGCCAAGCAGGAGGCCGAAGCTGAGAAGCAGAAGGAACTCGAAGCCAAGGAAGCCGAGAAGGCTCAGAAAGAAGCAGAGAAAGAGCAGGCTCGTCTCGAGAGAGAGAAAGCCAAGGAAGAGAAAGCCAACTCAAAGAAGAGCAGCTGGACACGCACCATCTTCGGCACCCTTATCGGAGCCGTAGCCACCAGCGTAGCACGTAGCGTCGGCAAGAGCGTATCAGACAGTATTACAGGCAAGAAGAGCAAGTCTTCAAGTGGCAGCATCCTTGGCAAAGCTGCATCTTCAGCTACAACTTCCGTGACACGTAAGGTGACACAGGAGATTCTCAAGGGGATGTTCAAATAACATCCCCTTCGATTAAAGGTATTGTGTTAAATGGTCAATCTTAAAAAGGATCTCAACAAACTCGTCGCCCCCATCTTTGTTGAGACACTCCTTACAATGCTCTTAGGTGGCATTGACACCTTCATGCTCAGCCAGTATAGCGACGAAGCCGTGGCAGCAGTAGGTATGGATAACCAGATCCTCATGCTGGTGTTCCTCCTCTTTACTATCATCAATGCAGGTACTATCGTCCTCTGCTCCCAGTATCTCGGAGCTGGCCGACAGGATAAGTTCATACGCGTGGGCTTCGTAGCTTTGTTGCTCAACCTGCTCGTCGGCCTCCTTGTGAGTGTCGTCCTCTTCTTCGGTGCCGAAGATATCCTCTCGCTCATGGGCATCCGTCCCGAGCTCATGGTCTACGGCAAGCCCTATCTGCAGATCGTAGGTGGCTTCGCATTCACACAGGCCATCACCACTACCGTCAATACCATCCTCCGTAGCGCCGACAAGCCGATCTATCCGATGATGGTCGTTGCTGTGGTCAATGTCATCAACATCATCGGCAACTATGCATTGATCTTCGGTAAGTTCGGCATGCCAGCTTTAGGATCTGACGGTGCAGCCATCTCTACCAGCCTCTCGCGCGTCATCTCGATGATCGTCATCTGCATCATCCTTCGCAAGAAGCTCTTCACCAAGATGCCAGAGCGCCTCTTCAAGTGCTTCCCAAGCCACGAGCTGCGCGATCTGCTCAAGATCGGCCTCCCCTCAGCTGGAGAGAACATCTCGTACAACCTGCAGCAGATGACCCTCCTCTACTTCATCAACGCCATCAGCAACGAAGCGCTCACCGCACGTACCTACATCGTCAATATCGTCATGTTCGTCTACCTCTATGCCATCTGCATCGCGCAAGGCAACTCCATCATCATCGGACATCTCGTAGGCGACAACAAGACACGTGCAGCTTATATCGTAGGCAAGTTTGCCTGGCATCGTGGCGCCATCGTCAGCGTCAGCTTCTCGCTCATCGTGGCGCTCTTAGGACCCTTCATTGCCGATATCCTGACCGACAATCAGGAAATTATCCGCCTCATCATCTGGTGTTTATGGGTCGACGTCATCCTTGAGGTCGGCAAGTGTATCAACATCTGGGCCTGCAATACTCTCCGTGCCACAGGCGACATCAACTATCCGTTCTATGTCGGCCTCATCGTCCAGTGGTCCGTCGGCGTCGGCCTTGGCTACCTCCTTGGCATCACCCTCGGCCTTGGCCTTGTCGGCATGTGGGTAGCCTTCCTCCTCGACGAGAACATCCGTGGCTACGTCTTCGTCCGTCGCTGGAATAACTTCAAGTGGGCCAACAAGTCATTCGTCAACTAAGACTTTATCAAAGAATCTTTTTGCTTCCTCCTACTGCTAAAAATCCCTTCCCTTGATATGAGCCCAAAAGTTGGACACAACACAAGAGGTTTACATGAGACATACGGTTGAAGAGAAACTAAATGCCATCGGCATAGTCATGCTTCTATCAACCAATTTTGCAGCACATTATTTCTACTAAACCTTGTTATATTGCATAATACTGGTTGATTTCTCAAATTCTTTGCAAAATTCATCCACAATTCAGAAAAAATCTGTAACTTTGCATTGTCTATCATATCACATATTCTATTTACTATTCCATATCACGAGTGCGGTACCATTCCTGATCCGGATCTCTGTCAGCAAGTAGGTGCCAACTGGAGCTGGTGGAGGCTCTGGAGTGGCGAACATTGCAAGAAGCACGATCAGCATATGATTCGCGAGGTCTATGCAAATCCAAGAGTGGTGACGCTCGACAAGTTGCCTCGCATCATGGATTACGCGCAGTAATCGTGGTTTCTTATTACAAAAAAAAGCAAACATATTATTATATATATAACAGAAGCCCTAAATTCTCGACGATTTCGGGGCTTCTGCTATTTTTTTCTCAATTTTTTCGAAAATTTTTCGTTTTTCGTGTAGTAAACCGTGAAATGCGAAGGTCTTATAGGCAGAAAGGGTCTTGAAAACAAGATCAATCGAACAAAAACAATCGGACAAGATTGAAAAAACAAGATCGAAAATAAAGAAATAAAAAAAAGATATGAATACGAACGAAAAGGAATTCAGCTTGCTGATCAAGAAGCACAAGTCGGTGATCTACTCCGTCTGCCTCATGTTTGCCGACGAACCCGATGACGCCAACGACCTGATGCAGGAAGTGCTGATCAAGCTCTGGAAAGGCTACGCCACCTTCAAGGGCAACTGCGAAGAGAAGAACTGGGTGTGGCGAGTGGCCATGAACACCTGCATCACGCAGGACGAGAAGAAGAAGCGCAAGCCAGAGGTGACGGCCGACGAGATGTGCGTCACTTCGAGCTCAGAGGACAACAAGCAGATCAAGATGCTGCACGACCGCATCCACAAGCTTCAACCGTTCGACCGAGCCATCGTGATGCTCTGGCTCGAAGACCTCAGCTACGAGGAGATCGGTCAGATCGTAGGCATATCGGCCAAGAACGTATCCGTCCGACTGGTACGCATCAAGGAGCAACTTAAACAAATGAACTAAAGCATTATTAACTTCATAAAAACTATTGACTTATGACAACTTTTGTAGACAGCAACGAATTCGAGGTAATGAAGGCTCAGATGAATGTTCTGAAGAACTTTGCAACCAATCACGAAGTAATCTCACAGCAGATGTTAGAAGCCACTATCAAGGCAAATCGTGACACCCTGACCGCTAAGCGCTCAGCCAGCATCATCAGCATGTTGATCATCGCAGCCGCAGCAGGCGTATTCCTCTACTCGCACTTCGTACTTGGCAACGGCAGCCTCGTGTTTGCCATCGCCAACACTATCTGGCTGATCTTCTGTGGTTTCCTTGGCTATCGATACTACAAGCTCAACATCCACGAGAACCTGATGAGTGACAGCCTCACCGAAACAGCAGAACAGATCTCGAAGTGGAAGAACCTCAATAATAGCAATATGCTCTATGCCGCCATCGGCTTGGTTATCTGGTCGGTTTTCCTGTTTTTCGAGACAAAAAGCGATCTAATGCAGAACCTCGAACACGCCATCTTCGTCTTCATCCTCTGCACCTTCGTCATCGGCTCCGTTGTTTCTCAATGGAAGAAGGTCAACAAGGCTACTGACGAGATGCTCAAGATGATCAAAGAATTAAAGTCTTAAGGCTGTTAACTCTCTGCGAAATAGCAAATATTAGTTGAAGTCCGGGAATCTCGGCTGGAAGCCGATTCGGCTTCCAGCCGAAGCATCACGCATACCACTTCGCATGCCCCTTCTCCTCATTCGGTTCATACTTCCGCTGCTGCAGCTCATAGTCAATCTGCATGAAGTAGCACGGCATGTCGCCAGCTTTCTCTAGCTGCTGGATCAGGTAAGAGCAAGACTCTTCCTCCTCGACCTGTTCGTCAATAAACCACGTGAGGAAGCTACAGGTAGCATAGTCACGATCCCGTTGCGCATGTTCGACGATCTCTCCTATCTTGCGCGTAATTGTCTTCTCGTGAGCGAGCGCCTGGCGGAACATCTCAAGAGGAGAAGCCCATTCGGAAGGAACATCGGCGATAGGTAAGAGCTTGACTTGCAGGTCATGAGCAAGAATATACTTCTCGATCATACGAGCGTGATCAAGTTCCTCACGCGACTGAATGAAGAACCAGTTACTGATGCCGCGATAGCCATGCGATTCGGCAAAGAGCGACATGCTACGATAGAGATACGACGACCAGATCTCTGCATTGATCTGCTTGTTGAGCAGCGTGTAGATAGATGTGTTGATCATAATCATAGAGGTTTTGAATTAATACTGCTTGTCTGTAAGACGCCGCAAAGATACACCCTCTATTCGTGACGACAAACACATGGCATGCGGATAATCGAAAACTATGATAAGGATATAACATAAAGCAAAACGTCCATTCCTGCATAAAAGATATCAACGTTACGTACACAACGTCAATATTTTTGATGAAGGAATGGACGCCTTGCATTCAGTTTGTCCGTTCTTGCATGAAGGCATCTCCTACACCGTACGGTGGGGAGGATGCCATGAGCAAGGCATCTCCTACACTGTACAGTGGAGAGGATGCCACGATGAGCGAAGCCATAATCCGGTACGCAATTGTGGTTTCTGCGAAATAATAATGCTGAATATTTGGAGAAGTCAAGAAAAAGCGCTACCTTTGTGGCGGAATTATGACTAGCGAATAATTATCTTCTAATCTATATCAATCAAAACTTATCAAAAACTAAAGACGATGAAAAAGATTTTCTTCGGCGTACTGGCAGCATGTTTTGCCGCAGTAATGCTATGTGCTTGTGCAGCTAAGCCTGCTGAGACACAGGACGAAGGCGCTTTCGTACTCAAGCGCGGTACTAACCTCAGCCACTGGCTCTCGCAGAACAACATCGACCGTGGGGAGGCTCGTAAGAACCACATTCAGGACGATGACTTCGCTCGCCTCGAGGAGCTTGGTTTCGACCATGTACGTATCCCTATCGACGAGGAACAGTTCTGGGATGAGGATGGCAATAAGTTGCAGGAGGCTTGGGATCTCTTGACATGGGCCCTCGATGAGTGCCGTCAGCACAATCTTCGCGCCATCGTGGATCTCCACATCATCCGTGCACATTACTTCAATGCAGTCAATGAGGGTGCAAGCAATACTCTCTTCACCAGCGAGGAGGCTCAGGAAGGCCTGATCAACCTCTGGCGTCAGCTCTCGGAGGTACTCAATGGCTATAGCACCGCTTGGGTGGCTTATGAGTTCATGAACGTGCCAGTTGCAGAGGAGCATGAGCAGTGGAACCAGCTCGTAGCTAAGGTACACAAGGCGCTGCGTGAGTTGGAGCCAACCCGTACTCTCGTCATCGGTTCAAACCTCTGGCAGGGTGTTGAGACCTTCAAGTACCTCCGCGTACCAGAGAACGATCCTAACATCATCCTTTCATTCCACTACTACAATCCACAGATCCTCACCCATTACGGTGCATGGTGGGTTACTACTCATGACTACTCAGGCAAGGTTAACTATCCTGGCGTACTCGTCTCTGCAGAGGATTATGCAGCAACACCAGACACCATCAAGAGCCTGATCGAGCCTTATACCAAGATGGAGTGGACACGTGAGACCATTCACCAGCAGATGGCTGACGCTATCGAGGTAGCAGCTAAGTACAACCTCCAGCTCTTCTGCGGCGAGTGGGGTGTCTTCGAGCCAGTAGATCGTGAGTTGGCTTATGCTTGGACACGCGATATGCTTTCGGTATTCGATGAGTTCAACATCGCTTGGACCACCTGGTGCTACGATGCAGACTTCGGCTTTTGGGATCAGGAGAAGAACGACTACAAGGACAAGCCACTCGTTGACTTGCTGATGTCGGGTAAGAAGGTAGGCGAATAATTGCTCGTTGTAAAGAGTAGTTATTGATCTTGCAAACCTAAATTACCTTTAAACATAAATTATCACGAATTATCACGAATGGATCATAAATAATTATTAATGAAAAATTTATGATAATTCGTGATAATTCGTGTTTTAAAAAGAAAACCGGATTTTTGTGATGTGCTAAATAGGAATTATGCCATTGCATTCCAGAGCATTGCCGCAAGTGCAGCTCCGATGAAAGGACCCCAGAGAGGGATCCAGGCGTATTCCCAATGAGAAGAGCCTTTGTTAGGGATTGGAAGGACGGTGTGTGCAAAGCGTGGAGCAATGTCACGAGCTGCATTGAGCGCGTAACCTGTGGTTGAACCGAGACCCATGCCGATGGCTACGATGACGTAGGTGATAGGTACAAGGCCTGTTTCGCCACCGAAATTGACAGGAATGCAGAAGACGCAGAAGACGAGGACGAAGGTGGCGACGATCTCGCAGAAGAGGTTGTTCCACTTATTCGGAATAGCTGGAGCTGTGCAGAAGACGCCAAGCTTGGTGTCGGGGTCTTCGGTAGCAGCAAAATGATCGCGATAGAAAAGCCAGACAAGGACGGCTCCGCAGAAGCCTCCGAGCATCTGCGAGAGGATGTAGCCAGGAACCAGTGACCAGTCAAAATTGCCAGCCAGGGCGAGACCTACGGTGAGTGCAGGATTGAGATGCGCTCCGGATGGAGACGAGACAAGAGCGCCGACCATCACGGCAAGTCCCCAACCGAGGGTGATAAAGACCCAACCAGCGCCTTTCGCTTTGCACTTCTCTAACGAGGAGGCGGCATTGACACCTTCTCCGATGAGGATGAGGAAGAGGGTGCCAAGGAATTCGAGAAAATAGAAATTCATAGAAATATGATTTATAGATTAAATACATACGCGTGAGATCCTTCGCTTTGCTCAGGATGACAAATCCGTTTTTGATTGTCTTTATTGCGCAAAGATAGCGATAATTTTAATTCTTTCGATCAATTTCGCACAAAAATGTTCTATTATTATAAATAATGTACCAGCATTAACGAAAAATGATTATATTTGCCGCATAATTCTTATCCTTGGCAACCTTAAAAAAAGATACAGACCTATGAAAAAGTATATCGTAGCATTGGATCAGGGAACGACCAGCTCCCGTACGATCGTATTCGACCATGATGGAAACATCGCATCTGTGGCTCAGAAGGAGTTTACGCAGATCTTTCCGCAACCAGGACGGGTGGAGCATTGTCCACGCGAGATCTGGTCTTCGCAGGCCTCAACGATCATCGAAGCATTGGTGAAAGGCAATATCAGCACCGACGATGTAGCGGCTGTAGGTATCACCAACCAGCGAGAGACGACGATCGTGTGGGATGCTGAGACGGGTGATCCTGTCTACAATGCCATCGTGTGGCAGGATGGCCGTACGGCGGCTTTCTGTAGCGAAACAGGCCTCGTGCAGCAGGAACAGAAGATACGCGAGAAGACGGGCCTCATCCTCAATCCATACTTCAGTGCATCGAAGATTCGTTGGATCCTCGACCATGTGGAAGGCGCTCGCGAGAAGGCCGACGCAGGTAAGTTGCGCTTCGGAACCGTAGACACCTGGCTGATCTGGAACCTGACCAAGGGACGGAAGCATGTGACCGACGTATCGAACGCCAGTCGCACACTCCTTTATAATATACACACATTAGATTGGGACGACGAGTTGCTCGCGCTCTTTGGCATCCCTCGCAGCATGATGCCAGAAGTACACGCGTCGAGCGAGGTTTATGGATATACCGATACGTCGATTGTCCGTCAGCAGATCCCGATTGCCGGTATTGCCGGCGACCAGCAGGCCGCTCTCTTCGGACAGATGTGTACCGAGGCAGGATCGGTCAAAAACACCTATGGCACAGGATGTTTCCTGCTGATGAATACGGGCGACAAGGCCATCTATTCGCAGAACCGACTCCTGACGACCATTGCGTGGAAGATCGGTGACAAGGTGACTTATGCGCTCGAAGGATCGATCTTCGTGGGAGGTAGCGTGGTGCAGTGGTTGCGCGACGGATTGGGAATCATCAAAAAGTCAAGAGACATCGAGGGACTTGCGCTCAGCGTGGAGGACAACGGTGGCGTCTATTTCGTGCCAGCGCTCACAGGCCTTGGAGCTCCTTATTGGGATCCGAATGCCAAGGGTACCATCACAGGCCTCACACGTGGCACGAAGCTCGGCCACATTGCACGTGCTACCGACGAAGGTATCGCCTTCCAGACAATGGACATTGTCAATGCCATGCGCAAGGATGCAGGTATCGACCTCGGAGATCTTAAGGTGGATGGCGGTGCAAGTCGCGACAACTATCTGCTTCAGGTACAGGCCGACGTGCTTGGCACGAAGGTGGTACGTCCGACCATCGTGGAGACCACGGCCAAGGGAGCCGCCTATCTGGCAGGCCTCGCTGTGGGATTCTGGCAGGATATTGACGAGATCAAGAGACAATGGGCCATCGACCGCGTCTTTGAGCCAACGACCGATCAAGAGCGAGTACAGCAGATGAAGGACGGATGGGCAGACGCCATCAGACGTGCATTATCATGAAAATCAAGGCGATGAAGATTTGGCATAAGATAATACCATCAGCACTGCTATTGACCTTGTTGTGGGCTACGGAGACGATCGTAGCACAGATACGCGTGGCTTGCATCGGCAATAGCATCACGTATGGCTATGCCATCGAAGACCGCGAGCATGACGCCTATCCGGTGCAGCTGCAGCAGATGCTTGGAGAGGGCTATGAGGTCAGGAACTTCGGCGTGAGCGGTACGACGGCTCAGAATGAGGGTGATTCGCCTTGGACGAAGACGCAGGAATACAAGGACGCGAAGGCCTTCCGGCCTGACATCTGCGTGATCAAGCTTGGAACCAATGACAGCAAAGAGCGCAACTGGGCAGGAACGGAACGATTCATCGCAGGTCTGGAGGCGCTGGCCGTGGAGTTTGAGCAGCTGGAGTCACATCCGCGTATCCTCATCGCACTACCTGCCAAGGCTTACTGGGAGAACTATCACATCCGCGACAGTATCATCGCGCGCTATGAACTCCCTGCTATCCGCAAGATGGCCAAGCGTCACCACTGGAAGCTCATCGACCTCTATAAGGCTACGAGCAAGATGCCAGAGAACTTCCCCGATGGCATTCATCCGAATGCGGCTGGCGCGACGGTCATTGCCAGGAAGGTGAAGAAGGCCATCAAATAAGAATTTCAATATTCGTTAGCCAATAGCAATAAGCTTAATCTCAAAGATTAGCGTTGAGAAGCCTGGAATCGGGCCACTATTACGAGTGCCATAACCCTGATCATAAGGAATATATACTATCCAGTGATCACCAACCGTCATATTGACTAACGCAGAAGTGAATCCTGGAATCAGGTCGCGACAACGAAAAGCCTCTGGACAGTTACGATCGAACGAACTATCGAATACTTTTCCATTGACCAAGCTACCCTTGTAGTGGCAGGTGACGACCGAATTCATCATAGGTTTGGTCTCTCCTGTTCCTGTCTCTATTACCTTATAATACACACCATTGCCAAGGCTCTTTGCCTCTGCATCCTGACTAATCTTCTGCATGAACTCAGCGTTCTGCTGCTGCCATGCTCCTTTCTGTTTATTCTGTGCCATAAATGTCGTAAAAAGACGAAACCATTCAAACAGAACGGTTTCGTCTTATTGTTTAGTACCTGATTTGCATTGACTAAACCAAATAGTGGATTTAGTACTCTTCCTCGTTGAACGAGGGTCTTAGCCCTGATTATCAAATAGTTAAACATACTCCATTGCTGTCATGTCAAGCATATTTGGCTCTAAATGAACGCAAAAGACGAAGCAGTTAGTCTTGATTATCAATAGATTAGATTTTCAAAGAGCGAGTTGAAAATATTAATAATATTGTTATAAGACTCATGCAACTGGCCGATATTATTCTTCACTAAGGAG
>JAZUDJ010000020.1:0-18329 GCA_045639585.1 Bacteroidales bacterium
ATATAACATAGCAAAACCTTGCGCTTAAATGGATCTTGCTCCTGCATTATTCGCTGGCGAAGAACTCGAGATTTTCGGTTGATTGACTCATAACTATACATGATTAATCTTTTTTGAGTCAAGTTTTTTCAGGGCAAGACACTCAGACGCTTTTGCAAAGCTTCAGCCTTATTCTTCGTTTCGGTTGATGATGCTGTCTGTCCACCCTTTGTGTCAAAGATGCCAATTGTGCCATCTTTCTTGCGAAAAACCCAGTCAGGATAGAACAGGGCGTCTTGCTTCGTCACCTCGTTATAGTAACGAATAGCTAACCAATCCTTACCACTATCACCATTCTTGAACCACCAATCTATACCGTTGCTCTCTTCTAGATACTTGGCAAATTCCTCTTCGGTAATCCTACCTGTATAACCCTTGCGAAGATAGAATGGGGCAAGCAGGCTCTTATGCTCAGGCAGGTCTTCATAGTCCTCGGAGTAAGCATACATTTTCTTCAGAACGAAAGGCTCACTTTGCCTTTCCTCTTGTTCCTCCCTACGCTTCTTCAATTGCTCCTCCAGAATAGGATGATAAGCCTTCAAGGTGTCTGTTATAAGACGTCTGAATATGCTGTTGGCTTCGTTGTTGATAGTGTCATTCAGGAAAACTCTGTACCATCTATCTTCCGATTCTGATGGCAATGCATAATACTTGAACCATAACCGCACAGCACTTTTCAGAGTAGGAATAGAACGCACAATGTTGCCCACCTTGCAATCATTGTCTGTCTGCGATTTCAGAATGTTGACAAGCGTAAGCGTAAACCATTTCTGAACGTCACTACGGCTCCAATCTTGCGTTGTTTCGTGCGCCTCCTTAAGCTTTATGCCGATCTTCTCAAAATCCTTGAATTCAGTATTGCTGATGATATTGTGAACAAACTCTGCAGACACATTCAATCCTTTAGCTGTCAGTTTACTTCTTAGCACATCAAAAGCATCATCCTCATCTATATTGAAAAACCCGTTGAAAGTATCAAACAGGCATTGCTGGAACTCGCCCGACTTACCAAGGTCGCCATAATCAACACGCGAAAGGAAGTCCGTCAGAAGTTTAGGGTCAATCACATAATCCTCGCCTTTCTTGTTCTTTGCAATGAGAGTTTTAGGTTTGTTTCCTATACCTTCGTAATCAGCATGCTCAACAGCATCACGTGAGAAGTTTGTGTAAATATAGCCATTTCTGAATACCTTCGATACTTCTTCATTCATAATAGGTACACGAAGGATTCGTCCAATTGTCTGAGTATGGAAAATCTGCGATTTGATATCACGAAACATCACCAACACCTGAGCGCGAGGGCAATCCCATCCTGTGCCAGCAGCCGTTTTGAAGAGCAAGTACTCGTACTCGCTATCATTCTGTTCCAATCCTACGGGTTTTGCCTTGCCTGTAAACCAAGATGCAATACGATTGGCTTTTACGCCCTGTGAGATAAGATATTCTTTCGTAATTTCTTCTTTCGTTGGTTTTCCTTCATTTCTCAGTTCTTCATCATCATTAGGCAACTGAATGATAGCGAGAGGATTGATATTTTCTCCAAACGACTCTATCTCTTCTTTTATTTGTTTTCTTCGGTCGATAGCCAGTTTGAGGAGAACATGATCCATGTCCTCACCTTCGTATTTCTTCAGTTCCTCTTCCGTCTGGCAGATAAGGTTTTCCTTAATCAACCCCTCAGCCACCACATCTGCATGATCTATCTTGACAATGGCTCCATCGTTGAATGCCTCATTAACTGTCTCTGGTTTTGGAGTTGCCGAAACATTCAACTTGATTTTCGGATTCAAAGGATTAATAACATCACGCTTCGATGCTGCTGTAAGGTTAAGGTGTGACTCGTCTATGATGAGAATAATCTCAATACCATTGCGATGTGTGTTCTCAACGAAGTCCTCAAAATACACACGGCTTTCATGCCGCATACGTGGATCATCCGGTCTTCTGTATATTCTGTCTTCGGCTTTCTGGCTCACAAGTTTTTGCCAATTCAAGAACAACACATCATGCTTTTGCAGTGCACCAAGGTTGAAATCCTCAATAGTCAACAAACGTCCATGCTTATCCGTTGGGAAGTAAATGTCAAATTTCTCCTTACTCTGCATAGCCAAATCTTCTGAGAAAGTTATCCATACGTATGCCACATCTCTGTCCCAATCTGGTTGCTCAGCAAGATCGCAAATCATTTTCTCCGTCATGTAGGTTTTACCACTACCTGTCGGGGCTTTGAACACAATAGGTATCTGACGCTCAGGTTTGCTCCAAAGCATCTTTATATTGTTTATCAATTTTTCAACTGCCTCTATCTGAAATCTTATGCTCTCCATGGCTCTTACGAATTTAGTGATTTGTAAATGTCGAGAATTGGCTGCGGAATGCCTTTGATGTGGGCATGTGGATCGTCATCGAAATATGATTCAAAAGACCCCACCTCGCCCCAACTGAAGATGTAAACGTTCTTCAGTCCTTTCAGATCTTTTACCTCATCCACGAACTCATTGAAGAACTTCGGACGTACATCCTCCTTGAAATAAACAGCTGTCCAGACATCTTTGTCCTTATCCTTGAATATCTGGTAATTGTCTGTAGTTTTCTGTTCGTAGAGTGTATTCTCTGCAAGGGCAAGCAGACAGCCAGCTTTTTGTGCAAGAATTGTCTTATCTTCATCGGTCGCTTGACTGCTGGCGTTGGAGCCAACAAAGGATGTACGGTAGTACTTGAGGGAGTTGCCGAGAGGTTCTGTTACCAGCCCTTTCTTGTTTGTATAGCCATTCATGATTCTAAGATTCCTCTCACGGGTTATTAGCTCGCATACATTGTCAAATGCGTCTTGACAAAGTATAGCAGTTCGACATCCGTTGTCATCGTTGTTCAACTGCATCACAGCTTCCATCGTGGTACCGCTTCCAGAGAAAAAGTCCAAAATTATAGAATCCTTCTTCTTGTTTGTAATATTAATGAGGTACTCTACCAATTCAAATGGCTTACTGAATGCGAAATCAATGTCAATCTTTGATAGCCTTGTCGTACCTAATGTGTTGATGAAGTCATATAACACATCGTTGGGCAAAGGATTTTGCATGTCTGCAAGTTCTTCGTCCTTATACTTCTTCTCATAAACGTTCCAATCTGTATGTTTTCCATTGCTATCTACTAATGGTGACCTTTTAGATTTATCGAACATTATAATCTCTTTGTTCATCTGATATGATTGCTCGCTCCATCGCCAAACCTTGTCGTTTCGTGTAATAGGAGCTATTTTACCTCCATCACGTTTTTCCTCTGGGAAATTGTCGCCAGGAGGTATAATGAGTGTTCCATCAGGTGCCTCAATATAATAGCGCTGATTTCGGCAACCTCTAAGTGGATCTAATGATGCTTGATAAAGCGAGTGTGCTTTTCTGTATTCGCGTCCTTGCTCAGAGTACGGATAGCTTTTCTCTTCTCCCATTTCTGTACCCTCAAATCCACCTACAAGGCTTTTATTCTTGGCATATACAAGTACATAATCCTTTGTTGGACGGAAATGAGTGCCTTGATCAGAACCTTTCTTTGCGATTCTTGGAACTACAGCTATTTTTTCAAAAATACTATCACAAAGCAAAGAGAGATGAGCAAGTTCATCATCTCCGATACTAATAAAGATAACTCCATCATCCTTAAGCAAATCGTATGAAAGCTCTAGCCTCTTTTTCATAAAAGAGAGCCATGAACTATGTCTTAATGGATGATTCGTTGGAAGCTTCGCGCCATCCGGATACTTGTCAAGGAATCTCTTGTCCTTATAAGTAAATCCATCGCTACCCGTATTATAAGGTGGATCGATATAAATCACGTCCACCTTGCCATGATGTGTATAGTTCAAACAAGTAAGTGCGTGATAGTTATCACCCTCAATAAGGATGTGAGTAGGTTTGCCATCATCGTTGGTGATAGCAAGTTCGGGAACTTCCTCAAGTATGGGTATCTTGTTCTCACTCTCAGCATCGAAAGCTTCGGGTACGTCTATCCATTGCAAACCGAAACGATTCTCCTGCTTCAGTTGTGCATTGAGATAGGCAACCTTGTTCTCCAGTTCTTTAATCTGACGATGAAGCTCGTCAATATTCTCTTGTGCCATAATGATATATCGTTGCATAATAATTAGTGCATCGATCTACCACTCACGTGAGCGCACAAAAAGGGCATGAACCTTCTTATGCGTTCTCCGAGGCTGCCTAGGAAAAGAGACCTCATCCATCGTTAAGAAATGCCCATGCCCAAAAGCATGAACATTGACTTATTAAAACGATGGATAAGGCACACTTCACCCTCGGAAGTTGCCTAACCACTATTTTTGTGTTCTTATCTCTGTAATCGGTTTCCTAGGCCATTCAGGAGAACGCAAATAATAGTCAATGCGCGTTATATGTTAATATGTTATATTTCTGTACTTTCTGTTTTTGATATTTTTCTTTCGTTTTATACCCTCCACACCCCAATAGCGTGTCGGGATGGTGTTTCTTCTTCGAGAATTAGCTTGCCGCATTGTCGCAGAACATCTCGTAAAGTGCTACGGCTCCAAGATGCCAGAGCTTGGTTTCTTCACGCTGAAGTCCTTGATAGGTCTTAGAGGCATAGAAGCGTTGCAAAGCTTCTAGTTGAGAACAATGTTCGTTGGCGGCAATGATACCAGCTACGTTTGCTATCTTTCCGGGCAGGAATAGATACAGATTCTGCTGTGTGACTTCTAAGTTCATCTTCTCTATCGCAATTTGATGGTTTCAACTTCCTTGAATGCCAGATGCTTTAATGCCGCATTTGTGTGGAACAACAGCTGATCTACAAGGTCATATACTTTCAACTCTCTGAGAAGGTCTTCCTTATTGAACACTCCACTTTCGTAAAGTGCAAAGCAAGCATAAACTCTATCGTTGGCAACTGGTCCATACACGAAGTCATAGTTGTGTGTGAACCCAGTCTTGTTTCTATTGTTGTCTACAAAATCTATCCATTCATCAGTGGGCTCATCGAACCAAAGGGTGTTGAGGTTCTTGACCACATCCAAGTCAACTTCATAGACGTTTACATACCCTTCTTCCGCATCTTTCTTGTGCCGCATTACCCAATCAACTGCTTGCTGATAATCGGTAGTGGTATAGAATCCCTCACCATAATCGAGAGTGCGGTTGGGCTTGCGGATTTCTGGGTTGCGCACTATTTCCAAGCTTCCATGATAAACCTTCATATTGCCTTCCTCCTTTCGATAAAATCATCAATTTCTTCCATTAGCCACTGGCGACTTTGCGTGTGGAGTACATCAAAATTCTCTGCGAGGTATGATGACACACCTGTCGAAAAGAATAGTGAAGCGACCTCGACTCCATCCATTCCTTTCGTATGCTTGTATTGTTCGATACAGAACGCCACAAAGTAGGAAATGTCATTATCTCTATTCATCGTATTACTGTGCTTTCAGTATTTCTGCGTTGGCAAAGATACACATTTTAAATTATTAAATAACTATATTCTTCCTTTTTTTTAGAACTTTGGTTCATTTTTGCTTTTATTTGCCATAAATAGGTGCAGTACAATTAATTTTTTTTATTCAAATCAATCGCTTTTTTATTCTGCCAGCCACAGGTCGAAGAATCTGTTATCTCCGCAGATCTCCGCAATTCTGATACACTTCGTCAAAGATTTCGCAGCATCGTTTCTCGCTCATCTTAATCTTTGTTCCTACAGCTATGAAGTCCTGTATTATCGATTCTTTATAATATCATCCTCCAAATCTTCCATTAGCTTTAGATCCTCTTCGTCGGCCAGTTGCGCATCGTATGCTATGCGCTTGGCATCAAATTAAGGAAGTGTAAATTCTTGTCAAAAAGACTATTTGCACATGTCAAAACTGCTTGGTCTTGAATAAATATAATGACAATAGGCAGGATATTCGAAAAGAAAAATCCGGCCTATTGTTTTTTTGTGTATCTTTGGCGCGTATAATAAAGTAATTACGAATTACAAATTACGGATTACGAGGAAATATAAATCAAAAAAACAAGATAAAATTATGTCAGCATTAACTCGCACCGACTTCACCTTCAAGGGTCAGAAGTCTGTTTATCACGGCAAGGTTCGTGACGTTTATAACATCAATGACGACCTCATGGTCATGGTTGCTACCGATCGTATTTCTGCATTCGACGTAATCCTGCCAAAGGGTATCCCATTCAAGGGCCAGTGTCTGAATCAGATCGCTGCCAGCTTCCTCGACGCTACTGCAGATATCGTACCTAACTGGAAGCTCGCTACTCCTGATCCAATGGTAACCGTTGGCTTGAAGGCTGAGGGTTTCCGTGTGGAGATGATCATCCGTGGCTACTTGACCGGTTCGGCTTGGCGCGAGTATAAGAATGGTTGCCGTGAACTCTGTGGTGTGAAGTTGCCAGAGGGTATGCGTGAGAATGAGAAGTTCCCAGAGCCTATCATTACCCCTACTACCAAGGCTGATGAGGGTCATGACGAGAACATCTCTGCAGAGGAGATCATCGCACAGGGTCTCGTAAGCAAGGAGGACTGGGAGACAATGGTCAAGTACACCCGTGCACTCTTCCAGCGCGGTTCGGAGATCGCTGCAAGCAAGGGTCTCATCTTGGTCGACACCAAGTATGAGTTCGGCAAGCGCGATGGTAAGGTGATCCTGATCGACGAGATCCACACTCCTGACTCATCACGTTACTTCTATGCTGAGGGTTATCAGGAGAAGTTCGAGGCTGGTGAGCCACAGAAGCAGCTCTCTAAGGAGTTCGTTCGTCAGTGGTTGATCGAGAACAACTTCATGAATCGTCCAGGCGACGTGATGCCAGAGATTACCGATGCATACGCTCAGAGCGTGAGCGACCGTTACATCGAGCTCTATGAGCACATCGTAGGCGAGAAGTTCGTGCCAGCTGCTGATAATGACGACATCGCTGCTCGTATCGAGAAGAACGTAGCTGCATATCTCGAGACTCTCTAATCCGGAAAAGATGGAGAAAGAACTGACGATTCAGGAAATCTATCGCGCTCAGTTTGTCCTTAAGAATATCATTCGCGAAACCCCTTTGGTGGTGGCTCCCTCCATCAAAGCGGGTTGCGAGATCTATATCAAGCCGGAGAACTTGCAGGTAACGGGTTCGTTCAAGGTGCGAGGCGCCAGCTATATGATCTCGCAGTTGAGTGATGAGGAGAAAGAGCGCGGTGTGATTGCCTGTTCGGCTGGAAACCATGCGCAGGGTGTGGCTTTGTCTGCACAGAAGTATGGTATCAAGAGTTGTATCTGCTTGCCGGCAGGTGCTCCTATCAGCAAGGTGGAGGCCACACGTAGCTATGGCGCTGAGATCTGTCTGGTGCCAGGTGTCTATGATGACGCTTACGCTCATGCTTTGAAGTTACGCGACGAGCGTGGCATGACCTTCGTGCATCCTTTCGATAATCCGAAAGTCATTGCGGGTCAGGGAACTATTGCGCTCGAAATCCTCAATGAACTGTCGGATGTTGACAACATCATCGTGCCAGTCGGTGGCGGTGGCTTGATCAGTGGCATTGCGTATGCTGCCAAGCAGTTGAATCCGAATATCAAGGTCTGGGGTGTGCAGGGAGCAGGAGCTCCAAGTATGCAGCAGAGTCTTGAGCATGGCCAGATAGAGCGTCTTTATAGCGTCAGTACTATTGCCGACGGTATTGCTGTGAAGGAACCTGGAGAACTGACTTTCAGCCTCTGTCAGAAGTATGTCGATGGCATTGTGACGGTGAGCGATGATGAGGTCTGCGCTGCTATCCTGCACTTGCTGGAGAAGCATAAGATGATTGCCGAGGGCGCTGGTGCCGTATCTGTGGCAGCTGCTATGTTTGGCAACCTGCCACTCGAAGGCAAGAAGACCGTGTGTGTGGTGAGTGGTGGTAACATCGATGTGACGATGCTGAACCGTATCATCAACCGAGGTCTGCAGAAAGGTGGTCGCCTCTGTACTTTGTCGCTTGAGATTGCCGACCGTCCGGGTCAGTTGACCTTGGTCAGCCAGTTGATTGCTAATCTCGGAGCCAACGTCACAGGTGTGCTGCATGAGCGAACCAACGCGTTCATCAATGTCAATTCGTGTGTATTGCGCATCTCGATGGAGACGCGTGATCAGGAACATATCAACGAGATCTGCCGCGTGTTGGCAGAGAACGGATTCACGATTCTTGGCGAGTCGTGATAACTTATAATAGAATCATGCAAATTATCAGAAACCAAGAATTTGGCGGGGAGCGTCCCCTTTACGCTTCCCGCGATTTGCGTCTTGAGGAGGTGACTATCCATGTGGGAGAATCATCGATCAAGGAATCAAAGAATATCGAGGCGGAAAAGTGTCGCTTCGAGGGAAAATATGTCTTTTGGGAGACTTACGGATTTAAGGTCAACAATTGCTATTTTGCCGAGAGCGCACGTAGCAGCCTTTGGTATAGCAAGGACCTCAAGATGACTAATTGTCAGGTTGATGCGCCTAAGATGTTCCGCAGAATGACGGGTATCGAGGTGGAGAATTGTAAGTTCCCACACGCTCAGGAGACTTTCTGGGATTGTAAGGATATCCAGCTGAAGGACGTGGAGATTGCGCAGGCCGACTATCTCTTCATGCACTCGGAGAATATCCGCATCGACAACTATCGTCAGGGCGGCAACTACTCTTTCCAGTACGCCAAGAACGTGGAGATTCACAACGCGGTGATCAACTCGAAGGATGCTTTCTGGGAGAGTGAGAACGTGACGATCTATGACTCGGTGCTCAATGGCGAGTACCTGGCGTGGTATGGCAAGAACATCCGTCTGGTGCGCTGCCACTTGACCGGCGAGCAGTTGCTCTGCTATGTGGATGGTCTTATCCTGGAGGATTGTACCTTCGGAGAGGACGCTAATCTGCTATTCGAATATTCTAAGGTCGATGCGACGATTAAGGGTGATGTGGTTTCGATCAAGAACCCGACCTCTGGAACCATCAAGGTGGAGGGTAAGGTCGGAGAGTTGATTATCGACGAGAATCAGAAGCAGCCAGCTAATGCCATCGTGCAAGCCAGTAATTTGTAATTAGTAATTCATAATTATCAAATGTTTGAATTTGATCAAACTCCCGACCGCAGCAACACTCGCAGCGTCAAGTGGGACGAGATGCCAGGTGTACTGCCACTGTGGGTAGCCGACATGGACTTTGCTACCGCTCCTTGCGTGCAGCAGGCGGTGATGAAGCGAGCCATGCATCCTTGCTATGGTTATACGCTCGTGCCGGCCGACTACTATCAGTCGATTGTCAGTTGGTTCTGGAAGCGTCATCAGTGGCGCATCAAGGCTGAGGAGATTCTTTATACTATCGGTGTCATTCCTGCCATCGCTGCTATCCTGAAGGCGGAGTGTCAGGTGGGTGATAATGTGGTGGTGCTGTCGCCTGTCTATAACGCGTTCTATACTTTGATCCGCAATGCGGGTTGTCGCGAAATTGATGTTCCGCTGGTAGAAAGTATAAAGGAGCAGGGAGAAGGGAAAAATAACCTGATGTCCTACGATATTGACTGGGAGGCGTTCGAAACCGCACTCTCGCACGCCAAGACCACCGTTCTGCTGTTCTGCAATCCGCAGAATCCTGCGGGTCGTATCTGGAAGCGCGAGGAATTGATCCGTGTGGGTCAGCTCTGCCAGAAGCATGGCGTATTGCTCATCAGCGACGAGATTCACAACGAACTCACAGCTCCGGGGACGCTCTATGTGCCATTCGGTACTGTGGCTTCGGACAAGGACGCTGGCTTGGAGGGCCTCCGCTATTGCGTCTGCACCTCGCCAAGCAAGGCGTTCAATATTGCGGGTTTGCAGAATGCCAACATCATCGTGCCAGAGGCTAACTTGCGCAGAAAGATTGATCGCGCCATCAATATCAATGAGACCTGCGACGTCAATCCGTTCGGCGTGGAGGCTATCATGGCGGCATATAACGAAGGCTTGCCTTGGCTTGAGGAGCTCTGCCAGTATGTGTGGAGCAACTACGCTTTCGCGCGTGACTATTTAAATAAGGAGGTGCCAGCATTGAAGATCGCAGATCTGCAGGCCACCTACCTGATGTGGGTAAACTATAGCGACGTGCTGCCAGGCCTGAAGAGCGAGGAACTTAGCCACCGCCTGCAGGAGGAGGCTAAGATCTGGTTCACCGAGGGTAGCATCTATGGCAAGGCTGGTGAGTATCACTTGCGCATCAACCTGGCTACCAGCCGTGCTACGCTTACGGAGGCTTTGCAGCGTTTTGTCAATTGGCTTAAGGAGAATCGATGACCAAGGACGAACTCCTCGCGCTGATACGCAACGGCAAGCATCTCTCTTCGCGTGACCAGTTCAAGCTGGCCGCGCTGCTGTCGTTCCCAGCCATGCTCTCGCAGCTCTCCACCATCGCGATGGAGTATATCGATGCGGCTATGGTGGGTTCGATGGGAGCTACGGCGTCGGCGTCTATCGCGTTGGTTTCGACGTCTTTGTGGCTGCTGGGAGGCTTGTCGCACTCTGTGTCGACGGGTTTCTATGTGCAGGTGGCGCACCACGTCGGTGGCAATGACTTCCCGGGAGCGAGAGACGTCTATCGCCAGGGTATCACCACTTCGTTGGCGTTCAGTTCGCTGCTGATGCTGTTGGGTGTCTGTATCTCGCCTTGGCTCCCGATCTGGCTGGGAGGTGATCCGGAGATCTGCCAAAATTCGACACTCTACTTCGCTATCTTCTGCCTCACGCTGCCATTGCATCAGATGATGTCTTTGTCTGCAGGCGTGTTGCGTTGCTCGGGTAATGTGAAGATTCCTGCTTTGATGCAGGCGCTGACGTGTCTGCTCGATGTGATCTTTAACTATATCCTGATCTTCCAGTTGGGTATGGGAGTCCTCGGAGCCGCGTTAGGAACGGTGGCAGCGCAGATCGTAACCACCTCATTGACGATGTGGTACGCGGCTGTCCGTTCGCCAGAAATGAATCTCCGACAGGACGGCAAGCGCAGTTTCCGACCAGACGAGGTGACGCTCCGCTGGTGTCTCAACATCGCAGGACCGATGGGTATCGAGCATGTCATCATGTGTGGAGCTCAGATTGCCAGCACCATCATCGTGGCTCCGTTAGGAACGGTGGCACTGGCGGCCAATGGCTTCGGTATCATCGTCGAGAGCCTCTGCTACATGCCAGGTTATGGCATGGCCGATGCTGCCACGACGCTCGTTGGTCAGAGCTTAGGCGCTAAGCGTAAGTTCCTGGCGCGACGTTTCGCCTATATCACCGTGGCAGCAGGCGTGGGTATCATGACGCTGATGGCGGTGGTGATGTACGTCACTGCACCGTGGGTGATGCAGTTGATGTCGCCTGATGCACTGGTGCAGCAACTTACGACCGAGGTGCTCCGCATCGAGGCATGGGCCGAACCTGGTTTTGCCGCTGCCATCGTCTGCTATGGCGTCTTTGTCGGAGCGGGTGATACCAAGATTCCATGCACGATGAACCTTGCCTCTATCTGGGCCGTCCGTATCACGCTGGCCGCGCTGATGGCGGGAAGGATGGGACTCAAGGGCGTGTGGATTGCCATGGCCATCGAGCTTTGCTTCCGAGGAGCGATTTTCTTGTGGAGACTGCGGGGAGATGCTTGGATGAAACAGGTTAAAGGTTAAAACAAAAAGGGGGGATCTCTCGATCCGCCCTTTTTACTTTCCCCCCTCAGGGTTGCGTTCCTGAGGAAAAATGAACTTCTTTTTTTAGTGTGTCACATGTGCCATTGAAGGCTTGTATAAGATAATAAGGTCTTTCAGGTTGCGTTATTTAAGGTATTGTGTTATGGTTATTCTTAATTCTTTTAAGGTGCTGCAAAGATAGGGCGATTTTTTTGCGTAAACAAATTTTTTTATATGTTTAAAAACACAAAAACCGATTGCACAATTAAAAAAAGCCCTTTTTTTGAAATTTTTCGCCTCTTTTTGTGCTATTATTCAAAGATTGTAGTTATCTTTGCACTTGTAAAACAAACATAACTACTATATCTTAGAATAAAACACGAGAAAGGGAGCGTCGGGATGACGGTCCTTTTTTCTTTTTATTGCACAGGTATACACCGGCAATGGTCAGGATGCACCCGATGATGGCCAAGACGGTGATATGCTCGTCGAGCACCAGATAGGCGGCGATAAGCGAGGTGACGGGATTGAAGTAGAGATAATTGCCCGTGACGACGACTCCCAAGCGCTTCAGTACGATGTTCCAAGCCAGGAAGCAACCCAAGCTGGCGACGACGGCCAGGAAGCAGGTGGTGCCGATGACCGTAGGGTCGGCCAGGATGCTGAAGTCGAGATCCTCGCAGAAGACGACTGGCAACATCGTGATGACTCCCCAGAAGAAGACCTTACGTGTGACGACGGCCGACGAGTAGCGCTTGTCCAGCTTTCGGATGATGAGGCAGTAGATGGCCCAGGTCAGTGACGCCGCGACGCTGAGGATGATGACCAACGGATCGTCATCGAGGACGAACACGCCATTGAACACAACCAGCGAAACGCCGACCAATGCCACCATCGAGCCTATCATGAAGCGGGAAGAGAGATGTTCTGAGCGATAGACCATGCGATTGATCAGCGCCGTCAGGATAGGGGTGGTGCAGACGAGCAACGCCACGGTACTGGTGGCCGAGGTGAGCTGCACAGCGGTATTCTCCGCCAGAAAGTAGAACGAACCTCCGCTGAGGCCTAACGACATAAACCACAACTCATCTTTTATATTTGTCTTCAGTTGCTTGTGGCACCAAGGGAGCATCAGCAGCCAGGCGATCAGGAAACGGAAGGTCATGATCTGTGCAGGGGTGAGCCCTGCCATGAGCAAAACCTTGCTGGCTACGAAGGTGCTGCCCCAGATACAGGCCACAAGGAGAGCCAGCGCGTGCCAGCCGAGATTACTATTCATTATTCTATGCTGAGATTTAACTTAGCAGGCTTCAATCCATTGCCCGTGACGGTAAGTGTGGCATTACCTGCAGCAACACCAGCCTCTACGACGATCACGAGCTCGCCGTGGAAGGCCTTCATCGTTGGCTGAGTGAAGACCTCGACCGAAGTTGCGTCACCGTTACATGCGGCCTTGAAAGCGCCTGCACCCTTGACCGAGAAGCGGAGCTGCTGATCAGCATCCGGACAAAGGTTGCCATCCTTATCTACTACGCGAGCCGTGACGAAGCTGAGGTCTGGTGAGTCGAGCAACTTGCCATTAGCATCGGTAGGAGTGACGGTGAGCTGACTACGATCTGCTACGAGCTCGATGTGATGAGGCTTGCCTGCGGTGCGGATGACCTTCTCTGCAGCCTTGTTGCCATTGGCGTCGTAGGCAACGACCTTGAGTTCACCTGGCTCGTACTTGACATCCATCCAGCGGAGGCGATAGCGATCCAGACGGTTCTTGCCACGTGGCGCATCGGCATTGGCAAACATCACCTCGCCACCCCATGGCATAGGTTCAGCGTGGCGCTCAGCGAGGTAATCCTCCATCGAGACGTCACACTTTTTGATGCGGCCCTGGCTCTTGCCATTGACAAAGAGCTCGGCCTCAGGATAGTTGGTATAGCAGAAGACTGGTGTCACTTCTCCCTCGCGACCCTTCCAGTTCCAGTGAGGCAGGAGGTGCAATGTTTCCTTCTCAGGAGCCCAGTGAGTACGATAGAGGAAGGCGCGATCCTTTGGCAGGCCTGCGAGGTCATAGATGCCGAAGTAGCTGCTGCGCGATGGCCAGTATTCGTCGTAAGGAGTTGGCTCGCCGAGGTAGTCAAAGCCTGTCCAGACAAATTCTCCGATCACCCAAGGCTTCTTATCCTGCCACATCCAGTCATCGTCTGGCAGATTACTCCAGATACATGACTCGAGGTCGTAACTTGAGATCTGTCCATCGTCGTAAGCCACGCCATGAACCTCCTCGACAGGGAACTTATAGACACCACGAGAAGAGATGGTCGATGCGGTCTCCGAACCGAGGACGAATCCCTTTGGAGCCATCTCCAGACCCTTCTCATAGACATGCAGACGGTAATTGAAGCCAGGGATGTCAATCTCCTGGAAGACACCGCTCCACATTGGCGCCTCGCCCTGATCCATACCCTGCGTGCAAGGACGCGTTCCGTCGAGTTCGTGGATCAGCTTCTGGATCTGACGAGTATATTTGAGTCCGACATCGCTACCCTGATCAGGGATCTCATTGCCGATGCTCCACATCACGATACTTGGATGGTTGCGATGCACGAGCACGAGGTTGGTGAAGTCGCGCTCCCACCAGGCCTTGCCGTCGCGGTTGAACGCCTTGTCTTCAATCTCCTCGAAGAAGCGTGAGTAGCCATTCTTGCACTTGGCCGATACCCACATATCGTTCGATTCTGCCATCACGAGCATACCCATCTCATCACAGATATCCATCTGCCAAGGCTCTGGCATATTATGAGAGGTACGTAACGCGTCGCAACCGATCTCCTTGAGCAGACGCACCTGACGACGGAAAGCAGCTTTATTGAAGGCTGCACCGAGAGGACCGAGGTCGTGGTGCAGACAGACACCCTTGAACTTACGCACCTGGCCATTGAGCTTAAAGCCTTCAGCGGTATATTCGATGCTGCGGAGACCAGTCTTGGTTTCCTGTCGGTCCCAGACCTTATCGCCTTCACGGAGCTCAGTAACAAGGGTATAGAGCGTTGGCTGCTCAGGACTCCAGAGCTGCGCGTCCTTGACAGAGAGGATCTGCGCGGTCTCGTGCGAACTGTTGACCCAAGCCGAGCTTTCAGCGACTTTCTTGCCAGCAGCGTCGAGAAGCGTATGGACGATCTTCATGCCGTCATGCTTGTCAACCTCTGCTTTGGTGGTGACATAGACGCGAGCCTCCTCCGCCTTGGTTGCGTCGGCATTGACGCCTTTTACCATGGTCGTGCGAGCGAAAGTTCCCCAGGTCTCCAAGTACTTGCGCTGATGCAGGAGGAGAGAGACAGGGCGATAAAGACCCGCACCAGGGTACCAGCGCGAAGACTCCTCGATATTCTGTAGATGCACGGCAAGTGTATGAGTGCCAGGCATCAGGCCTCCCTCCATCGAACGGTTGCGTGGCAGGAAGTTGGTGATGTCGAGCTTAAAAGTATTGTATCCGTAGGCCCAGTAGCCGACCTCCTGACCGTCCACATAGACGCGAGGCTCAGACATGGCACCATCGAACACGAGTTCTGCGATAGAATAACCCTCAGGAATGTCGAACTGTGTGCGATACCAGCCTTCTCCGATCCAAGGCAATGAACCTGAGCGACCCGTCTTCTCGGTAGCTTCCTTCTCGCCATTCTGCACAATGGCGACGACCTGCTTGTCAATGTCCTTGTCGAAAGGTCCAGCGATAGCCCAGTCATGAGGGATGGTGACCTGCTGCCAGCGGGTATCGTCAAACTCGGTAGCCTCGGCACCGGCGTTAGCTCCGTTCTGGAAGCGCCAACCTGAAAGCAATGGGATCTGCTGGCTCTGTGCATGCAACTGGAAGCATGCAAGTGCCGAAAAGAGGAATGTGGTTATAGTAAACTTATTCATGTAGATAATTATTTAAATAGGTTTTGCTTCTTGTCCTGTCATAAAGGACATTTTACCGTGCAAAGATACGTCTAATAATCTACATTGCCAAATTTTGCATCAAAAAATACGCTTTTTATGTCGTCGTCTCAGAAAAAATCCGTATCTTTGCCGCTGATAATAGAACCAAATAAAAACCAAAGAAATGAATAAGACCGTTTTTGTCACAGGTGCCTCTTCTGGTATCGGCCAGGCCTGTGCTCGTAAGTTTGCAGCCAATGGTTGCCGTATGATCCTCAACGCTCGCAGTACCGATAAGCTCGAAGCGCTCAAGCAGGAACTCGAAACCAAGTATGGCACCGAGGTGCTGCTCCTTCCTTTTGATGTCCGCGACCGTGAGACCGCTACACAGGTGCTGACCAACCTTCCAGCCGAGTGGCAGGCCATTGATATCCTGATCAATAACGCCGGCTTGGCTCTTGGCGTCGACAAGGAGCATGAGTGCGACCTCGACGAGTGTTTCACCATGATCGATACCAACGTGAAGGCCCTGCTGATGATCACCCGTCTGGTCGTTCCTGGCATGGTGCAGCGCAACGCTGGTCACATCATCAACATCGGTTCGGTAGCTGGCGACGCTGCTTATCCTGGCGGTAGCACCTACTGCGCCACCAAGGCTGCAGTCAAGGCTCTGAGCGATGGTCTCCGCATGGATCTCTACCAGACTCCTATCCGCGTGACCAACCTCAAGCCAGGCCTCGTAGAGACCAACTTCTCAAACATACGTCTGCATGGCGATACCGCTGCAGCCAAGAAGCTCTACACCGGCATCAAGCCACTCACTGGCGAGGATATTGCAGACACTGCTTTCTTTGCTGCTTCGGCTCCTGACCATGTGCAAATCGCTGAGGTCCTGATCCTTGCTACTCACCAGGCCAGTGGTCCGATGGTATGGCGCGAGCAGTAATTCCTGAGGTTCGCAAGTGACAATCCCCTGATATGAAACAAGCATTTATCTGTCTCCATGTCGCCATCCTTCTGGCTGGCGGCACGGGGCTTTTTGGCCGTCTCATCACGCTCACCGAGCTGCCTCTCGTGTGGTATCGCATGATGTTCGCGCTAGCCATCCTGTTGCCGATATTATTTATCACCAAGCAGTTCAATAAGCTCCCGCTTCGTCGCTTCCTTGAGATTGCTGGCTGTGGCGTACTGCTGGCCATTCACTGGATCTTTTTCTATGGCAGTATCCAGGCTTCCAATGTGTCCATCGGAGTCATCTGCCTCACGCTGGTGAGCTTCTTCACCGCTTTGCTCGAACCGTTGTTGACCAAGTCGAAACCGCGTTGGACGGAGCTCATTCTCAGTCTCTTGCCCGTCTTGGGTATCCTGCTGATCTTCCAGCTCGATGTGCATTATCGCTACGGTATTCTGCTCGGTGTTGCCTCGTCGGCCGCCTGCGCTTTCTTCTCGATCGGAAGCAAGGTCCTGATGAGTCGTCATGGTCATTCCAGCAGCACCATGCTTTATGGCGAACTGGCTGGCGGCGTCATGCTGCTGACGCTCATTATGCCATTGGTCGTCTATCTGCGTCCAGAGTTGCCGGTCGTGCCGGCCACCTCCGACTTCCTTTACCTCGTGCTGCTAGCCTCGGTCTTCACCATCGGAGCCTTCATGCTGCAGCTTCGCGCTTTGCAGAAGGTCTCGACCTTTACGATGACGTTGAGCTACAACCTCGAACCTGTTTATAGCATCCTCTATGCAATGATTCTCTTCGACGAGGGTCGGGAGCTCTCGCGCAGTTTCTGGATCGGAGTCCTATTGATCGTCGTTTCGGTACTGATGCAGACCATTCTGGTGAAAAGGAGGAAATAGGGTTATCAACACTCTTTTAGTGCGATATTTGTGCTGCCAAGATGGCATTTCTTATTTAAAATGAGCGATTTTGGCTAGAAAAAGAAGGTTCGGCAGGATTATTTGCCTTTATTTAAAAATAAAAACGTATCTTTGCGCGCTGATTTTAGGGAAACTATGTTTCTTTGAAAGCCAGTGACACCCTCGGTGAGCTCTAGTCCGTAAGCTGAGGCGCTGTCTGAGATAAATAACTTTATTTAATTTTTTTAATCCAACAATCAACAGTGGATACTTTATCTTTCAAGACCATTTCTGTGAACAAAGCAACTGCACAGAAAGAATGGGTGGTTGTTGATGCTACTGACCAGGTAATGGGTCGCTTCTGCTCTAAGGTAGCTAAGCTTCTCCGTGGTAAGTACAAGCCATCATTCACCCCTAACGTTGACTGCGGTGACAACGTTATCATTATCAACGCCGACAAGATCACCATGACCGGTAACAAGTGGACCGAGCGTGAGTGGCTTACCTTCACCGGCTATCCAAGCGGCCAGCGCGTACACACCGCTGCCAGCGTAGTTAAGAAGAACGGTTATGAGGCTCTCTTCCTTACCGTACTCAAGGGCATGCTTCCAAAGAACAAGCTTGGCCGTCAGATGCTCAAGAACGTTCGCGTTTATGAGGGCGCTGAGTACAAGGAGGTTGCACAGCAGCCAAAGGTAATCGACATCAACACTTTGAAGTAATCAACACCACAAACAAACATTTACAACTATGGCAGAAGTAATCAATGCAATCGGCCGTCGTAAGGCCGCTGTAGCCCGTGTTTATGTTGCTGCTGGTGCTGGTAACATCACCATCAA